>NZ_CAWUDG010000017.1:0-99153 GCF_963920885.1 Anabaena sp. CCY 0017 | reverse complement strand
GGGTTCTGACTGACAGAGCTTGTTGATAAGCGGCGATCGCCAGTTCCAGATTCTCCGCTCGTTCTCCTAATATTCTGTATAAGTATGCATTCCCCAGATTATTTTGCGTTGCAGCCCATTTTTCAGGAAAGGCAGTGCGGGTTCTGACTGACAGAGCTTGTTGATAAGCGGCGATCGCCAGTTCCAGATTCTCCGCTCGTTCTCCTAATATTCTGTATAAGTATGCATTCCCCAGATTATTTTGCGTTGCAGCCCATTTTTCAGGAAAGGCAGTGCGGGTGTAAACAGTAAGGGCGATTTCGTAGCCAGCAATAGCAATTTCCATGTTGTTGGCTTTGCTACCCAAGGGAAACTGCTGAATCAGATTACTCAATTCAACAATTACTGCGGCGATGGATGTTGCTGTGTCTGTTTCAACTTCTACTAGGGTTTTTGTTGCCCAAAGACGCAATAATTCTGCAAAAATAGGATTGAGTTTATCAGTATTGGCTGCCAGCAAGGGGTAAATTACTTGAGGATCACCGTTGCTTTCTGCTGTTGCTAAAAATACCTCTTGTAAAAATTGCCCATAAACGTTTATATCATCTGAGGTGAAAGTGGAAGTCTCACCATCTGCTTGAGATGTTTTCCTGGGTGAATTTAGTAAACCTGCCAAATTTTTCAGCCAATTTAATATTCGCCACATTAGTTATACTCTCTCCCACATTTGCAAAAAGCCAGCATCCAGTAATTCTGTATGAGCCGCTAATATTTCTGGTTCTTCTCCATCCGGGCATTTGAGCAAACTTTCAATTAGCTGAGAATAAGCCTGTTGGCGCTGTTCGTCCATTAGCAGGTGCAGGTATCATGTCACACTTTTATTATTATGACAGAGTAAAATACACTACTCTCACCATTAATATATAAATACAGTCACGTAGTCAGCAATCTTGAGTTACGATAACACCTGCAAATACCTTGCCGAAAAGTATCCCACTGAATTTGCTCAATGGTTACTTGCATCTGAAACCCCAGATATCCAAGTCCTAAAAACAGAATTGAACCTGGAACCCATTCGCGCTGATTCGGTAACATTTCTGCAAATCGCCAACCAAATTTTACATTTGGAGTTTCAAACCACACCAAACTCCACATATCCACTCGATTTTCGGATGCTGGATTATTACACCAGATTAAAACGCCAATATTGGTGTGATATTGAACAGGTGTTGATTTTCTTACAACCCACTTCCTCAGAAATTGTGTTTAATACACAGTATGTAGACAAGAAAACTAGACATGAGTATCGCGTGATTCGCTTATGGGAAGAAGATCCCACACCCCTATTAGCGAATCCTGCACTTTTACCACTGGCGACATTGGCTAGAACCAATTCACCCCAGGACTTATTAGCGCAAGTCGCCGCTAGTGTCGATATGATTGAGGTAACAGACGAGCGACAGAATATTTCAGCTTGTGTTCAGGTTCTAGCTGGTTTGCGATTTGATAAAGGTTTGATTCAACAGCTATTTAGAGAGGAAATTATGCAAGAATCTGTGATTTACCAAGATATTTTGCAAAAAGGTTTGCAACAGGGAGAAGAAAGAGGGAAAAAACAAGAGGCGCTACAACTGATTTTACGTCAGCTAACACGTCGCCTTGGTGCAATTGAACCAGAAATAGAAGAGCAAATTCGCGCTCTATCTATTACTCGACTAGAGGATTTAGCTGAAGCGTTGTTAGATTTCTCTAGCCAAAGCGATTTAATCAATTATTTGGCGAATACATCTCAACCTAATTTAGGAGGTTAACCGAGTCTAAATGCGATTACTTCGTTCCGCTATCGCTGCACTCGTAATGACAATTTAAAGGTCTATAAGGCTTGAAACCCTTGCAGACACTACTTGTGTGTACACGGTAGCCTTGTAGGGAAGGGGTTGGGGTTAGGTTCCGTCGAACTCACATTAAATTAGACTTGACAAATATCCTCTAAGCACTTCTGAGGGCTACAATCGGGTCAAGTTGAGCAGCACGCCGGGCGGGAACGACACCAAAAAATAAACCAATACCGCCGGAGACACCAACGGCTGTTGCGATCGCTATGGGAGAAATTGCTGCTTCTAAGGGTGTGACTACTGCTACCAATACAATACCACTCACACCAACTGTAGTCCCAAGTAAACCGCCGATGACGGAAACTATCACCGCTTCAATAATGAATTGCAGTAAAATATCTTGTTCAGTTGCGCCAATTGCCTTCCGCAGTCCAATTTCTTGGGTGCGTTCGGTGACGGAAACTAGCATAATATTCATGATACCAATGCCACCAACAAATAATGATATCCCGGCGATCGCAGCTAGCATAATTGTTAATGCACCTGAGATTTGACCAACGGTTTGCAAAGCATCCTTTTGAGTATTGATCATGAAATCATCTTCTCCAGTAATTTTGTGCCGCAAACGCAGCAAATTAGTAATTTGAAACTTTGCTGCATCCACACTCTCGGTATTATTAGCTGAAACGATTATATAAGTTAACTCTAATCCAAAGGGAGAAGTTCGCCCCACAATTCTGTTAGCCATTGTCATCACTGGAATGAAAGCGGCTTCATCGTAATTCACACCTAAGCTTGAGCCTTTGCTTTCTAAGACCCCAATTACTTGAAAACTAGCATTTTTAATCCGCAACTGCTGACCGATGGAGTTACTATTACCAAATAGTCTTTCTGCTAAGTCTGCGCCCAAGACCACAACTTGGTTATTGCGCCTCATATCTACATCGGTGAAAAATCGCCCTGTGGCAATTTCAAAGTTACGCACTGTCAGAAAGCTGGGAGTTGTGCCAATGATATTTACATTAGTATTTTGATTGCGATAAGTGAGTACCTCCCGACTATTTAATTCTCCTGTGACTGCTGCTACCGTTGGGACTTGATTCGCGATCGCCTCAGCATCTTCAAATACTAAAGTTTTTGGCAATTCTCTAGAAATGCGCTGACTGGCTCGATTACCTGGAATGACAAATAACACATTTGGCCCTAAAGATTCCAATTGTTGAGCAACAAACCTTTGTCCACCTTCGCCAATCCCAATCATGGCAATTACTGAAGCATTACCAATGACAATTCCCAGCATTGTCAAAGCGCTACGCAATTTATTTGACAGCAGGGTTTTTCCTGCCATTTGCATACTTTCTAAAAGATTCATATTAATTTGTAATTCGTAATTCGTAATTCGTAATTCGTAACTTTAAGAGATGCGTGGAAGATTTTATTGGTTATTCTGCTCTTTGGCCTTTTTGGTTATGTAGTCTTTTGGTGGGTTGATAAATACGCGATCGCCTTGTTTCACTCCCTGTAAAATTTGAGTTTGGTCTGCGATTTGCGCCCCAATGGTGACTTCACGAAATAGGGGTTGATTTTTTTCATCTGTGACTAAGACACCAGTTTGTCCTTGTTCGGTGACAATTGCTACTGTGGGTAAAACTAACGCATCACTGAGGCGATCGCCTAAAAAGGTCAAATCCACATTTAAGCCAGAACGCAGTTGCTCTATACCCGTATCCAGAGCTACCCGCACCTGAAAGGATGTTACACCTTGTTCTACCACAGCTTCGGGAGCAATCAAACGTACATTACCTTTAAATACTTGATTAGGATAGGCATCAGCCACAATTTCCACCTGCTGTCCCTGTTTAATTCTACCAATATCCACCTCTGGGACTTGAGCCAGCACTTCTAAACCCCGTGCAACTGCCACAATGGAACTAGAAGTTGCCGATGCACTGGTAGAAGCGGAAGTTGTGGGAGTCACAAAAGCGCCAACGTTAGCATATTTCTGGGTGACAATACCGGATAAAGGCGCACGAATCACAGTATCTTGTAATCTCACTTCAGCCGCTTGAATTTGAGCTTCCGCCGCTTTGACTGCTGCTAAACGTTGAGCAATTTCCTCTGGACGACTGCCATTTTGTAACAATACCAATGCGGCGCGGGCTTCGGTTACAGCCGCTTCTCTAGCTGTTATTTCTTCATTCCGGCTACCAACTTCTAACAATGAAAGTCGTTTTTGTGCTTCTTCTAAACTCGCTTTTGCTCTTTGGTCTTCACTAATAAACTGTTCTAATTGGTCTTGAGAAGTTGCGCCTTGCTGGGTTAATTCTTGATAACGCCTGACCCGTGATTGGGTGAGATTTACCTGTGCCTGGGCTGAATTTACCTGTGCCTGTGCTTGGGCAATTTCCTGATCACGATTTCCTGCACGGGCTTGACTTAACTGTGCCTCTGCTTGGGCTAAACGCGCCTTAGCTTGCTCTATTTCTTGAGGACGACTCCCCGCACGCGCTTGGTCTAATTGTGCCTGTGCCTGAGCTAAATTGGCGCGTTGCTGGAGGATTTGCGCCCGAATATCGCCTACATCCATTCGCGCGAGAACTTGGCCTTGTTCGACGCGATCGCCTTGTTCGACATATAACTGTGCCAGCACCCCAGGGTTTTTGGGACTAATATTCACACTTTGAATCGGCACAACTTTACCACTGGCTGTAATTCTTAAAGTTACATTTTGTGTTTCTACAGGAACAGTTAATTCAGTAATATTTTGTTCACGATTGCGCTGATTTGCCAGGTTATAGGTAATAGTTGTACCTACAGCTAAAGAACCTGCAACTATTAACCCTATCCCCCAGCGTAGTGGATATTTAACTTTGCCAATTAAAGGCAATTCTATTTGCGTAACCATAAATCAGTAGCCTACGAATATCACTTGGCTTTAATAGATTGATAAAGCCAGTGCCGGGATTTAAAACACGTGTGGACTAAGTACCAATATTTCTTGATCAACTAAACAACTAGACTGAAATTCAGCTTTACAGTTGCTTAATCTTTCTTTATATTAGCTTTTAGTCTTTATTTATGCCTTCACCCGATTGGCTAATTTTGCCATTCTGATTATCTAACACTCCTGAATGTTACAGTCCTTTGTAAATTAGCCAAAGCCCGGTTGTAATCTAAAATTGCTGAGACTCGATTACCTTCAGCTCTTGTCAAATCGTTTTCGGCAAAAATTACATCGGTTTGAGTCCCAACGCCAGCGTCAAAGCGCAATCTTGCTAAACGCAGAGCTTCCCTGGCTTGATTTAAAGCTACCCCAGAAGTTTGGATGTTATCTAAGTTTGACTGTAATTGAGCATAGAATTGTTCCACATCAAAGCGAATTTGTTCACGCTGACTTGCAAATTGGCTCTGTGCGATCGCAATATTAACTTTAGACTGTGCTGCTCTAGCTCTAGCTGCGCCCCCATCGAATAAAGTTAAACTGGCTCTGAGTCCCACAGAATAACCATCAGTCAGGCTTACACCATCGTCAAAGCCATCGAAGACGTTGTAAATGCCATTTAAACTAATTTGCGGCCCTAGCTGTGAAAGAGCCTGTCTTCGCTGTTGTTCTGAAATATTAGCTTGTGCTAAAGCCTGTGGTAATTCTGGACGATTTTGGAAGGCTTGGATAATAGATTCTTCTAAGGTTTGTTGCCAAAGTCCCGCCACTTGGACAGCATCTGCGGCACTAATCTCGGCTGACTGTGCTAAATTTAACAAAGCCGCAAACTGACGACGGGCAATTCGCTGGTTTGAAAGAGAACTAGTCAGGCTTTGTTGAGCATTTGCCAAATTTACTTGAGATTGCAGCACATCAAACCGCGTACCGACTCCAGCCCGTTCTCTAGCTTGAGCATCCCGCAAACTAGCCTGGGAATTTTCTACCGCCGACCGATTAATTCTGACTTGTTCATCTGCTTCTTGCAAATTGTAATATTGAGTAGTGACATTTAGGCGGATTTCTAAAGACCGATTCTCTACATCTAATTCATCTATCCTTAGCTGTTCCTCAGCCGCGCGGATACTAGCTCGGCGATTACCAGAGGTATAAAGATCATAATTAATTCGTGCTTCACCATTAAAAGAAGTGCTGGATTGAGATGCGTCACCAGTAAAACCATCACCCCTGTTAGTCAAGCCAGTGAGGACATCAACATTAGGAAACAGAACAGCTTGAGACTCTCTTAATGCTGAACGACTACGTTCTAGCTCTAATATGCTTACCTGTAATTCTCGATTGTTGCGTTTAGCTAGTTCCAAAGCCTCAGCTAAAGTTATCGGCTGAGTGCGCTGAATTTTCACTTCTTCTGGTCGAGTGGGAACAAGGAGAGGATTGGGATGAGGATTGAGAAAATCCGGAACTTGCACAGCATCAGGCTGGGTCTCTGGGGGAGTTTGAGCCGCTACACTGCTAGGTAAACTGGGAATCAGGAGAGCGATAATCGCCGCAGCCAACCTGGTAGAATGCATACAAAATAAGGATAAATTCATAGTGAGATGTCGTAATTAATCAGTTTTTTCAGTAATTATAAGAATTGTCGTACAAAATTAGCCTACTATCAAACCATCCTGAACACGAATAATCCTTTGAGTTTGAGCAGCAATATCTGGCTCGTGAGTCACAATTACAATGGTGATTCCTTGCTCATTCAGTTCTGTGAGTAAATTCATCACATCGTGGGAAGTCTCGGTATCTAAAGCACCAGTTGGTTCGTCCGCTAAAACCAAAGCTGGACGATTCACCAAAGCACGAGCGATCGCAACTCGTTGCTGTTGTCCCCCAGAAAGTTGATTAGGACGGTTAGAGATGCGATCGCCTAGTCCTACCATATTTAATGCTGATAATGCCCTTTCTCGGCGTTTTGGCTTAGGTAAATTAGCATAAATCATTGGTAGCATCACGTTTTCTAGCGCTGTCGCCCTGGCTAATAAATTAAATTGCTGGAAAACAAAGCCAATTCTTTGGTTACGGATATACGCTAATTCATCGTCATCGAAAGTAGTCAGATTTCTGCCTTCAAAAATATAGTTTCCCGCCGTGGGGCGATCCAGACACCCGACAATATTCATCAAGGTAGATTTACCCGAACCTGAAGCACCCATAATAGAAACATATTCCCCTTCTTCTATGGAGAGTTGAATCCCCTTGAGTATAGGAACAGTCATTTCTCCTAGATGGTAAGTTTTAGTTATAGACTCCATCCAAATCATTGTGGTCATATAAATTACAAACTACGAATTACGTTAGCGTTCGCGCAGCGTCTCGCAGAGAAGCGGGGCGCAGCCCATTACGAATTATCTAATCGCTTCTTAAAGCGGTAATTGGATCTAATTTGGAGGCATTACGGGCAGGAATTACACCAGCGAGTAGGCCTACGCCTAAAGATAATCCGAACCCGGCGATGATTGATAGAACTGAGATCACAAAGGGAAATTTAAACACAGTTGCAGCACCAAAGGCAATTAAAATACCACCGCCCATGCCAATGGCTCCTCCCAATGTGGAAATGACGATCGCTTCGGCTAAAAATTGATTGAGAATGGCTGAATTGGTGGCTCCAACTGCTTTACGAATGCCAATTTCTCGCGTCCGTTCCACAACAGAAACCAGCATAATATTAGCAATACCGATACCGCCAACGACTAAGGAAATTCCGGCGATCGCCACTACCATGACCGTAAATAAACCGACAATATTTGTAAACGTACTGACAATATCAGCTTGGTTAGTCAGTCGAAAATCATCAGGTTGTGGTGGATAAATGTTGTGGCGTAGACGTAACAGATTGGTGACTTGAAACTGAGCCGCTTCTAACTTTTCCGGACTACCAGATTTAATTAACATCCCATTCACAGAGATACCTGTGAGGGCATTGTTGCCGACTATTCTTCTCGACATACTGGTGAGAGGAATAAAAACTTGGTCATCTCGGTCATTCGGTCCTTGAGAACCTTTAGGTTCCATCACCCCAATCACTTCATAAGGCTCACCCTGAATGCGGATTCTCTCACCGAGAATATTGTCGTCCTGTCCAAACAGTGTCCTCTGGACTGTAGGGCCAATAATAGCCACCTGTGTCGCATTATCTAATTCTTCTTGAGTAAAAAATCTCCCTTGCTGGGGAAAAGTATTTCTCGCTTCTGGGTAATTTAAATCTGTACCAAAAACGGTTGTAGAAGTATTTTGCTGTCCATAAACCACTTGTGTATTGCGTTGAAGGTATGCAGAAACAACTTCAGCCGATGGGGCTTGTGTGGCGATCGCCTTAGCATCTTCCCAAGTTAAAGTACTACTAGAACCCAAACCTTGACGAACATTACCCCCTCTAGCCGTACCAGCCAAAACTTGAATGACATCAGTACCCAAAGCTTGAATTTGTTGCTCAACCCCTCTTTGTACCCCTTGACCCACAGAAGTAATAGCAATCACAGAAGCAATACCAATAATCACACCCAGCATAGTTAAACCTGTGCGTAACTTATTACTCCAAAGTGTTTCCACTGCCATTGACAAAATTTCTAGTAATGGCACAGAACGAGTTTGTAAACTCTCTTGGTTCCCTTGGCGTACTTGGACTTGGCGGTTCGTTAAAAAACTAATCTTCACAATTCACCTAAAAGATACATATATTTAAAACTAAAATTAACGGCCACCACCGCGATTGCGACCACCACCGCCACCGCCGCCCATACCAGGAAGAATACCACCGCCTCGTGGTGTAGATCGCGGACGTGATCCCGGCGGGAAACTCAGCAAAACTTCCTCATCTCCTGACAATCCCGACTTCACTTGGGTAAAGTTATTCTCAGTCAGTCCAGTCTCAATGCGAGTAAAAACAGGTTCTCCATCAGATCCTGCGACAAATACACCTGTACCACTTTCTCGACGCACAACCGCAGCAGTAGGCACAACTAAAGCATCTTCCACTTGATCTACTTGAAACTCGGCTTCCACATTCATTCCCGACCGCAGTCGGTTTTGGGGGTCTACCAGTGATACTCTCACTTCAAAACTGGTAACGTTCTGCACGACTACAGCTTGAGCCGCGATTTGACTAACTTTTCCGGCAAAGGTTTCTCCTGGGTAAGCATCAGCCCGAATTGTGACTGGTTGACCAAGGCTGATTTGAGAAATATTGGTTTCAGCTAAACTTGTGACTACTTCATTGATAGAAGCTAGAGACAAAATTGAAGAAGAAGAAGCAGAAGATACATCACTACCAGCAGTTGTCGGAGTTACGAAAGCCCCAGGATCAGCAAATTTCCTCGTTACCAAACCATCAAAAGGGGCGCGAATTATGGTGTCATTGATTTGGGCTTGAATGTTTTGTAGCGAACCACGAGCCGACATCACTTGAGCGCGCGCGGCATCAATGTCTTCTTGTCGCGTTCCGGCTCTCAAAAGTCCTACAGCTTCCTCTCTCTGCTTGACTGTAGCTCTAAGTTGATCAATATCTTCTGAACGTGATCCTGCTTGTTGCAACGCCAATGCTTGTTGGGATTCATTTACCTGAGACTGGGCATTATCACGATCTGCACGAATTTGGTTGAGAATCTGAAGTGAAATGCCACCAGCATTATATAGTTGCTCGTTGCGACGGAAATCATCTTCTGCTCTATTTAAATTAGTTTGAGCGCTATTTAAGCGGGCTTGGGCTTGGGCGATGTCTTGAGGACGATTACCTGCTTGCGCCCTTCGCAGATTTGCTTGTACTTCTTCTAATTGTGCCTGAGCTTGGGCAATATCTTGAGGGCGATTACCTGCTTCTAATTTTTGGAGATTTGCTTGGGCTTGCGCCAGTTGTCCACGAGCCGAGATGAGTTGCCCTTGCAGGTTGGAATCATCCATATAAGCGACAATTTGCCCTTCTTTGAGGTTATCTCCTTCCTTTACCAACAGTCTTTTTAATATTCCTGAATTTTTAGGGCTGAGGTTGATTGACCTTTCAGGCTTCACAGTGCCATTTGCGGAAACTGTGATTGTTAAACTCTGTCTTTCTACAGGCTGTGTCAGTACCTGCTCTCTTGCTTGTTGACTAGGACGAACCGCTAATTGGTAATAAACCGCATAGCTAACACCACCCACAAGTCCGAGGATGAGTAACCAAAACAGCCAATGCTTTCGGCTCTTTTTATTTACCTTTGTGATCACAGATGAAGAATCTACTGGTTTTGATGTATCAATTTTCATATAAAGTTCCAGTTGAAAAAAAATGGCTACCGAGCTAGTTCTGAATCGCTAGAACTGTCGCCTGGTAGCCCTATACTTACAATTTTGTCAGTTTCTAGTTATCGCTAGGAAAAGGGCTGACTGTAGGGTAGCGATTAAATCCAGATCAAGAATTGGAAGGGTATATTTTAAACAAAATTATGACACAATTTTTAAAACCTAAGAGTCTTAAATGATCAAGATGATTCCATTGGGAAGTCTAAAATGATTATTCTGCAAAAAGTTGTGAAACTGATAGAGCCACAGTCAAGACCATGATTGGGCTAATTCGTTTCAACATGAAATCGACTCCATTACTGGTATAAAACTTCAATTACTTTTCAGTAAGATTAACAAAATTGTAATTGATGGTAAATATTATCTACCTAAAAGTGTCTTGACTATGTATGACAAAAGTCACTAGTACTTCTACCTGGGAGTATGACTAAAGTCATTAATATTTTTCAATCTAGTAGAAATTACTGTGTACTTTATTTACCTAAAAAATCCTGTACTCACTTTTTTATCTCAACGAATGTCTTTCTTCTCAAGCAGAGATCGTTTAAGCTAACTGGAAGATTCCTTGATTTGTGGCTAAGAGGCGGTAGTGTGCCTAAACATATTAGTTTGATTTCTCTTCTGGTTGTCTGTGGTTTGTGGAGTATGCCAAAGGCAGTTCACGCACAGGCGCTGATACCTCCTACTCTGCAACTAGATGCAGAAAAGTTGGAACAACAAGGGTTGGGTCTAGCACAAGAAGCTGCTCAACTCGGACAATTTCAGCAGTTTGAGTTGGCTTTGCCACGGGCTAGATTGGCTAGTCAACTGGCTCCTAATAATGATAGGGTCTGGTTTCTGTTAGGTGGGTTACATTTGCAAGCCAAAGATTTTGATGCGGCGATCGCCGCTTTGCAAAAAGCACAATCCCTCAATCCCCAAAATCCTGATGTTCTGTTTGCTTTGGGTTCGGCTAATTTTCAACAGCAAAATTACCAAGCCGCTGCGGCGCATTACCAAAAGGGTTTGCAGTTAAAACCTGACAACCCAGAAGGATTGTTTGATCTGGGAAATGCCTACTATATGTTAGGTCGATTGCCAGAAGCGATCGCTCAGTACAATAAATCTTTCGCTCTCGATCCCAAATTCTGGCCGGCGATTAATAATGTGGGCTTAATCAAGTACGAACAGGGTGATATTGACACTGCAATTAAGCAATGGCGAACTTCTGTGAACATCGACAAACAAGCGGCAGAACCTTTATTAGCGTTAGCAGTGGCAATGTATAATAAAGGCGACCGCCAACAAGCCCTGTCAATGGGAGAAGCCGCAGTCCGCATTGATCAGCGCTATGCCAGTTTAGATTTTCTCAAGGAAAATCTCTGGGGTGAACGATTACTTTCTGATGCCAAAAGATTCTTAGAATTGCCACGCATTCAAGCGGCTCTAGATTTACAGTAAAACTAATCAGCCGCTTTGTAATTCGTAATTCTTAGTTCGTAATGCTCCCTTTGGGAGAGCTACGCTAACGTAATTCGTAATTACAGATGTTACAGAGGCAAAAATTAAAAAATCTTTACCTTTTGCCTTTTTTATAGCAACTGTCAAGGCGGTTAGGTCAGTTTTGATTGCTTGAAGTCCTTGAATGCACTGGGTTCTTCTTACTCAGCACTCAGCACCACTTGCAGAACACACCATCTTATAGTACATATATACTGTATAGAGCAGGAACTATTCGCCCAAACTATGAGTGGGCAAGTATTCCTGAAAGATGATATCAATTCTTAGTGGATGTCTTTGGGGAGAAGTGCAATGATTTGTTCAACAAAATGCTGATGATCGACAACCGGCTTTGAGATGTAGTCATCAGCGCCGCTTTGCTTGAGAAAGTTCTCGCGATCGCCTTCCATTGCGTGTGCCGTTACCAGAATAACAGGTAAATGTGCCGTTTCTGGGTTTGATTTCAACATTTGTGTAATTTTGATTCCATCAACAGACTGGCCTTGATAAACACTTCTTGACAGAGAAACATCCATTAAAATCAGGTCAGCTTCTCCTGAATGGGCGATTTCCATGACTTCATCCACATTTTCGGTATGTTTGACATTCAAGCCACCCCGTTTGGTCAAAATTTTGGAAAAAACGCGGGCATTAATTAAATCGTCTTCAACAATTAAAACAGTTTTCATGAGATTTTATTTATAGAACTGAGGGAGATGACAGGCTGACAAAAACAGTTGTCTAGCTCCTTTTTAATGATCAAATTACTACCTTATCATCAAGGATAATACTACTGTTGTTTATCCTTTGACGATCAAAATTGTTTTAGGAATCCATTTCATCCGTTATGCTGTGTTTGCTGCGGTGTTCAAATCAAGCGACCTTTGTGTAATTAAATTTCAGGGAAAAAACTCATGGCAAAACAGTTAAACCTTCTCCCCACGGGACAGGTAATCACAACAGCCCTGCACACGGAGATGCAACGGTCTTATCTAGAATATGCCATGAGTGTGATTGTGGGGCGAGCCTTACCTGACGTGCGTGATGGCTTAAAACCAGTGCATCGGCGGATTCTATATGCCATGCATGAACTAGGTTTAACGCCAGATAGACCCTATCGTAAGTGCGCCCGTGTAGTCGGAGATGTCTTAGGTAAATACCATCCTCACGGTGATCAATCAGTTTATGATGCTTTAGTCAGGTTAGTACAAGAATTTTCCTGCCGCTATCCTCTATTGGCAGGACATGGCAACTTTGGTAGCGTTGATAATGACCCACCAGCCGCGATGCGTTATACAGAAACGCGTCTCGCACCCATCAGTTATGAGGGAATGTTGGCAGAAATTGGCGATGAAACTGTGGAATTCATCGGTAACTTTGATAATTCCCAACAAGAACCCACTGTCCTCCCGGCTCAATTGCCTTTTCTATTACTCAATGGCTGTTCTGGTATTGCTGTGGGTATGGCCACAAATATTCCCCCGCACAATTTGGGTGAATTAGTAGATGGCTTGATTGCTTTAATTGACCAACCGGATTTGTCAGACCAAAAATTATGGGAAATCATTCCTGGCCCCGACTTTCCCACCGGAGGAGAAATAGTTGGTGATACAGGGATTCGGGAAGCATACACCAGTGGTAAGGGTAGCATTGTGCTGCGCGGAGTCGCCAATACAGAGGAAATTGCCCCTACCAGAGGAAGTAAGCGACGCACGGCAATTATTATCACTGAATTGCCTTATCAAGTGAATAAGGCTGGCTGGATTGAGAAGGTAGCCGATTTAGTCAATCACGGTCGTTTGCATGGAATTTCTGACCTGCGGGACGAAAGCGATCGCGAAGGAATGCGGGTAGTAATTGAACTCAAACGTGATACCAACCCCCAAGAACTTCTGCAAAACTTGTATCACCAAACCGCTTTACAAAGCAACTTTGGGGCAATTCTTTTAGCCTTGGTAGATGGACAACCCCGCCAGTTAAGTTTGCGGCAGATGTTGGAGGAGTTTTTGAAATTCCGCGAAGAAACCCTCAACCGTCGCTACAGTTATGAGTTGGGTAAGGCCGAAAGTCGGCTGCATATCGTGTCTGGGTTACTCAAAGCATTATCGCAACTGGATCAATTAATTGAAATTTTACGCGAAGCTGCTGATGGGACTACCGCCAAAATGAGCCTTTGTAGCCGTTTGGATTTGAGTGAGTCACAAGGAGATGCGATTCTAGCAATGCCATTACGCCGCCTCACTAGTTTAGAACAGCGCAATTTGCAGCAAGAATTTGAGGAACTCAGTCAACAAATTGATTCATTGCAAAGATTACTCAGCGATCGCCGAAAATTACTGAAAACACTGAAAAAAGATTTGCGATCGCTCAAGCGCAAATATAACAATCCCCGCCGGACTAAGCTATTAGCTAGGAATAGTGAAGAGTTTGCCAAAGTCAAAGGAGTAGAAAAACTTCAAAGCACAGCCGCCGATATAGATCCGCTAAATTCCCCATCTGCTGAACCAGCCGAAGATGTCGTTTTAGAATTTAGCCAACGAGGATATGTGCGTCGCCTCCAGCCATCAGGAAAAAAATCGAAAGTGGAAAATGGTCTACCAGATCATGACTTCATCATCCAAACCGATTTGACCGCCACAGATCAAGACTTGCTGGTAATTACCAGTAGTGGCAAAGTCTACCCTGTGAATGTGGGAGATATTCGTCCTACCACTGGACGTTCTCCACGGGGAACACCACTAATTACTATGCTCAGTCCTACGGCTCAAAGCGCTCAAGAAGCCGTGGTTAGTCGCCTGATTCTACCAGAAAGTTTAGAAACGAAACAGTTGGTTCTCCTGACTAAGGAGGGGAGAATTAAGCGCCTGTCTTTGGAGGAATTTACGAATCTGACTCGTCGGGGAATTACGATTTTGAAGCTCAAAGATGATGATCAATTGTTATTTACCCAGTTAAGCACTCCCAAGGATAATCTGATTTTAGCCAGTTCGGGCGGGCGTTTGTTGAAGTTCGCCCCAGATGATCAACAATTACCGATTATGGGTCGCACAGCGATGGGGTTACAAGCATTACGCCTACTGAAACATCAAAAAATGGTGGGCTGTATTACTGCGGCTGGGGACGATAACTTATTGCTGGTGACGGAAGAAGGATATGCCAAACGCCTCCCTGTAAGTAATTTAAAACGGGCTGACCGGGGTAATTTAGGCACACAATCGCTGAAATTTGCCAGCAAAACGGATCATTTAGCTGGTATGGTGAAGGCGATCGCCTCGGCTGAGGTAGCACTATTAACCAATAAAGAGCGTGTTGTGCGGATACCTGTAGAGACAGTGCCGATATTAGGTAGAGATGGTCAGGGTGAAAGCGTTCTTGACCTGAATCGCGATGAAAGAATTATCTCAGTCATGGAAGTACGAATTTAACGGATTGCGGAAGTCCCCATTGAAACTGATTTAGACCTCATGCGACTTCTCCGTGTGAGGTTTTTGGTTTAATATAGCAACCGCCAAGGAGGTTACATCAGTTTTCATGTATTTGAACCACATCTGAACCAAAAATATCTAATCTCATGCTAGAATAGTTGATAATATATATCAATAAGTATATTTATACTGCTAGAAAAATTATTTAACTGTGAAAAACATCTATCTTAGGGTAGAGTTTTTCTCTATAGCAAGAAAAAATTATCAAGTCAATATATAGCAACAAAACTATAAATAAAGGTTGCTTTTTTGAAAATATTTGTTATATTAGTTTACATAAGGCAATAATAATTCGTAAATCTAGTTTGGAGTGCCAACCATGACAAACGCAACAAATGTTAATACTCCTGTAACTGAAGATCGCAACGCTTGGCGCTGGGGCTTTACACCCCAAGCCGAAATCTGGAACGGTCGCTTGGCAATGATTGGCTTTTTAGCAGCTGCGCTCATCGAGTTGCTTTCTGGTCAAGGCTTCCTCCATTTTTGGGGCATTCTGTAAGTTTTATTTACATGAATTAGCTAAATAAAAAATTAAAAAAAAGCCTGGTAGTAATAATTTACTACCAGGCTTTTAATTTTTTGTCAGTTTGGGTTAGTCATCAGAGATTGGTGTCAAGCTAATAACCAATGACTAATGACTAATAATTACCGAATATATTCCTTAAGAACACTGTTGCGATTCGGGTGACGTAACTTACGAAGTGCTTTCGCCTCGATTTGACGAATTCGTTCACGGGTGACGTTGAAGATTTGGCCAATTTCCTCCAAAGTCTTCATGCGACCATCATCCAAACCATAGCGGAGTCGGAGGACATCACGTTCACGAGGACTGAGGCTATCCAGCACTTTTTCCAGGTCTTCGCGCAGTAGATTTTTGGAAACCTGATCTTCTGGAGTTTCGCCATCAGACTCAATAAAATCGCCCAAGCGAGAATCTTCTTCTTTACCAATGGGCGTTTCTAGTGAAATGGGTAGCTGGGCTGATTTAGCGATAAACCGTAACTTCTCGATGGTCATTTCCATGCGAGTCGCGATTTCTTCTTCAGTGGGTTTGCGTCCCATTTCTTGGGATAGCAATTTGGTAGTTTTCTTGATGCGTGAAATGGTTTCGTAAAGATGAACCGGGAGGCGGATAGTCCGGGATTGATCAGCTATGGCACGGGTAATTGCTTGACGAATCCACCATGTAGCATAAGTAGAAAACTTATAACCTTTTTCGTGGTCAAATTTTTCTGCGGCGCGAATCAAACCGAGACTACCTTCCTGAATTAAGTCTTGGAAGGACAAACCACGATTCATGTATTTCTTGGCAATTGACACCACAAGACGCAGGTTCGATTGCACCATTTTATCTTTTGCCCTGCGACCGACGTGCAGGCGATAACGAAATGCTGGTAACGGAATTTGTACGGCTTCTGCCCATTCCCGATATTCAGGTTCGCGTTCTAACTGTTCTTGCAGTCTATCCCGCACCCTTTCTAACTCCAACAAATCAGCGATTTTCCGCGCCAATTCGATTTCTTCGTCTGCCCGCAATAGGCGAATCCGACCAATTTCTTGTAGATAAAGGCGAATCGAGTCTTCGGTGTAGTGCTTCTTCTTGCTTTGTGTCCGACGACGTGATTTAGCGGCTTTTCCAGACTTTGTGTCGTCCTCATCAGACTGAGGCTCTAAAAACTCATCTTCGCCATCATCGTTAATCAGCAAGTCCTCTTCTTCTTCTTCTTCTTCGACTAAGAGTTCTAACTCGAGCTCAGGCTGATTTATTATTTCTAGGTCAGGCTGATAAATGCTTTCGAGTACGTTGTTAGCCTGGTTCATGCCGCGTTCCTCATGCTCCTTGCAGAATCAATTACTCAAGATGTGTTGACTGCTCTTTTAAAATGAGCTAGTTGACTACCGAAAATCGGGTTTTAGGCTGATTTCCCGGAAAGTTTTTCGGAAGTTTTGCTCCTCTGTCTAGAGGATTTTTGACTGTATGTGGAAAGTCGCAGTAACTGCTGACTTGCTCATTTTAGTTAGAAATTATATGTGTTGCTATGACATACAACTTTTAACTAATTAGTCTTGTACAAAGGCTTGTCTTGATCTCAAAAATTTACCACTCCATATAAACAAAATATGACTGTTGGCATATTTTCTGATAAAGACTTTTCCGATTGTAGCCTGTTTCACAAAAATTGCACTCTTTTTGTGTATTAATCATGATGCCATTGTGCAAGGTATAGCCACTAATAACAAAAAGATATTGTTTATGCTAGTCATGCCGGGAAAATTTTTTCAAATTTTTTGGCATTCTAGTGACATTATCTTGACATTCAAGGAAAATACACCCGCTATTACATACTTTTAAGTAAGTAATGCAACATTAATTACTTAGAAGCAGTTTTGTTAATGTTAACTTAAGCGAGAAATATTAATGCACCCATTGTGACATTTCCTTCATAAATGGCTCCACCTTAAGATTTGCATGGAGATTCCTACCGCGTAATTAGAGTAAGAATGGTAATGCTTGTCTCAAGATACTTAACTTACTGATGCCAAAGACCTGAACTAAGGAGTTGAGGCTGTGGCGGAATCAGCGATAAGGCAAACAATTGAGAATTTACTGATTGCTCTTATTCACACATTAGCGCACTGCTGAAATTTCAACCTTATGAAAGTTGACAAACTGTTCTTATTGTATACACCGATATTTTAATCAATTCAGCAGAAATTTAACAGTCAAAATTAGAGACCTTAGCCTACTTAAGGCCAATTTCTAAATTATACAGGCAAAATAATAGCCATCAATCCGGTCATACTGGAGGGTATTAGCAGTGAAATGTTGGAACATAGAAAAATCAGATTGTGGTTTTAGAACCTAATTACAGAGTGGCGTTCAGTAAGAAATTTGTTAAATATAATACTTTTGGCTTAAGGATAATGTTGTGATTCTGTGATTTTGAATCCTTAAGATATTTAGCCAATTCTGCTTGGTAGACAAGATTTTGCTTTGCTATTCAAGCATAACAAATGCTTTTCTAACTTGTGCGAGAAATTAACCCAAAAATTATAGAACGGTGATTTCAACTCTTACTGAAGTGCGGATACACTTGTTGTCTCTCCATCAGACTCAATCAATATGGGGAAAACCTTGACAAAACTTTGTTTTTGTGTTTTAAGTCATATTCAAAAATTCATAGTCATGATAATTTTCTCTTTATGTATTTTATCAAACAATTTACGCTGAGGAAAAAGCGCAAAAAAAATTTCCCCGGTTTTTGTGATTGCTTACTCATAAATAAAACCGGGGAGATATTGTTTTTTATCTAATTATGTGATATTACGATTGTATTCTAAGTACCTGGAAAATCTGGTGGCAAAATTACCTGATCAATTACATGGACAACGCCATTACTAGCTGGAATATCTGCTTGGGTAACTGTAGCATTATTAACAGTGACACCTTGAGTAGCATCATCAACATCAATTGTCACTGGACTACCCTCAATTGTTTTGACTTCTCCAGATGTCAGTTGAGTAGAAGTCACTTGTCCTGGAATAACGTGGTAAGCAATGAGCTTGGCTAATTGGTCTTTGTTTTCTGGTCTGAGGAGGTTGTCTAAAGTACCTGCGGGTAAAGCTTCAAAAGCGGCATCAGTAGGTGCAAATACGGTGTAAGGGCCTGGTGTTGCTAATTGATCCTGTAAGCCGGCTGCTTCCACTGCGCGTGTTAGGGTTTGAAATTGTCCTTCACCGGCTGCGGCTTGTGTCAGTTGAGCTAAATTGAGGTCAGCAGTTGTTTCTATACGAGTATCTGCCACAGGCGGCGCGGCTGGAGGTGCTTCTGTCACGGGTGGAGTTTCTCTTGTCACAGGTTCAGTACAGGCAGATAGAGCCACTAAACTGCCTACAGTGATCATATTCAACAATATTTTTCCTATGAGTTTTTGACTAAATTTCATAGTTTTGTGAAAGTTCCGTTAGGTGAAGAATTACTGACCATAGTTAATAATTTTATGGATGCTGTCCCTCAGCCTAACGGCATAGTTTTAAGATACCTAAATTGCTCTGTAAATTTTAGTAAAGAAGTTTAATTAAGTAAGTGGGGAAAACTAATTTCCGAATCCCTCTTGGCTGAATCAAGGTTTGAGGCGATTTGGACGGGTAAGTTAATTGGTCAATGACTTAATATTTTCGCAAAAGTCATCGCTCAAAAGACATAAATTATTATGCTCAAATTTCCATACCTTAGATGTAGGTTGGGTTGAAAAAAGTGAAACTAAATCAAGAATATCTGATTAATGGTGGGTTACGCTGTCGCTAACCCACCCTACAATTGGAGCTGTTTTTATTTGCCAGTCACTTATCAGCTTGATGTTTAGATATCTAAATCTGTGAAATTGAGTTTAGAACCATAGGTTTCAATGAATTCGCGTCTGGGTGCAACGCGATCGCCCATTAAAATGGTAAAAATACGATCAGCTTCGGCAGCATCTTCAATTTCTACTTGCTTCATTTTCCGGGATTCTGGGTTCATTGTAGTATCCCAGAGTTGTTGAGGCATCATTTCCCCCAAACCTTTGAAGCGTTGGATATTGTAGTTGGCGTTGCTGGGAAGTGTACCCAGGTACTGTTGCAATTCACGTTCGCTATAGCAGTATTCATGATTCTTTCCTCGTTCTACTTTAAATAGTGGAGGACAAGCAATATATATGAAACCCTGTTCAATCAGCGCGCGCTGATATCGATAGAAGAAAGTTAACAACAGTGTGCGAATATGCGCGCCATCTACGTCAGCGTCAGTCATAATCACGATGCGGTGATAGCGGAGTTGGGTGGAGTCGAATTCGTCTCCTTTTACGCCTAAACCGAGGGCTGTAATTAAAGATTGGACTTCGTTATTTTTGTAGATTTTAGCGTCGTCAGTCTTCTCAATGTTGAGAATTTTACCACGCAGGGGGAGAATAGCTTGGGTGCGGCGATCGCGTCCTTGTTTCGCACTTCCACCCGCAGAGTCACCTTCCACAATAAAGATTTCTGACTCACTAGGGTCACGAGAACTGCAATCTGCTAACTTACCAGGTAATGGTGAAGATTCTAGTACAGATTTGCGTCGGACTAACTCCCGCGCATGACGAGCTGCTTCTGCGGCTTTAAACGCTTGAATAGCTTTATCTAAAATCGAGTCGGCGATACCAGGATGAAATTCTAAATACTCACTGAGAACTTCTCCCACTAAGGAATCAACAATACCGCGAACTTCAGTATTACCGAGTTTGGTTTTGGTTTGTCCTTCAAATTCTGGGTCTGGGACTTTAACGGAAATGACTGCTGTTAAACCTTCCCGGACGTGTTCGCCACTGAGGTTAGATTCATTTTCTTTAATTTTATTGCGTTTGCGCGCGATCGCATTTAAAGTCCGAGTCAGAACCGCCTTCAAACCTTCGAGGTGAGTACCACCGTCAACGGTGCGAATATTATTAGCAAAACCCAACACGTTGTCTGTGTAAGCATCAGTACACCATTGTAAAGAAACTTCCACTTGGACGTTATTGCGTTCCCCATGCACATAAATAATTTCTTCGTGCAGTGGTTGCTTCTCGCGGTTCATGTAAGCGATATACTCTTTAATACCACCCTTGTATTCGTAGGTTTCTATCCTGGGTGTGTCGCTTTTAAGCAGTTCTAAACGGTGGTCGCCAAAGATAATTTTGACACCTGCATTCAGATAAGCCAACTCTCGCAGGCGACCCGCTATAGTGATGTAATCAAACTCAATGCTATTGATAAAAATTTGGCTATCTGGCTTGAACTTGATAGAAGTTCCAGTTTTGTCGCCTTTTTCAGGCTTGGCTTGCAGTTCAGTAACTGGTACGCCTCGTTCATAGCGCTGGACATGAACTTTGTTATCTCGCCAAACTGTTACTTCCAGTACATCTGACAAAGCGTTAACCACGGAAAGACCAACTCCATGCAATCCTCCGGAAACCTTATAGCCACCACCGCCAAACTTACCACCGGCGTGTAGTACGGTTAAAACGGTTTCTAAAGCCGATTTACCAGTTCGTGAGTGAGTATCGATAGGAATACCCCGACCGTCATCTGTGACAGTCACCGAACCATCAGCATTGATATCCACTTCTATATGGGTACAGTGACCCGCCAAAGCTTCATCAATAGAGTTATCTACCACCTCATAGACTAAATGGTGGAGTCCTCGCGGCCCGGTAGTCCCGATGTACATCCCTGGCCGTTTGCGGACGGCTTCCAGACCTTCCAGAACTTGAATCTGATCGGCACTGTAACTGCTCGTCATGAAAATTCTCCTGATGCGTGGGTTTAAAGTCGCCCAAAAACAAAAAAGTCAAAACACACCAAAATTCTAACACAAAAGGCTTACTGGCGACTGTAGAGCAATTTTATGAGAAGTTTACATAGGGGATGTAACCCCATAAGTTTTTGGAATTGATTGCCTGAAAATTTCAAATTCTTATAGATTGGTTCGGTACTATATCAGATTTGTATAAGAGAACCGAAAAGTAAAGTTCAATTAAACAACACTTCCGCATCAAAGACTTGTCATAAAAATTAACTTAATACCAGGGCTGTAATGACCCATAAACAAAAATTAGAGAAAAGCTTTAAGATTCTATCACAATGGGAAGTGTTGACCAATGACTAAATTGATTGTAATTTGTGGGGCGACGGCAACTGGTAAATCAGGCTTGGCATTGAATTTGGCTACGCAGCTAAGTTCTGTAATTCTTAGTGCCGATTCTCGTCAAGTGTACCGAGAATTTGATATTGGTACGGCTAAACCAACATTAGCAGAGCAAAAATTAGTCCCACATTATTTAATAGATATCTGCAATCCCACAGACATTATGACGGTAGCAGACTATCAGGAACAAGCACAAGGCTTAATTACGACTCTTCCTGGTGCGCCATTATTGTTGGTTGGTGGTACAGGTTTATACATACGTTCTATTGTTCAAGGGATGAAAATTCCCAGGGTTGCACCAAATCAGGAATTGCGATCGCAACTAGAATCTTTAGGACAAACGACGTTATATGGTATACTACAACAAGTAGATGCGATCGCCGCCCAAAAGATTCATCCTCATGATACTGTGCGGACTTTACGAGCATTAGAAGTATTTTACATTACTGGTGTTCCCATTTCCCAGCAGCAAGGAGAAAACCCCCCAGATTATCCCATTTTGCAAATAGGTTTAGATTGTGAAGTCGAAAAAATCAGGCTACGCATTCACAAGCGAACAGAACAAATGATCTCCGATGGTTTAGTGGCTGAGGTAGAATATCTTTGTCAAAAATACGGTACTGATTTACCATTATTGAATACTTTGGGATATCAAGAAATTAGGCAATATTTAGCAGGTGAAATTTCTTTAGATTCAGCAAAAGAATTAACGGTTTTGCATACGCGACAATTTGCCAAACGCCAGCGGACTTGGTTTAAAGCATATCCCAAAATTGAGTGGTTTGATGCAGATGATCCTGATTTGTTAGAGAACGTTTGGCAACGAGTAGAAGAATTTACCAAGAATGTGTAGAGACATTTCATGAAACATCTCTACAAAGCCTCTACAAAGTATCAGGATCTATGCCTATAGCCCGGAGTCTTTCTGCTAATAATTGGGCGCGTTGTTCGGCTTGTTCAGCCCGTTGCCTTTCCTGTTCAGCCCGTTCATCTCCAGTAGGCAGAATAATTGCATCCTGGTAGCACCAGCGTAACCAATTATCTTGTCTACCTTCAAATTCGCCTGACCACAGCGTTAAACCTAAACCTACTTGTTCTAGCCAAGTTTCAGAAGTTTCAAAATAACGCCTTCCCCTGAGTTCATGAATTCGTAAGACTTGTTCACCTAATTGCTGATTTGGGTCATAGACAATATAGTAACTCGCCCGCATTTGCTCATAAATTTCTAACTTTTTGCCTAGTTCATCACCCTCTTTATTAGAGACAATTTCCATGACAACTTCTGGAGGTTTTTCAAACTCCCAAACCATATAACAACGATTTTGCTTGTCCCACCATTTTTTAGGAATTTGGACATCTAAGCTAAATAAAACATCAGGGACAATAGGCGGTTTTCTGTATGCATAATAAACACCCACATTAGCCGCTGCTAAAAAAATCTGGTTTTGTAAAGAACTGTAAAGAGAGCCAACCAAAAGGCGTTGTTGTTTTTCCGATGCGAAATTGTCCACAGGTGTATCATCTTCGGTAACTAGTTGGTTGGCATCTGGCACATAGAAATTATCTGTATCAATGAGAATTTGCTCAACCATAATTTTATCCACTATTTGAGAGCGTTATTTCTAGCTTAATTGATTAAAATTCGATACCGTTTCTAAACAGTATCAGGATCTATGCCCATAGCCCTGAGTCTTTCTGCTAACAATTGGGCGCGTTGTTCAGCTTGTTCAGCCCGTTCATCTCCAGTAAGTAAAATAGTTCTATCTTGGTAGCACCAGCGCAACCAATTATCTTGTCTACCTTCAAATTCACCTGACCACAGAGTTAAACCCAAACCTACTTGTTCTAGCCAAGTTTCAGAAGTTTCAAAATAACGCCTTCCCCTGAGTTCATAAATTCGTAATGCTTGTTCGCCTAATTGCTGATTCGGGTCATAGACAATATAGTAACTCGCCCGCATTTGCTCATAAATTTCTAACTTTTTGCCTAGTTCATCACCTTCTTTATTAGAGACAATTTCCATCACAACTTCTGGAGGTTTGCCAAAACGCCAAACCATATAACAACGATTGTGTTTTTCCCACCACTTTTCTGGAACTTGGGCATCTAAGCTCAGAAAAATGTCGGGTACAATGGGGGGCTGAAGGTCTGTGTAGTAAACACCGACATTAGCAGCTGCTAAGAAAGTCTGATTTTGTAAAGAACTATAAAGAGAACCGACTAATAAGCGTTGTTGCTTTTCAGATGCGAAATTGTCCACAGGTGTATCATCTTCAGTAATTAGTAGGTTGGCATCTGGCACATAAAAATCATCTGTATTGATCAGAATTTGCTCAACCATAATTTTGTCCACTATTTGAAAGCGTTATTTCTAGTTTAATTCATTGCAGTTGGATATAAATCAGGCTTAACCGTAAATTTACTAGTATTATTTTTTATTAATTTTGTTATACTTTACTTAGCTGTTTGATTGCCACCATGAAAAAAACAGATGAGTAATAGCTTAATACCATTCACTCAAGCAGATAAGTGGGGTTACAAAAACCAGAAAGGAGAAGTAATAATTCAGGCCATATTTGATCAAGCTGGTAAATTTTATAACGGAATTGCACAAGTTAAAATTGGCAATCAAATTAACTATATCGATCAGAAGGGAAGAGTCAAGCCTGTAGAATTAAGTAACATAAGTGACAATACTGCGATTAACCTCACAGACATCACAAATCTCAATTTAGAGTTATCACGTTTCAAATATCGAGAAAAATACGGTTATAAAAATAAAATAGGTCAGGTAATTATTCCTCCACAATTTAATTTAGCTTACGAGTTTGCCGAAGGATTAGCATCAGTCAAACTTGGATACAAGTGGGTTTATATTAAGTTAATAGGAGAAGTAGTAATTAATTACAAATTTGATTTAGCTGAAAGCTTTTCTCAAGGTCTCGCACGAGTGAAAATTGGTAAAAAGTATGGTTATATTGATTTACTAGGCAGCTTTGTGATCCCAGTTAAGTACGATTATATAGAGAATTTTTCTGAAAACCTAGCAGCAGTTAAAGTTGGCAAAAAATGGGGTTATATTAATTTATCAGGTAAAGTAATAATCAATCCCCAGTTTGATGCTGCTGAGATATTTGAACAAGGTATAGCAAAAGTTAGAATTGGTAACAAGCATGAATATATTGACTGCAAAGGTAAAAAAATCAATGATGTAGACTCTAACATCATGGTTAAAGAATTACCAAAAACACCAGTAATATATAATCATTCACCACTGACTCCCAGCAAAGAAGACAGCCAAAATTTACATCTGTTACATACAAGAAGACGCAAAAGAAAAAACACATCGTCAGGCTGATCATCCCTTGTTACTTCCCCTAAAGCAGTATTCTTGTCACAATGGTGATATATCTACCTCTAACTATAAAAAACTATGCTTATCCAAGAGAAAAAGCAATCCAACTGGAAACCTATTATTAAAGCATTTGAGGCTGTAGTTGGTAAAAATGGTGTAGTGCAACGTCGGGAAGAACTCATCACCTATGAGTGCGATGGCTTAACCAGTTATCGCCAACGTCCGGCTGTGGTGGTTTTGCCCAGAACTACAGAACAAATTGCCGAACTGGTGAAGATATGCAACAAATATTCTGTAACCTTTATCGCCCGTGGTTCTGGTACTGGTTTATCTGGTGGTGCTTTACCTTCCGAAGATTCGGTTTTGATTGTCACTTCCTTAATGCGGCAAATTCTCAATGTTGATTTAGATAATCAGCGCATTGTGGTACAGCCAGGAGTCATTAATAGCTGGGTAACGCAAACCGTCAGTGGGGCGGGATTTTATTATGCACCAGACCCTTCTAGCCAAATTATCTGCTCAATTGGCGGTAATGTAGCGGAAAATTCTGGGGGTGTGCATTGCTTAAAGTACGGTGTGACTACTAACCACGTTTTAGGTTTAAAAATTGTCACGCCTAGCGGAGAAATTCTAGATTTAGGTGGACAAGTACCGGAAATGCCTGGTTATGATTTAACGGGTGTATTTGTGGGTTCTGAAGGTACTTTAGGCATTGCTACAGAAATTACTCTGCGAATTCTTAAAAGTGCTGAGTCAATTTGTGTTTTATTAGCAGATTTTACCAGTGTGGAAGCGGCTGGGGCAAGTGTTTCTGATATTATCAGCGCCGGAATTATTCCTGGTGGTATGGAAATGATGGACAACATTAGCATCAATGCAGTTGAGGATGTTGTAGCTACAAATTGTTATCCTCGCGATGCTACGGCTATTTTATTAGTAGAAATCGATGGTTTAGATGTGGAAGTTGAAGTAAATAAACAACGTGTGGCGGAAATTTGTAAACAGAATGGGGCGCGGAATGTAACTTCTGCTAGTGACTTAGAAACTCGCTTAAAACTTTGGAAAGGTCGAAAGGCTGCTTTTGCTGCTGCGGGACATTTAAGCCCTGACTATTATGTTCAGGATGGTGTAATTCCTCGTACGCAATTAACTTATGTTTTACAAGAGATTGAGGCGTTAAGTCAAAAGTTTGGTTATACAATTGCCAATGTGTTTCACGCTGGTGATGGTAATCTCCACCCTTTAATTCTATTTGATAATTCTGTACCAGGAGCATTAGAAAAAGTAGAGGAAGTCGGCGGAGAAATTCTCAAGCTTTGTGTAAAGGTAGGCGGGAGTATTTCTGGTGAACATGGCATTGGTGCAGATAAAAAATGCTATATGCCAGATATGTTTAGCCCTGCTGATTTGGAAAGTATGCAATGGGTAAGGCAAGTTTTTAATCCCAAGGGTTTGGCAAATCCTGATAAAATATTCCCCACACCCCGAACTTGTGGTGAAGCAGCAAATGCTGTCAGCATGAAGCAGTTTGCTGGGGTGGAACAATTTTAACAGTTATCAGTTATCCAGTTTCTGACTAAATAATCATGATGACTGTTCACGGTCAACTTTCTCAATCCCCTCTTTTAAGTACAAAAAGCACAAATTTGTTACTTCTTTTAGGGGATTTTGGTATTTTTATGATCTAATATATTTTATATTTCCCAAGTGAAGCATTTTGATATTCTGGCAAAAGATGCCTTTGCTACATTTGTTATGGACTAGTGACTTTATAGTTAAGATATTATAGCATTCTTAAATCTGAGTCCTGCGGATAAGCTACGCGATCGCAAGAGATGAATATCTCGGTTCAAGTCATCAGGATTATAGGATTTTTAATTTTCCAATGTTCTCAGGGTCTGATATCAACTCTGACAGATTAGTAGTGCTGAGGAAAGTCATGCTTCCAGGAAATAAAAATACAATTGTCATCACAGGAGCATCAACAGGGATTGGTGCGGCTTGTGCTTTACTTTTAGACAAGTTGGGATATTTTGTGTTTGCTGGTGTTCGTAAAAATGAGGATGCTGAAAAACTTCAAGAAAAAGCATCACCAAAGCTGAAACCAATCTTTTTAGATGTAACTGACTGCGAATCGATTCAAAGTGCAGTTGAAACTGTAACAAATGTAGTTGGTGATAGGGGAATTTTAGGTTTAGTAAATAACGCCGGTATTGCCGTTCCCAGTCCCTTAGAATTACTCCCAATTGCTGAATTTCAACAACAGATGAATGTGAATGTCACCGGACAATTAGCAGTTACCCAAGGATTTCTGGGTTTATTACGCCAGGGTCAGGGTAGAATTGTGAATATGGGTTCCATTAGTGGTAGAAGCGCAGCACCGTTTCTAGGAGCTTACAATGCTTCAAAATTTGCCCTGGAAGCACTAACTGATGTCATGCGTATGGAGTTACGCCCCTGGGGGATTTCAGTTTCAATTATAGAACCAGGTGCGATCGCTACCCCAATTTGGGAAAAGTCGTTTATGCAAGTGGACACAGCCCGAAAAGACCTACCACAATCAGCAGAAACACTTTATGGCGAAGCTATGAGTGCTGTCCGTAAAAGAGTTGGAACTATCGCATCTGGGGGAATTTCGCCGGATTTGGTGGCTGAAATTGTCGTTCAAGCGCTGACTGCAAAGCAACCAAAAACACGCTATGTGGTGGGACGAGATGCTAAAATTGCCGTCCTACTTAGGCATCTTTTACCTGATAAGCTGTATGACCGTGTAATGTTATATTCAATGGGTTTGTGATTGAATATCAGTTAAAAATTGGGAATTTAACTAAAAAAGAGAAGTTTCACCTCTCACCCCTTCGTAAAGGTTGCCGTTACATCGATTTACAATTTATAATGGATTTATAAGATGTTAAAGATATAACGCCCTTTCATGTAAATGTACTGAAAATTTCTTTGAGTATTGAAAAAATCAGCGCTTACACTCCTAGTATATTTGGGCATTTTCTCTCAATACTCTGTAATTTATGGAATATCTCCTTGAGTAAAGAGGACTATTTGTTACTGAAATTTAGTCAGTATGCACAACTTTAACGTAAATTTGCATAACAGGGAAGCATTAATCATCATGAAAATTGGGTAAACCTCCCCATATAAAGACGGGGGCTTTTACCCTACCGGGAACACCGATCTATTGACGAAGATAGAAATGTAGGATGGGCTTTGATCCCAAGCAGCAACTATGGAATATTTGTATTACCTGGCAAATGCCAGTCTAACTCTGAGAATTGTACAACATCTGCACGCCAGACCTCAGATGCCGGTTTCTTTCGTTACTGTGATTCATCAAATTGATGGCTGGGTGGTGAGAGTAAAATTCAAAGAAGAACTTTTTTCCCAGGAAGATGGAGACTTTCGCGCTTTTCTCAATGAATTAGGAATTAGCTATAAGCCACCGATGCGGGTGCAAATGGCTCTTTGGAGTTTACAAGCCGGACAAAGCCCTGTAGACGTAATGCGTCGCTACCAAGTCGCAATTGTTTCTCATGGTAGCCCAGAGAGAGAAGAAATTGAAGCGTTCCGTCAACAATTTGTGCGGGGGCTGGGTTACTGTCCAGAAACACTGGCGTAATTTTGTTAACTTAGAGCGCTGCTACTAAATGACTGCTAATTTTGTGGCTAATCAACCACACAGCCTAGTCAAGATTTGAGAAAAATCATCAGCCATCAATTACAGAGTCAAAAGCTCCTGGTAGATATTCTTGCAGATACAATTGGTATCCATCTGCTGATACACTAGCTAGAGCTTCTGAAGTCAAGGTTAGATCATGGATCTGTTTTGAGATTTGCCGACAGTAGACAATAGCAACATCAAAACGACATGAGTAATCAGCTTTTTCAGGATATTCAGCTAAAAATATTGTTGCTGTCCGCCCAATTTTTGCCTGCTTTTGTCGTGTGATAGCACTTTTACCTCCTGCATCCCAATTTCCTTGACTACGGGTTTTCACTTCCACAAATGCTAGTTGGGGTAATTGGTTAACAAAGAGATTTTTTTCACCGCAGGGCTGTTTTTCGTCAAGCTGGGCGATAATATCGATTTCTCCCCAACGGCTGGAAAAACGCCGATGCAAAATACTCCAGCCTGTAGAATGTAACCATTGTGCTACGAGGTCTTCTCCTAATTCACCAATATCGGGATAATGAGAGGGAGGAGGGTTCGCCATTGGTTAAAAAATATGATGAATTTTAGATTAAATAATCGCATTGGAGCCAGTATACTCAGTGTATTGCTTTGGGTAGTAGTTGGCATCACCGCAATTTTGGGATATACGCCCACAGCTTTCGCCCTGGAATATAACAAAGAGATTTTGATCGAGGCTGATTTTTCAGGACGTGATTTAACAGACTCTAGCTTTACCAAAGCCAATCTCCGCCAGAGTGACTTTAACCATGCTAATTTGCGTGGTGTCAGTTTTTTTGCCGCAAATTTAGAATCGGCAAATTTGGAAAGTGCTGATCTTTCCTTCGCTACTTTAGATTCAGCACGACTGATTAAAGCTAATTTGACTAACGCAGTTTTAGAAGGTGCGTTTGCTTCTAACGCTAGATTTGATAGTGCAATTATTGATGGCGCAGATTTTACTGATATTCTGCTGCGTCAGGATGAGGAAAAAAAATTGTGTCAAATGGCTAAGGGTACTAATCCCGTGACTGGGCGAGATACAAGGGATACGTTATTTTGTCCGTAGTTTAGATGGTGGGTTACGGCGCAAAATTGGAAATCTTCATCTTGAAGATATGCTCTCGTGCGCCTAACCCACCCTACTGGCTGTGACTGGTAGAGATACAAGAGATACTTTGTTTTGTCCGTAGGAAGAGACGCGATTCATCGCGTCTGTACAAGGGAATTTCAGTGGAGGAGAGATTCACCCTATCCCTATCATTGGATTTTCAAAAGTTAAAATTTGATGGCTCTATGGTATGAGATCATTAGAGCATCAAATATGTCACAAGACGATTCATGCAATTTTAAGAAAATGGCACAAGATCAGAAGTCAACAGTCGTAATCACGGGCGCTTCCTCTGGGGTGGGTTTGCAAGCCGCGAGAGCGCTTTCCCAAAAGGGGTGGCACGTGGTGATGGCCTGTCGGAATTTATCCAAGGCGGAAAATGCAGCTAAATCTTTGGGGATGGAGTCGGACAGCTACACAGTCATGCACATTGACTTAGGCTCTTTAGAAAGTGTTCGGCATTTTGTGAAGGATTTTAGAGCTAGTGGTAAGTCCTTGGATGCTTTGGTGTGCAATGCGGCTATTTATATGCCTTTAATCAAGGAACCATTGCGAAGTCCAGAAGGCTTTGAATTGAGTGTGGCGACAAATCACCTTGGTCATTTCCTACTGTGTAATCTGCTTTTGGAAGATTTGAAAAATTCACCCTCTTCTGAGCCGAGGCTGGTGATTTTGGGAACTGTTACCCACAACCCCAAGGAGTTGGGCGGGAAGATTCCACCACGTCCAGATTTGGGAAATTTACAGGGTTTTGCAGAGGGTTTTAAAGAGCCGATTACGATGATTGACGGTAAGAAGTTTGAACCCGTCAAGGCTTATAAGGATAGTAAGGTGTGTAATGTGTTGACGATGAGGGAGCTACATCGGCGTTATCATGAGTCACACGGTATCACTTTTAGCTCTCTTTATCCTGGTTGTGTGGCGACAACTGCCTTATTTAGAAATCACTATCCTTTGTTTCAGAAGATTTTCCCCCTTTTCCAAAGGTATATTACCGGGGGCTTTGTGACTGAGGAAGAATCAGGCGATCGCGTGGCGGAAGTTGTCAGCGATCCTCAGTATAATCAATCTGGTGCTTATTGGAGTTGGGGAAATAGACAAAAGAAAAATGGTAAGTCTTTTCTGCAAGAGGTTTCTAATGAAGCCAGTGATGATGATAAGGCTGAACGGATGTGGGAGTTAAGTGCTAAGTTGGTGGGATTGGCGTAAATTAAGCCACCACTGAATATGCGTTTTCCACAATCCTTGTAGAGACGTTGTATACAACGTCTCTACTTTGCAGGAGATATCTAAATTTAGAGATTGACTTTATATGGTTTCCGACTCTCACGAAAAACAGCAGCATTTTTCTATCAGTGATAATCAAGGGAATGGGGAGTACCAAAAGTATTTGATTAGCAGTGAAATCAAAGCAGGTTCAAAATTTGCTATGAATCACGCAGAAAGGCAAGCTTTTATGAAAACATCTTCTTTAGGAAAACTATTTGGAGTTTCACATTTACTGCCTGAAATAGAAGATTTATCGCCTCTTAACTCCTGACCTATCTTTTAGGAAATACCTGAGATAAATCTAAAACTAAATCAGGGAAAACGGACAGATTTACTGTCTCATTAGGCAAGAAAATTAACTTGCGGCGATAGCCAAATTTGTCTTGTAAATCTTGATAAGGTTCACTATACCACTCTAGATCATTATCTACTAAATTAAATATCCAATAATTACTAATACCCGCTTTTGCATAAAGCGGTAATTTTATCTCTTGATCATATTTTAAAGAGGAATCAGCAACCTCAATTACCAGCAATACATCAGATGGCTGAGGATGAGCAGAAAGATAATTATCATCAATGTTACGCACAATGGCTAAATCTGGTTCAGGTTCACTGTGTTCGGAGATGATAATTGGCTGTTGACCTCGTACTAAAGCGCTGTCTGCTACAAGCTTGATTAACTCCCTAAATAAAAGTGTTTCACAAACAGAGTGTGGTGTACCTTTAGCAACCATCTGGATTATTTCTCCTTGAATTAGCTCAACTCGCTCATCCTCTGCGAAGAAGCCGAGTTCTGCCAGACGGTGATATTCATCGATGGTGAAGCGTTTAGCAGTAGTTAGGCTCATAACAGCTAAGGCATACAGGATTATTGTGATCTTAAAGGAGTTTCTAGCACGTTTACATTAACTAAAGGTGTAGCGTTAAAATTTTGTTTTAATAATTGAGTTTGAATGGATTGGGTGAGGCGATCGCGAATTTCTTCACTAGATGCTGTAATTTGCGGTTGACGCTGCACATAAATAACACAAAGTAGAGTATCCTGACCAGCAATATTAGCTCTGGTAAAGCGTACATTCGACTCGACTAATTCCGCTAACCCAAATTCTTCTACAGTTTTTTGGACTTCAGCGTTAGCACGTTGGGCTAGGCTAGAGCGTTGGAGATTGGGAGAATTAATAAATTGCCAACTTAGCAAACCGCCCAAGGCCATGACAGTGATCACCAAGGCAGAAAAGAATACCCGTTTTTTACCACGCTGATAGCGAGTTCCTTGGGGAGACAACCCGAACACTCGAAACAAGAGGGCTGCTGAAAAATTAATGCCACATAGTTGTAAAAGCAGTAAGAACAGCCCAGAAATTACCATATCCCATCTGCCTACTGCACTAGCCATACCGATAATTCCCGCAGGTGGAGCTAAAGAAGCGGCAACTAGCATTCCTGTTGCTGCCCCAGATACTAAACTACTCCGTTCTGACTGAACCAAGTTAAGCGCCCCTGCTGCTCCACCTGCTAGTGGTAAAATTACTGCTACTGCTGAAATTTGACTGTTTTCTACCATTAAACTCGTCGGAATTTCTTGCCGTAGGATGAGGCTAAGTAAGTAAGTAGTAATTATGGTGACAGCTAAAGCTGCAAAATAGCGTAGAATACTTCTTCCTAAGAGTTTGCGATCGCCCCATGCAGTACCAATGGCTGTATTCATTGCTGGGCCTGCAAACGGTGCAATCAGCATCGCCGCCACTAGTAAGTAAGTTGTATTAGTATACAAGCCAATCCAGACCACAAAACCTGCGAGGACTGCATAACCAAGAAAGCCTCGCCATGAGCCAACACTTTGCAAACCAGAGAGAAAAATCTCAATTGGACTGCGTTCTTCCACATCTATCACCTGCTGCGGCGTTTCCGATACAGGTGGTTGCAAAGCCATCACACCAGTTGGTATGACAGTGATCTGTACTTTGGGCAAGTCTTGCAATTCCTCTAGGACTTTCCCAACTTCTCGATTAGAAACGTGAATAATTACCACATCAATCGGTTCGTCTGCATTCCCTTCAAAACGTGCAAGGTTTGAACCGTTATGAGATTTGGCGATATCAATCACTGCTTTTCCGTTTCCGCGTGGCACTTGGATAATGAGTTGACGCATTTTTACCTCCTATAGCTCACTATCTTGTGTTTTCAGGCGATCGCTCTACTACCTAAAGAAATATTTTTGGAAAAATATATCTCATCCTCGGATTTTTTCGGTTCTGATTTTTCCATATCCCGTAGAAAACTAGTACAGTTCGGCGGAAGTCAAAAGTCAAAAGTCAAAAGTCAAAAAGCTTATAATATGGACTTTTCATGGATTTTGAATGGTCTGTTTATTTACGCCGTGCTGTACTAGGAAACGCTATATTAGTACTCATAATGATTGGGTAAAAATATTAAATTAAATCTGTAATGGAAAATTGGCGCTGGCGGTCTAATTCTTGCAGGCGCATTTTTTCGTTGTAGAAAGACTGATAATATGATTGCCATTTTTCTGGTTCGGCTTCGGGATCGGTTTGTTCCCAAAGTTCTAAAAAGTAGCGATAGCGCTTTTCTATTAATACTCTCTCCATACAAGCAACAGCAGCTTGAACGGCTTGGGGTGTCCGCAGTATTTCTTTCTGACTTTTCTCGTTGAGGTGAAATAAATGGGAAATTGAGGCGATTTCTGCTGATATTTCTAAATATCTATCTTGCAAATTGGATATAATTTCTACCTCTTCTCCTGTGGATTCTAAAATTTTCTGCCACAATAATCGATGGTGGGAAAAGCTAAATTCTAAATTGCGTTCTTCTAAGGTGTTAACAATAGCTTGGCGTTGTTCGGGACAGTGCAGATAAATTCGTAATAGTAAAGCTTCTGCTAATTCTAAAAGACTTTTATCGCTTGCAACTACTGATTGACTAAGTTTTCCCCGACCATATTTTTTCTTCCCAGATAGAGGTTTTTTGGTCGGCGTAGTTGGTGCAATTTGAGTTAACAAATTTTCTACTCTTAGGGGTATCAATCTCGTATCACCCAAGCTGAGGATTTCAGCACAGTAAGAAACGTAATAATTTCGGGTATCGCTGTTATCTATATTTTGTAGTAATTTTACAAGCTGTTGGCTAACTTGCTGAAAGTCGGTAGCTTGTTTTAAGTCCCGGTTTTGAATAATTTGCTCAATTTGCCAGTTTAGCCAAAGTGGGGCGTTTGCTAACAGTTGCTCATAGTCTTGTGGTGTATGAGTATATAAGTATTCATCAGCATCTTTGCCATCGGGGATGTTGAGAATTTTCAGTTGCACTTCACCTTTATATGCTAATGCGGCAATTTCTCCAATCGCTCTTTCTGCGGCGATATTCCCGGCTTTGTCAGCATCAAAGTTGAGGACTAATTGTTTCGATTCGGTGTAGCGTAAGATTAACCGGACTTGTTCAATGCTTAAAGCTGTACCTAGAGAAGCCACAGCGTTAGTAATACCCGCAGCATGGAGGGCGATCGCATCAAAATATCCTTCTACCACCACCGCTTGATCCAGTTGAGAAATCCCGTCTTTGGCGTGATCTAAGGCGAATAAAGTTTTTCCCTTACTAAAAAGTTCGGTTTCTGGTGAATTTAAATACTTTGGTTGTTCTTCAGATAGGGTTCTCCCACCAAAAGCAATTACCCGCCCTTGAATATCACGGATGGGAATCATTAGGCGATCGCGAAAAACATCATAATACCCACTTCCCTCCTTCCTGGGCTTAATTAACCCGGCTTTTTCCACCAGTTGCACTGGGTAATGTTTATCCTCCACCAAATAGCGATGCAGAGTTTCCCAACCTGCGGGTGCATAACCTAAGCCAAACTGCTGAATAGTTTCCTCCTTCAGTTGGCGTTCAGATTGCAAATACTGATATGCTTTTTGTCCTTGGCTTTGTCTGAGGGCGTGTTGATAAAACTGTCCAGTAGAAGCCAGAACCTCATATAACTGTTCGCGCAGAGAAATTTGACGCTGTAATTCTTGGCGTTGTTCTGGTGCGAGGGTTTGCACAGGTACTTGGTAACGTCGGGCTAAATCTAATACCACCTCTGCAAAAGAGTGTTTTCCCACATCCATTAAAAATTTAATGGCATTTCCCCCGGCTTGACAGCCAAAGCAAAAGTACATTTGCTTGGTTTGACTGACTGTGAAACTGGGAGTTTTTTCATCATGGAAAGGACACAAACCCACAAAATCCTTACCACGCTTGCGTAAAACTACGTGGTCTGAAACGACATCAACAATATCAGCACGTTGTTTAATTTCCTCAATTGTGTCTGGGTGCAAGCGGGGAATTTGCATTTTAGTCCATTGCTTGGTAGTGATAACTGCTGTGAGTTAACCAACTGATAGATATTATATTGTTGTTGCTAAGTCAACAATCGTGTATAAAATTGCTTCAGCTTAACTTTTCGAGGAAACACCGAGGATGGGACGTATTTTTATTTCGGCAGCTCATGGAGGCAGAGAAGCAAGAGGCATCGATCCAGGCTCCATAGCAGGTGGTACAAGCGAAGCTAGAGAAATGATTTTGCTGCGGGATTTGATTGTAACAGAATTGCGGGCGAGAAGTTTTGATGTTTTAGCAGTTCCCGATGACCTCAGCGCCGCCCAAACTATTGCTTGGATTAATTCCCGTGGTCGTCGGGTGGATGTCGCTCTAGAAATTCATGCAGATACTGCTAGCAGTCCCTCTGTGCGGGGTGCGGGTGTCTACTACATCGCCAACAACCAGGAACGTAAAACTAATGGCGAATTGGTCTTAATGGGGCTTTTGCGCCGTGTGACTCAGTTACCAAATCGGGGAGTTAAGCCAGATACTGATAGCGGTTTGGGGAGTTTGGCATTTTGTCGCCAAATCACCATTCCTTCTTTGTTAATGCAAGTAGGCTTTTTGAGTAGTCCCGAAGATCGGGCTTTGTTGCAAAATCGTCGTCGTGATTTTGCTTTGGGAATTGCCGATGGTCTAGCATCTTGGAGTCGATTAATTGACCCTATTTCTGCACCTGTAACTCCTGTTGAACCAAATTATCCACCAATTAATATTGATATTAATGGGCAGAAATACGCCGAGCAAGGAATATTAGTTAATGGTAATTCCTATATTCCTATTGATTTAGTAGATCGGCTACGAATTGATTTATCAAAATTACCCAATATTAACAGAATTAGTTATCGTAGAATTGTTTATATCAAAGCAGTCGATTTGAGAGATTTTAATGTGGCTATCGGTTGGGATGGCGCAAATCGTACAGTTAGCTTGCGCTCAAATTTATTAGTTTGTGCTGATCAACTTGACCGGATTATATCACGAGGGAATACTTCAGAAATAGAGTTGCAATTATTTCTGAGAAACAATAATGAAAATGCTTTAGTAATTTTTCCTGATATACCTAAATTGTATCGAGAAGAAGGTAATACCGAGGGTGTTAACTATGATATTGCTTTCTGTCAAATGTGTTTAGAAACTGGATTTTTACGTTTTGGCAGCGATGTTAAACCTGAGCAAAATAACTTTGCTGGTTTAGGTTCTATTGGTGGTGGTGCAGAAGTTGCATCTTTTTCTAGTGCCAGAATTGGTGTGAGAGCGCATATTCAACATTTAAAAGCTTACGCTAGTTTAGAACCTTTGGTGAATGAAATTGTAGATCCACGATTTCGCTTTATTACCCGTGGAATTGCGCCATCAATTTATCAGCTTTCTGGGCGCTGGTCAGTAGATTTAGATTATGGTACTAAAATTTTAGCACTGATGAAGAGATTGTATGAGTCGGCAAGACTTTTGTAGTTCGTAATGCCTCCTTCGGAGGAGCTTCGCTAACGTAATTCGTAGTTCGTAATGCCTCCTTCGGAGGAGCTTCGCTAACGTAATTCGTAATTCGTAGTTCGTAATTCTCCCTTTGGGAGAGCTTCGCTAACGGAGGAGTTTCGCTAACGTAGTTTTTAATGGGTTAGATTAATGTGACGGAGGATCTGTTTAAATGTTGAATAATCCAGTCTCGGACTACGTGGTAAACTTCGTCGGCTACTTCGTCTAGTCCATGATTGGCATCAGGATACAGAATTATGTGCTTGGGTTGTAATGCTTGCTGATAAACTTGTTGTGAACAACTGGGGGGTAATACTTGGTCAACCATGCCATGCAATAGCAATAATGAGCAGCGTGTGGCTAATTCTGCTACAGCATTTGCACCACCAGTTTGAGTAGCCAGTGCTACAACTGTGTAAACATGAGGAGATTGTGTAGCAGCTTGGATGACTACCGCACCACCGAATGAGTGTCCCACTAGGGCTAAGTATTTTATACCCTCATCTCGTAAATAAGTTAGCCCTGTAAGCACATCTAGAACAGAATCTGCGAAGTGGGTTGGGTAACGATAGCGTATTCTTAAAGAAGCGATCGCCTCACTTCTCAAATCCTCACATAATCGGGGATAAAGTCCACGCGCAGGTGTATCCCAACCACCACCAGCACCTCCTACCCAAATCACCGCTTTTTCAGCATTTTCTACCGGATAATAGCGGCCATAAGTTGAACCCCGACGTGTCACCAGTTTGACAGGATAATATGTTTCTTCCTGTGGTTCGACTACAACATCCTGGAGTCTCATCTCGAATGATTCATCATAGATAGGCTGCACAAGCAAACTCCACAATCGAACTCACATTAAGTCCAGTTTCCCTGTATCTCTCAGGAGTAGCCTCTATCCAAAGTAATTAAAAATTCCTCTGAAACCTCCTAACTCTGTGTCCTCCCTCCGGGTTCGCCAGTTGCCTGCGGAGGGAAACCCTCCCGCAGCACTGGACTCACTGCGCCTCTGTGGTTAAAAAATCATTTTCCAACTATTTCTCCTGACAGTCGGCATTTCAATTTAAGTCAGGCCTACTGTTAATAAGCAGAAAGAGTAATTAACGCTATTTTATTACTCTGAAAAATAAAGTATTCGTAGGTTGGGTTAAACGAAGTGCAACCCAACAGCAAGAAGCCCTGGTTTTGTTGGGTTTCGCAAAGCCTTAACCCAACCTACGCCTGATAAAAGAGGTTTAATCATGGCACAAACTCAAAAACAAGGAAAACCGTCAGATAGCAAAGCAGATGAATGGCAAGAAGACCTAAATCCGCAACCGATGGCTGGTAGAAATTATGGACTTGAGGGGACACATCCCGAAAAAGCTGGTCTGAATGCTTCTGATGTCAAAGAACTACATAATCAACTGACAGACTATACAGACGATGAACTCAAGCAAATTACCCTGCTACCCCCCGGAAGTCGTTTAGAAGAAGGTGCGACATACATTGATTTAAATGACCCAGAACGCCAAGAGTTTACTGCAACGGGTGGAATGGAAGCTGGGACGAATAACTGGTATGTGCCGAAAACTGAGGTAGGATATCAGCTTTGGAATCGGTTGAGGGGTGTAGAAAATCCTGAACGCTTGGGACAATCTAGCGACTAAGATTTTACAGAAGATCATGCTGTTTTGAAAAAACGGATAATTTCCCGGACATGATCGAGAAATTGTCCATCAGTGGAAAGTTGAGCGATCGCACTTCTGGCTTCTCTGGCCAAACGTTCATGTTCGACTTGATTTGTGGCGCGTAATTCTGCTAAACTTGCAGTTATATTGGCCAAATCTGTGCGCGTTTGCTCAATAAAGCGTTTTTGATTTGCGGGTAAAGAGTTATCTAATTGTGGGTTGAGTTGTTTTTCTAAGCGTTTAACTGTCTCGTCTAGTTGATAGAAACGACTGCGGAGTTCCATCACATCCTCACGAGGATATTGAAATTCTTGGCGAATCATCCTCAACCGTGCATATAAATATTCGTAGGCGCGGATAGCTGGACGCAGGACGGTTAATAATAAAGCCGCACCAGAACTGATATATCCCACAGCGCTAACACCAGTTGCTGCAAGAGTATAAAGCCCCACGGTTGAAATTAAGTGTAAACCAATGGCTACCCAGAGCGATCGCTTGGCTAAAACCTTGACATAATTAACTTTTTGTTCATCTACGGGAATGTCTTTTTCCGTAGATTGTGCTGCTTCTGCTAAAACTTCCTTAGCTTGAAAATGTACACTCCAAGGTACAGTCACAATCACTAATAACCACCAAAAACTTGCACCACCAATTACCCAATCAAGGAAACTACCCGCAGGTATTTGAAACCATTGCAGTCCGCCAAAACCCAGCAGCACTGCTAGGACAATTGCCAAGATAGAATTGATCAAAAATCTGAAATCCATTTTGCCTAATCCCTGGTGAAACTATCACCTCGATCATGGCTATGCCTATAAGTTTATACGGAAAGCTTATGATAGTTTTTTGAGTTGCACATCACCTTAGAGAATTAAATAGCTACGCCATGATTTGGGAGAGTCTGGGTTATCCTTTGCCGGAAGTAGCAAACGCCAACTTTTACCTTCTTGCTGAATTTGTAGGTAAACTTCAAAAGGTTGTTGCAGTTGTTTCAACTGTCTTTTAGGGAGATTCAAAATTAAATCGTAGGTTCCCCGCACCCGGAAGGCTGGTAAACTTTGAATCGTCAGGGGTTGTTCCTGCTGAATTTTTAAGCGTTTGATTTCAAAGCCTTGGAAATCCAGATCCAGTTTTTGGTTGAGTTGCTGCTGAGTTTGTTCAACCTGGAGTGCGATCGCTTTTTGGACTAACTGGGTAGTTGGTAGCAGTCCAATACTTCCACAAGCAGTCAATAACGCCAGCAAAATCACCGTTACAAAAAGCCGCACCATGTTTTTTGATATACTTCCGCCAGCGATATTATACAGCAAAGTGAGTTCTACCAGTAGGGGCAGGTTTAACAATATCCCCGTTAATAATCAATAATCTCTGTAAACCCGCCCCTATATCTGCTTAAATGAAATTTTTCAGATGTTGCACCAATTGTTCTGCTTGCATCACACCTTCAATTTTTTCCACTGGCTGACCCTGCTTAAATAAAACCAATGTAGGTAAAGCATTAATTTCGTACTGACTGGCTAACGCCCCATACTTCTCCGTGTCAATTTTGACAATCCGCAAACTATTTTGTAATTGGGCGTTAACTTGTTCTAAAATTGGCACCATCATCTGACAAGGACCACACCAATCAGCATAAAAATCTACCAATACTGGTACATCAGAACCAGCTAACATCTCTTCAAAACTGTTGAATTGTTTTTTTGTAGCCATGTGACACACACCAAATTTTTATTGATTGCTTTTAATGGTAATGTGTCCCTCAAAGAATCGCCGTAACATAATTTTGTTTTTATTGTTGCTCAATTTCCCACTATTTCCCAAGGTATAGGAAAGTAGGGGCGCAAGGCCTTGCGCCCCTACCGCGTGGTCTATTTACTTCAAGTAATAGTAAAATCCTTTAACTATAGGCACAAATCACCATAAGATAATTAGCGCGGTTATTTAAAAAGCAACAGGAATAAATGATGGAACTTTTACAGGGGCAAGTCGCTATTGTTACAGGTGCTTCACGAGGAATTGGACGAGCGATCGCTTTAGAATTAGCCAAACAGGGAGCGACTATAATAGTTAATTATGCCAGTTCTAGCGGTGCTGCTGACAATGTAGTGGCAGAGATTAGTGCAGAAGGGGGACAAGTGATCGCACTCCAAGCAGACGTATCCCAAGCCGAGCAAGTAGATACACTAATTAGCACCGTCATGGACAAATTCAAGCGCATTGATATCATTGTCAATAACGCCGGAATTACCCGTGACACCCTACTATTACGCATGAAACCAGAAGATTGGCAAGCCGTGATAGACCTGAATTTAACTGGTGTATTCTTATGCACACGCGCTGCCAGTAAAATCATGCTCAAACAGCGTTCTGGAAGAATTATCAATATTGCCTCCGTCGCCGGACAAATGGGAAATCCAGGTCAAGCCAACTACAGCGCCGCCAAAGCCGGAGTCATTGGTTTTACTAAAACCGTCGCCAAAGAATTAGCCTCTCGTGGAATCACAGTTAACGCCGTCGCCCCTGGTTTCATCGCCACAGACATGACCAGCAACCTCAGCAACACCGAAGATATTTTAAAATATATCCCCCTCGGTCGCTACGGTCAACCAGAAGAAATAGCCGGCATGGTGCGCTTCCTCGCCGCCGATCCTGCTGCTGCCTATATCACCGGACAAGTCTTTAACGTTGACGGCGGTATGGTCATGGCTTGAACAAAAAGATCCCCGACTTCTTCAAGAAGTCGGGGATCTGAGCCTCTCACGGTTGCAAATCAAATAGAAGTATTACCTCAAAAAACTCCCCTCTCCTTACTAAGGAGAGGGGTTGGGGGTGAGGTTCCATATTTTATAGAGGTAAGTCTTTTGAATAATTGGTAAATCTGGCATTCTCTCAAAAATCTCTATCTCACAACCCACATTATTCACTGAATTAGATCACTTGACAAGACTTACCTATTTATGGATAATAGAATATAGTTGTCGGACTATATTCAAAAAAAAATATCGACCGCCTTCGGCGGAGGGTTAGGGAAAAAGAAAAAGTTTAGAGTGTTAGAGGACAAAAGTGTAAAGAATTAAGTCCTCGCAGCCGAAACAACAACCCGAAAACCGATAGCGTCGTCTCTGCTGTCCGGCTCGTACCTATTACGAAACGCCGAGCGACAATACCTCGGATAGTAAAGCCAATAACCGCCGCGCAGCAACCGTCGATTATCATTATCATTTTTACTCAACCAAGCGCCACCATCATTAGGAGCGCCATTATAGTTGTCGTGCCATAAATCAGCGCACCATTCATAAACATTACCGTGCATATCATACAAACCAAAAGCGTTAGCTAATTTAAAGCTCCCCACTGGTGTTGTTTTTTCACGGTATTCTCCCTTTGGTGCAGAAGCATAAGTGTAGTTGCCGTCAAAATTCCCTAACTCTGGTGTAATTGTCTCACCAAAGTGGAACGGTGTTGTCGTACCTGCTCGGCAAGCATACTCCCACTCAGCTTCACTAGGAAGACGATAGGTTTTGCCTGTGACTTTACTTAGTCTAGCACAAAACTCCACCGCTTCATCCCAAGAAATATTTTCTACCGGCAAATCATCTCCTTTAAAGAGCGATGGGTCTGCCTCAAGTGGGCGTTCAACTTGTTTAAATTTAGCCACAACTCGCCATTGCGCCTGAGTTACAGGGTATTTCCCCATAAAGAAAGCCGGAACCGTCACCGGATGTTGAGGGCGTTCATTATCCCTACTTTCCGCCTCACCTTCAGGAGCGCCCATAGTAAATGTACCCCCAGGGATAGCCACCATATCCAGAGCCACACCATCCCGCAGCTTTTCCACAAAATATTGAGCTTTACCCAGTTCCCGTTTAATTTCCTCACCTTCAGCATTCACAGTCACCACATCAAAGGTAAAGTCCTCTAATCTATCACCATTTACATCTGAAGGAATATCAAACTTTACCCCTTGAATCTCCAACTGATTACCATATTTGTGACGCAAGTTAGCAAACTCTTCCTCTGCTGTTTCCTCATCACCACGTGCTTTCGCATCCCAACCACGAGATAAAGTTAACAAAGGTTCAAAACCTAACTCTAACAGTGGATCAGTTAGTGGAGTAGTATCAGCATAGCCCTCTATAATCGAAGAAAACTTGAGCAAATTTCCAGGCTGTTGCTTTAATGCTTTTTGCAACTCCTTAGCAATCTCCTCAACCGCTTCTTCAGGTTTAATGTAAGCCAAAGCAGTCCAATGTGGAGTTGCGCCCAAATCTTCATCAGCATAATCATTAGACTTTAATTGTTGGCGAATATAAGCCACCATAAAATCAGACAATTTATGTAATTTTTCTTCATATAATTTTTCGTCAGATAGACGGCTTTTTAAATAAACAAGTAACTCATTGCGTACCTCACCTTCTAGTTCATAAAGTTGATAACCTACAGTTTCACAGAGAAACAGTAAAATATCAGCAACAGCGATAAAAGGAGCATCAGGTGCAAAGTTTTCGCGTAAACAATATAAAAGTTCTGGTGTCAGCGCTAAAGGAAAAGCCCCATAACAAGCCAAATCTAAATGCGTCTCACCAAAGCGATTTGCAAAATATTCCAGCCGCTTATCTTTAAATTCGTACAGATTTTCAGACTCAATCATAATCCTGATAAATATAAAAACTTTTTGAATACTCTGGCGAGGTTCAGATCCCCGACTTCTCAAAGAAGTCGGGGATCTTTTTCTTTTTTGCGTTCACGATTACCTGATAATTATTTTAACCTTTACCTGAACGGATAGCAGCCTTAAAACCAGAAGAATTGAGTTCAAACATCTGCACAAATTGCAGAATATCCTCAGCAGTAGTATATTCCCAACGTTCCTCCGGTATAGGATTAAGCCAAGCAATATGACGTACACAACGGGCAAACTTTTGAATAAACTCCTCCGTAAATTCAATTCTACTAGGACTTACGCCTCCACGAGCCGCCCCCCCATCACTAACAATTAACACCACAGTCCGCTTACTATGCAATTTCGGTAATAAATCCTCAATAGACTTTACTTGCGAACTCTGGGGATGTAAATATAAATGATTTCCCGGACAGTTAAGAAAGTAATAAACTTCAGCTTTACCCAAACGCCCACCTTGTAAATTATCAAGCAACCTCTGAGACAGCAAATTAAAAGGAATCATCGAATTAGAAACATCAATCAATAAAAGTATTTCTGCTCGATTAATCCTTTGGGGAATCATGACTGGTTCCAGAAAAATCCCCTCTTGGCAAACTTTTTGAATAGTCGCTGCTATATCTATTTCAGTTAACGCACCCTCCCGCAGAGGACGACGAAAATAACGCCAACCTTGCTGAATTTGCCGTTTCGTTACTGGAAAGTCATTTGGAATTAATTTATAAAGATTATTTTGATTTTTAGGAAGCAGCTTTCCTTTTAGAGCAATGGGAACTTGAGGAGGAGGTTTAACGGTTGTGTCTGGCGTGTTTGGCGGTTCGGTTTTTTCTGGTTCAACAGTATCCGTTGGTTCTTCTCTTTTTACATTATCCTTTGAAGTAGGGGCTGGTTTTTCTTTTACAACTTTGCTTTCCCTATCATATTTTTGAAAATATCCATCAAAACATTGCTCAAATTGTTTTTCTTGGAGTAAAGACTTTGATTTCACCCACAACAACCGACAAATTTGTTTTAAATCTTCACGACTAGCAACACCAAATCCTCCTTTCAAAGCCGTCAATAGCAAATCATATTGGTCAATAGTCAGAGGTAAACCAGCTTCCTCTCGCATGACCATAAATAAATTAAATAAAGGGGGAGTTTGCTGAGTCATATCATATCTGGTTACATACTTGTCATTACGAACATAGCGATAGCGGAGTGAAGTAATCCCAGAGTCATTGCGGTTCGTGCGTTCCACTCTCTACGAGAAGCTACGCTAATGCAATCACATAATGTAAAATAGCTTAAAACCCTTGAGATTGCTTCATTCCACTATGGCTAAAGCCACGCTACGCGAACGTTCCATTCGCAATGACATACATTGAACTTTTCACGCCGACTTACTTATCATAAATTATTAAGTGGACACAATATCACTTTGATTACTTGTTATAATAATCTTGGTCATCTTTAGTTTTCAGCAATGTTCCCAACAAAGGAAGATGAGCGCCCAAGTTTTGAATAATAGCCAAAACCTTTTTTGTAATTTCTACTGCTGAACCTGCTTTGATTTCCAGTGTAGCGTAATGCTTCAACAATTTTATAAAATCGAGTAATTCACTGGTACTAACTTTTTTACCATCTCTTCTACTCGCTCCTGTCTCGCGCAATTCCAGAAATTTCTCAACTGCGGCGGCTGTGACTAATTCCATATCCACAGAATCAGCAAAATGAGCATGAACAATCTCAATTAATCTTTCTTTTTCAGGAAAATCTAAATAATAAAAGATGCACCTCCGCAAAAAAGCATCAGGTAATTCTTTTTCACTATTGCTAGTAATAATCACAATTGGCGGTTGTTTAGCTGTAATTTCCGCTTGTGTTTCTGTAATTGTGAATGTCCCTTCATCGAGTTCACGCAACAAATCATTAGGAAAATCGATATCAGCTTTATCGATTTCATCTATTAAGATAATAGGACGATATGTTTCTTCTCGAAAAGCATTACCCAAAGCACCCCATGTAATATAAGCTTCAGAGTCTTCACACCGCTCTAATAGTTTTGCTTTTTCTTCTTGATTAGAAGCCGTGGCTACTAATTGAGCATCACGTAAACGTCCAATAGCATCATAAATATATAAACCTTCTTTAGCCTGTGTAGTAGATTTAATATACCAAGGAAAATAAGGATATTTTTCGATGTTAAAATGTTCTTTAAATTCTCTAGCAATAGCACGAGCTAAAAGTGTTTTACCACAACCCGGTTCCCCTTGCAAAAGTAAAGGACGTTCGAGATAAAGAGCGAGGTTAACAGCTTTTACTAAATTTGCATCCGGTAAATAAGGATATTGTATTTTTCCTCTGATATTTGCCTTGGAATCTGGTAAAAACTGGTTTTCCAGCCTTTTGCCTGTATATTTATATTCTAGTGGTTTGTTCATAGTGCTAGTGTTTTTTCAATATCCTGCCAGGTTAAATCGCAACGTTTACAAATGTCTTCAAAAAATGAAATATTTGTACTATTGCTGCTTCCTATTTCTACCATTTCCTGGGGGCTAAAACCGGGGTTATTGTCCTTCCATAGTTTCGATATTACTTCCTCGTTACATCGAATACTAGCCCAATTTTTTATATCATCTGATTGGAAATATTCTATCCTTTCTAATGGAATAGGACTGTAATAATTATTCTGGTTGGTTTCTGTTGGCAATTCTAACCTAGCTTCATCTTTTTGCAGGTCAACTAAAAAGAACACCAATCTATTTTTGTTGTTTGGTTCAGCATTTACTCGCTCAACCACAACTCTCAAAAAATTATTAATAAAATCCTCTAAGCAACTATCATCAATATACTCTATATAGAGAACTAAAATTACATCGCTGATTTGCAATTTTTGGTACAGTGCATCTACAAGATTACTTGGTACTGGATCTTTTGCTTGGAAAAATTCCGCTAATGTTCGCCAAATCTTATCAATATTACGTGCGTCTTTACGTTCAATTTTCCATATATGTTTTAAAACATTTGGTGTAGGCAAAGGTAGATGTTTGTATACGAGTAAATGAACTAACCATTTTTGTCCATAATTCTTTTTACCATGAATTAAAAAGAAAACTGCTCGTTTAGGTTGCTTAATTTCATTTTTAAATGAGTCTCTTTGTGCTTCGTAGTTTAATTCCTCAAAAGTAGTTTTAAGTCGTTGACATTGAAGTTGATAATCGCTCATTTTTGATAAAGATTTTGCTGCGATTTTGGTTTTTTTTGGTGAAGATTTAGCCTCACAATAGTAAATTTCCTTCAATTTGATATCTAATTTTTCAAAAAAACTTTCAAGACTTCCAAGGTTTACAGCTTCTGCTTCTACTTCTGCTTCTTTTCTATATAATTGGTCAGTTATTTTTTTAATTGTTTCTGCACTTAATTTTGTTATATCAGCTAATATTGTTTTGTTGATTTTTTCCTTAGATTTCAGACGGTCATGTTTTTTTAGTTCGTCTATACCATCTTGAGTTAATATACAACGTTTGCCATTCTTCCTTTTCTCAGACTCTGACACAGCCAAAATGCCAACTCCAAATAAAAATGCCGATGATCCGCAAATCTTGCCAAATCCTTCGTGTATTATATACATGAGGCTGAAAAGCTTGCAATAACTGCGTTGACAATATATAAGTAGAACTCATTTAAAAATTGCCGATCATCGGCACTGATGATCCGCAGTGTAAAAACATTCTGGCTTCATAGTAGTAACAAGCAACCACTACTAGGGAGTCCAACATGGCAAACGAAAAAAAACCCACATCTAACAAAAAAAGCAAAACCAAAAATGCTGTCAAGACTTGGCAGCAACACCTTCAACCAGTGACAATGGTGTTTATGGGGTTACTTCTCTCTGCTACTGTGGGTTTGGAAGCTAGCAATATGCTTCCACAGGGAACAACGATGTCATTGGGACAACCAGTTATTGCCATTCTTGAGGTGAGTAAGAAAATTTGCCAAGAAGAGGATGATGATAATTTCTAAATAAGCTACGAAGACAAAGATCCCCGACTTCTTCAAGAAGTCGGGGATCTGAAGCTCCATGAAAACATTACGTTATTATTCTGAATAATGCCCAGATTTTCACCACAAAATCGAGTAGGGGCGCAAAAAACTTTCCCCTACATTGTGGTTTACTTAAGTGAAATTACTATTATTGCCAGTGTTAAAGCAGACATAAAATAGCTCAAGATGGTTGGCTATCTTTGCGCCAGACAGTAAAGCCCAACAAGAAAATGATACTAATGGCGGTAAAAATTATCACCCCCCAACTCATGTTTTTTATTCTCATTGCCAGCAAATTAAAAACTAGAGCAATTGACCACAGAGTTAACGCTGCATGGGGCTGAGAGAATCCCAAAGCTAATAAACGGTGGTGTAGATGGTCTTTACCTGGGGTACTGAGAGGGTTTTTTCCTGCCAATAACCTGCGGATAAATACTTGTGTAGTATCCATGACTGGCAACAGCAGAAATAACACAGTCGGTCCCAGGGCAAAAATGGTACTTTCTTGCAGATTACCTAAAATACTAGTTGCAGCCAGTACATAACCAAAAAAGTATGCACCCGCATCACCCATGATAATCTTTGAAGGGTGGAAATTATGACGTAAAAAGCCCAAGGCTCCACCCCCTAAAGCTGCCAGCACTAAAATAGCGGCGGCGCGATTGGGAAATTGGGCTGCAACTCCTAATAAACTCATAGCGGTGATAAAACTAACACCCCCCGCTAATCCATCCATCCCATCCATCAAATTGATGGCGTTAGTGATCCCCACTACCCAAAGTACCGTTACCGATATAGAAAGCAGCGAGTCAATGGGCGTGTTGAAACCAACCTCGATACTGATGCCGTTCGCATACAGCAACAATGCGGTGACAATTTGCGCCCACAAGCGCACAGAGGGCGGTAAACCGAACTGATCATCAATAAAACCCACCAGCACTAGGATTGAACCTCCTAGTAAAATAGTTAGCACTTGAGCCAAGACGTTTTGCAAGGCAATAGGTCGTAAGAGGGTGGCTAGTACCATTGCGGCAATTACTCCCGCATAAATAGCTAAACCCCCGGCATTGGGTAAGGGTTCACGGTTGAGTCGGCGAGCGTTTGGTTGGTCAGCCCAACCTACCTTTAGGGCAAATTGGCGGACTGTGGGAATTAAACGCCACGTTACCAGCCAAGCCAAACAAAATGTAAATACTACTGCCAACCAGCCGGAGCCGCGAGGGTCGGCAATGCCGAGGGACTCAAGAAAATTGTATAAGTTCATCCCCCAATTCAAGCATTACTGCCAGTGTCCTATATGAGTATCAACTGTAATATTAATCAATTTTTTTTATTTGCATTTATAATCTGAACTGCTTGAGAGATTAGCACTCTGCTCTTGTGAGTGCTAAATTGTGTAATGGAACCGCTAGAGATAGATATTCAACAACATGGCCAAAATTATTTCCTTTGATGAAGATTCACGGCGATCGCTAGAACGGGGAGTCAACGCCCTGGCTGATGCCGTGAAAATTACCTTGGGGCCAAGAGGTCGCAACGTCCTTTTAGAAAAGAAATTTGGCGCACCTCAAATCGTTAACGATGGGATCACTGTCGCCCAAGAAGTTGAATTAGAAGACCCTTTAGAAAACACTGGTGCGAGACTGATTCAGGAAGTGGCATCCAGAACCAAGGATATCGCTGGTGATGGCACTACGACGGCTACAGTCTTAGCACAGGCGATTATTAGAGAAGGTTTGAAGAACGTCGCTGCTGGTACTAACCCCATTAGCTTGAAGCGGGGAATCGACAAAACCATTGAAGCCCTGGTCAAAGAAATTGCCCAGATGGCCAAGCCAGTCGAAGGCAGTGCGATCGCTCAAGTTGCCACTGTTTCGTCTGGTAACGATGAAGAAGTCGGCGCGATGATTGCCGAAGCAATGGAAAGAGTCACCAAAGACGGTGTAATCACTGTTGAAGAATCCAAATCTCTAACTACAGAACTAGAAGTAGTGGAAGGGATGCAGATTGACCGGGGTTATATTTCTCCTTACTTCATCACCAACAATGATCGGCAAATCGTAGAGTTTGAAAACCCTCGCATCCTGATTACCGACAAAAAAATCAGCAGCATCCAGGATTTAGTTCCTGTGTTGGAAAAAGTTGCCCGTCTGGGTCAACCTTTGCTGATTATTGCCGAAGACGTAGAAGGAGACGCTTTAGCAACTTTGGTAGTCAACAAAGCACGGGGTGTGCTGGCTGTAGCTGCGATTAAAGCACCAGGATTTGGCGATCGCCGCAAAGCATTGTTACAAGACATTGCTATTTTGACCGATGGACAGATGATTTCTGAAGAAATCGGTTTGAGCCTAGACACCGCTACTTTGGAAATGCTGGGAACAGCCCGCAAAATCACCATTGACAAAGAAAGCACCACCATTGTCGCTGCTGGTGAAACCAAGCCAGAGGTACAAACCCGAATTGCTCAAATTCGTCAACAATTAGAAGAAACTGATTCTGACTACGATCAAGAAAAACTCCAAGAACGCATTGCCAAGCTAGCTGGTGGTGTCGCAGTCATTAAAGTGGGTGCGGCTACAGAAACCGAACTCAAAGACCGCAAACTGCGGATTGAGGACGCGCTCAACGCCACTAAAGCTGCTGTGGAAGAAGGCATAGTTCCCGGTGGTGGTACAACCCTGATTAACTTGATTACGAAAATAGACGCAATCAAAGCCCACCTCAGCGAAGAAGAAAAAATTGGTGCAGATATTATTAAACGAGCATTAGAAGCTCCTTTACGTCAAATAGCAGATAATGCTGGTGACGAAGGTTCTGTAATTGTTTCTCAAGTCAAAGAAAGTGCTGGCAATATCGGTTACAACGCCGCTACTGGAAAATTTGAAGATTTGATTGCTGCTGGCATCATTGATCCTGCGAAAGTAGTGCGTTCAGCTTTACAAAATGCCGGATCTATTGCTGGTATGGTGATTACCACCGAAGCGATCGTAGTCGAAAAACCAGAGCCAAAATCTGCGGCTCCAGCCCCTGACATGGGCGGCATGGGCGGCATGGGTGGCATGGGTGGCATGGGCGGCATGGGCGGCATGGGCGGCATGGGTATGTTCTAATCTCTGTTGCTTCATCTAAATATTTTGTGAGCAGTTTGTCTTATGATGGCAAACTGTTTTTTTATACCCTTGCCGATTCAAAGACAATGAAGTGATATGATAACCGCTTGCATACTGATGTTATATTTGACAAAACTAGGTCATCTATCAATGACATCTTGATATTAAAACTTGTAAAATTTCTGACAAAAGGTTAAATAAACCCAGCTACTTTTCTAGCATGAAGGAGCCAAAATCCAAAAGGGCAATTTTTTGACTAATGACCAATGATTAATGACTAATGACTAATGACCAATGACTATTAATTAAAACTGCATGGTAAGAAAAATCCGCCGTATACCCAAAGCAGTGAGAAAGTTCTACGAAAAGGAATTCTATCACCAACCAGGAACTCTGCCAGGGACTATCATCGTTGATGAAAATGCTAAAATTCCTACAATTTTTTTGTTTGACTATAACCAAACTAACTGCATTCGCACACAAATAGTAGTTCCTGAAGAATGTACTAATTATCTAGATCAAGAATCTGTCTCTTGGGTAGATGTACAAGGATTAGGTGATCAAGATATATTACAACGATTGGGTAAAGTTTTTGAATTACATCCTCTAGTTTTAGAAGATGTAGTCAATATGGGAGAACGTCCCAAAATTGAAGATTATGAAGACCAATTACTTATAATTGCCCAAATGGTAGTTCCAATGGAAAATAACTGTGGGTTTTACAGCGAGCAAGTGAGTTTTGTATTGGGGAAACATTATCTGCTCACAGTGCAGGAAGAACCAGAACATGATTGCTTTGAAGGCGTGAGGTTAAGAATTGATCGCAGTAAAGGGATCATTCGCAAACAGGGGGCTGATTATTTAGCTTATGCCTTGTTAGATGCCATTATTGATGGCTTTTTCCCAGTGCTGGAACTGTATGGGGAGCGACTGGAAGAATTAGAAGAGGAAGTAATACTTAACCCTACCCGAAAAACACTACAACAAATCTATCAAGTTAGGCGAGAACTTCTGCAACTACGTCGTGCTATCTGGCCTCAGAGAAATGCAATTAGTTCTTTAATTCGAGATGGCAGTGAACTAATAGGAACGGAAGTGCAAATCTATCTGCGAGATTGTTATGACCATGCCGTGCAAGTCATGGACATGGTGGAAAATTACCGGGAACTGGCATCTGGATTAATGGATGTTTATTTGTCGTCAGTGAGTAATAAAATGAATGAAATCATGAAGCTGCTCACGGTAGTTTCTGCCATTTTTATTCCCTTAACTTTTGTAGCTGGAATCTATGGGATGAATTTCAATACTGAAACATCTCCATATAATATGCCGGAATTAAATTGGTATTGGGGCTACCCAATTTGCTTGGCTGTAATGGCAGCGATCGCTTTTGGTTTACTATTCTTTTTCTGGCGACGGGGTTGGCTCCATAATTCTTCAACAATTAAGCCAGATGAGAAATAGCTAATGAATAAAATATACGAAATTATTACAAGGAGTTAATGTTTAGGTTTATGAGTAATGGTGATCAAAATTTAGTGGTTTTGACCCTTTATATTATTGGCGTTTCCTACGTCTTTAATCGTATGGTGGAGTCTATCGATGATCAAGTTAAATTTGAATTTAAAAAAGCAGTCGTTGATGAACAACTCAAAGAACAAAATCTCCAAGACAAAATTGGGATTTCTTTTAAATTCAAAGACTTATATCCTGTAGATGATGTCAAAGACTTATCGCTGAGTATTGAGAATAAATCTGAGAATATTGCTATATATGTTGACTGGGATAATAGCTCTTTAGTTGTGGAACATAGCAAACAATCGCGCCGAGTTATTCGCAAATCACCAGATTTAACCCGTGACTTAGCTGTTCCCCAAAGTCCTAGTCTGATTGCTCCTCAAAAAACACTTTCGGAAACAGTCACAGCAGAAGATGTTTTTGAGCGTAATAAAGATACTGGAACTTACTCGGCTACAAAACCCATAATTAATATTACTGCATTGAGCAAAGGTGGAGGACCGCAAAAAAAATTATATAACGACTTTATGCAGGAAAGAAAGGAGTTAGAATTTTCACTACAGCTGGTGCTACGCATCTCTGAAGTCCGTGTAGGTCTAGCTCCCGGTGTAAATATACCACCGATGTGCATTATCAATTGTCCCTTCACTATTAGAAAATTACCCTGGACTTATGCACTGCCTTGGAAAAAGAAGTAATCCCAAGCGGACATATCATACCATCGCAGATTACACTGGACTTAGGGAGGGAGTAGGCGCAGGCGGTTGCAGATCAGTCCAAGTGACTGGTTTGAGGAAAGTCCGGGCTCCCGAAAGACCAAACTTGCTGGATAACGCCCAGTGCGAGCGATCGTGAGGATAGTGCCACAGAAAGATACCGCCATTTTCAGTGAACAGTGAACAGTAAAAACCTGATAACTGATAATTGATAATGGTAAGGGTGCAAAGGTGCGGTAAGAGCGCACCAGCACAACCGAGAGGTTGTGGCTCGGTAAACCCCGGTTGGGAGCAAGGCAATGGAGACTACGGTTGGTCTTTTACCAGTTTCCGTAAGTAGAGCCGCTAGAGGCGTTTGGTAACAAGCGTCCCAGATAGATAACTGCCCTCAATGGTGTTTTTAAACACTGGCGAGAACAGAACCCGGCTTATGTCCGACTCTCTCCCCTCTTTTTAAGTGCTGAGTGCTGAGTGCTGAACAAGTTTCCCTAGTCCCATACACCCTACACCCTACACCCTGCCCCCTACACCCTGCCCCCTTGATGACACTTGTTTATCCACGCCGTCAGCGACAGCTCGAAAGTTTAATTAGAAAGTTAGGTTTACCACCAGGTTTACCGATTAAGTGGGAACTGTTAGATTTGGCTCTGACTCATCCGACTGTTTCTGACTCGGCCAATTATGAGCAATTGGAGTTTGTCGGTGATGCAGTGGTGCGGCTAGCGGCGGCAATAGTGCTTTGGGAAACATATCCTGATTGTCCAGTGGGGGATTTTGCGGCCATTCGTTCAGTTTTGGTCAGCGATCGCATCCTCGCTCAATTGGCACGAGAATATGGTTTTGAATTATACTTACTTGTCGCTGGTAGTGCTACAAGTGATAAAATAGGTCAAGAATCACGCTTGGCAGATGCTTTTGAAGCTGTTCTAGGTGCGCTTTACCTCAGTACAAACAATCTGGAATTAATTCGTCCTTGGCTCGATTTTCATTTGAAAAAGCTAGCAACGGAAATCCGCCTCGATCCCGCTAGACTTAATTACAAAGCCGCCCTGCAAGAATGGACACAGGCAGAATTTAAAGTTTTGCCTGAGTATCGAGTTACGGAAGTTAATCAAGCTAACCAAAATCAAGAACGTTTTGCTGCTGAAGTTTGGCTACATGACAACAAACTAGGTGAAGGTAAAGGACGCTCAATCAAAGCTGCTGAACAAGCAGCTGCTAAAGTAGCTTTTTTAGCAATTCCTCAACCGGAAAATCCGGAAACTTAAGATTTAATAGGACTGATTTTGTGATAATCTACTCCACACTTAGCTTTTTCTTGTGGCAAAAAGATGAAAATAGCTGTGATTGGTGTGGGACGTTGGGGAGTACATTTACTACGGAATTTTTTAGCACATCCTCAAGTGAGTGTGGTGGCGGTAGTAGACCCCCATGCAGAAAGATTGGCAGCAGTAAAGCAACAGTTTAACTTGGATGACAATATATTCTTGACTACTCAGTGGTCAGATTTACAGCAAATAGCTGATCTGACAGCAGTTGCGATCGCCACTCCAGCTACTACCCATTATGTTTTAATTAAAGATGCCCTCAATCTGGGATACCATGTTTTAGCTGAAAAACCTTTAACTCTAGACCCCGTAGAATGTCTGGAACTTTGCCAGTTGGCAGAAAAACAGCATTTAATCCTGATGGTTGACCATACTTATTTATTTCATCCAGCTGTTGAGAAAGGGCAAACTGTTGTTAAGGCAGGTACATTCGGTACTTTACGCTACGGGTATGCTACACGGACTCACTTAGGGCCAGTCCGCCAAGATGTGGACGCTTTGTGGGACTTGGCTATTCATGATATTGCCATTTTTAACAACTGGCTGGGTCAGATACCTGTGAAAGTACAGGCTACGGGTACGGTGTGGTTACAGGGAGTAGAGAATGGAGAATTGAACCAATCTGTATCAGGGTTAGCAGATTTAGTTTGGGTAACGCTGACATACCCGGATGGCTTTCAGGTATATATTCACCTGTGCTGGGGAAATCCTGATAAACAGCGACGGCTGACAGTTGTGGGTAGCCGTGGTTGCTTGATTTTTGATGAAATGTCCACTGCATCACCTTTAACTCTGTTACATGGTGAGTTTGAACGTCAGGGAAATCAGTTTTTACCGGTGAATCAAAAATCAGAGGTGCTGGAATTAAAAACAGGTGAACCATTGCAGCGAGTGTGCGATCGCTTTATTGTCAGTATGAGCCAGAATACTACCCCAGACATCTCATCTGGTTGGGTAGGCACTACCTTAGTACAGATTCTCTCTGGTTTGACAGCATCTCTCAATCAAGGTGGACAACCAGTTGTTTTAAACATCAACGGTTTCTGATCTCTCCCAATTGTAAAACTTTGTAACTATCCTCTAGAAGTGGTAGTTCACAACTTTCAGCACCTAACGCTGGTGTTTGAGATTCACTCATTCCGTGAGAATCTTGATGAATAGAACATGAGTTCAATTCCGTTACTGTATTTACCCCTTGATTTTCAGAAGCAGTTAATAGAGTGCTATCAATAATTGGCAATGTAATCTTTACCGTCGTGCCTTGATTTATACCTGCACTTTCTAAAGTAATGCTACCTCCCATCAGTTCAATTAAGTTGCGGGAAATCGCTAGTCCTAGACCTGTTCCTTCAACCTTGCGTGTTGACCCTCCATCTAACATGACGAAGGGGCGAAATAGTTTGTGCTGCTGGGCAGGTTCGATGCCTAAACCTGTATCTGTGATCCTGACAATTACCTGAGATTCTTGGTGAATTTCTGTAATAATTGTGATGCTTCCCTGGTCGGTAAACTTAGTAGCATTACCAATGATATTAATTAGTACCTGCTTTAACTTCGCTGCATCTGCTTCTACGGCAATTAAACCAGTACCTAAACTAGTTTTTAACTGTAAACCTTTTTTTTGCACATTTATTGATTGTAAATTAATCACTTCCAGCAGTACTTGTCGGAGGTCAATTGGTGCTGTCACGACAGAAAGCTTACCTGCTTCAATTTTGGAGATATCGAGTAGTTCATTAATAATACCCAGCAAGTGAATAGCTGTTTCATCGGCACGTTTAAGAAACTCTATTTCTTCTTCCCGGCTATCACACAAGCCCTCGTGAACTACGCGCACACAGTTAATAATTACATTCAGGGGATTTCTCAATTCATGGGAAGTGGTAGCCAAAAACTGACTCTTGATTTGGTTGGCGCTTTTTGACTCTTTCCAAGCAATTTCTAGTTCTTCAGCCCAGGCTTTGAGTCTCTCCACCATTTGATCCATTGCTTGCGCTAGTTGGTTGAATTCGCGGATTTTGAAGTTGCGTGGGACTGGTTGCGCCGCATGGTGGCTGTGAAGATTCAGGGCATAGTCTCGCAATTCTTCTAAAGGATTGGCTAGGTAAGGGGCTAGATATAAAGATGCTAATAAACTTGCACCAATCAAACCAACTGTTAAAACTATCAAAATTAGTTTGATTTCTTCTAAACCTAGTAGGGCATTATCAACAGTGGTGACAGCTAGGACTATCCATTTTTGACCTTGCTCTTTTGTAATGGGGTTATCAATAGCCGTGTAACCAACTATTAATTCTTTGCCCTCTTGAGAAGGCAAATGTATGGAATTACTTTCTCCAGCGATGCCATTTTTAACAATGTTTTGTAGTTGGGAAATATCTGGGTATTCTCGAATATTTCTGCCAACTAGTTCTGCCGATGGGTGTGCTAGAATCATCCCGTTTTCAGCAATTACTAGGGTGGAACCAGTTAAAGAACCCGGCGGATTTGTAGTTTGTTTGTATAGTGCAGATCGAATACTTAAGGCATAGCGCACTTCGCCATTGCGGCTGTACACTGGGATAGATAGCAGTAATTGCAGTTGATGATGGAGACTTTTTTTACCTGTAGTTCCTACCTTTGGCGGTAATATTTTTGTGATATTAATTATTTCTCCTTCGTCAGGAAAAGATAATTTCCATTCGGCAATTTCTTGATTACCACAGCTACTAGCAATGATTTTACTGCTTTGTAGATTAGTTAATTGCAGGCACTCAATGTGCGTAGGCAATTGTTTTGCTAACTGAGTGAGATATTGTTCTACTTCCTTGGACGACCCAGACTGAATAATAGTTGTTTGACTGACAGTCAACAAGTGAGTTTTGAGGGTCGCGATCGCATTAGCCATTTTCTCACCTTTAGAGATAGCGCTCTCTGTGAGATTTTGACTAGCAGTTCTCAATAAGCTCGATTTGGCTTTATTCAAAGCTGCAATTTCCCCCAGCAATAAAACGGGGACAAACAGCAGCAAAATTTTTGTTACTAAAATACGTCGAAAGGAGGATTGACGAAGTTTAGCCATTAAGTATCTCACTTCGCATCTGTAAACCCAAAAAGTAACGATGTGCAATTAGAACAGCTCAAGGAGATATGCTGTTAATTTATAATAGTTTTCTGCCAACCATCAAAAACGGCGAATCTTGAAGGTATAACCAGGAATCAGCCATAGTAAGACCTATTATATAGGGAAGATGTGAACGTGGCTGGTATTGCATATAGATACCGTTATAAAATTGCTAAAAATTAGCTTGCGGGCGAAGATTTTTTTTTAAATTCAATCCGCTAACAAGCAAAACTTCCAGACTATCAAACCCACCCTATGATGCAACTTCGTCCTCATACCACAGTAGTTTTGGCAATGAGTGCAGATGGTAAGATAGCAGATTTTAAGCGATCGCCTGCTCGGTTTGGCTCAGGGGCTGATAAAACACACCTGGAAAAACAAATTGCTGCCTCTGATGCCGTTTTACTAGGTGCTGGTACTCTTCGTGCTTACGGAACAACGCTTACCGTATCACAACCAATTCTGCTGCAACATCGAATAAAACGGGGTAAGCCCCCCCAACCGGTTCATATAGTCCTTTCACAATCTGCTGATCTCAATCCGGAGATTAAGTTTTTTCAACAGCCGATTGAACGCTGGTTGCTGACCACAACAAGAGGAGCAGATTTTTGGCAAAGACGAGAACAGACACTATATTCCGCACAAGAGCGTACTCCCAAGTTTGATCAGATTATGATTTTTGACACACCAACGGGAAAGGTTGACACGTCTGCGGCTTTGCAACACCTGACATCTCTACATATAACACGGTTAGCGGTATTAGGAGGAGGTGAATTAGTAGCTTCTCTGTTGCAATCAGATTTAATCGATGAACTCTGGCTAACAGTCTGTCCATTAATTTTAGGAGGTGCATCTGCGCCAACACCAGTAGAAGGTGTAGGATTTTTATCTCAATTAGCTCCCAAACTAGAACTTTTAGAAGTTGATCAAGTTGAGCAAGAAGTCTTTCTGCACTATCGCCTGCAACGATCAGCAAATTAGATTACGCTATTAGTCATTGGTCATTGGGAAATCACAATTTTCTCCCCTGCTCCCTGCTCCCCTGCCTCTTTCCCCGTCCCTTACTCCCTAAAATAGCCCCACAATGGTGGAAAAAATCAAGCCTCGTTACTCTAGTCGTTGGATTAACAAAATCGCAGAAGTACCCCAAGATGCCTGGGATGCTTTAGCAATGCCACTGAAAACGCCGTTTTTAGAATGGGATTGGCTGAATAATTTAGAAATTTCCCAGAGTGCTACAGCTAAAACTGGGTGGTTGCCAAATCATCTCACACTGTGGCGAGATAGAACGTTGATTGCTGTTGCGCCACTTTACCTCAAAGGTCATAGTTATGGCGAATTTGTCTTTGATCACCAATGGGCAGAATTAGCCGATCGCCTGGGAGTACGGTATTATCCAAAATTGCTGGGAATGACTCCATTTACCCCGGCGGAAGGTTATAGGTTCTTAATTGCGCCTGGGGAAGATGAGGATGAAATTACAGCCCTGATGGTGCATGAAATCGATTCTTTCTGCACGAAGAATAAGATTTCTGGTTGTCATTTTCTCTATGTCGATCCCCAATGGCGGGCGGTGCTAGAACGGCAAGGTTTTGCAACTTGGTTACACCATAGCTACATTTGGGAAAATGTGGAGTTTAAAAATTTTGATGATTATTTAAAATTATTTAATGCCAATCAGCGCCGCAATATTAAGCGAGAACGCAAAGCTGTAGAAAAGGTGGGTTTACGACTACAAGCAGTCACAGGTGATGCCATTCCTCAGTCTTTATTTCCTTTGATGTACGATTTATATGCTGATACTTGTGATAAGTTCGGCTGGTGGGGTAGTAAATACCTGACAAAGCAGTTTTTTGAGCAGCTACACACCAATTATCGCCATCGTGTGGTGTTTTTCCCGGCGTATCATGAGGAAAACCAGAGTCAACCTGTGGGGATGTCCTTTTGTTTATTTAAAGGCGATCGCTTATATGGACGCTACTGGGGTAGTTTTCAAGAAATAGATTGCTTACATTTTGATGCTTGTTACTATACACCAATTGAGTGGGCGATCGCTCACAATATCCAAAGCTTCGATCCCGGTGCTGGCGGACGACACAAAAAACGCCGTGGTTTTCCGGCTATGCCTAATTACAGTTTGCACCGCTTTTATAATAGTCGTTTAGACCAAATTATTCGCCCTTATATTCGGGAAGTTAATCAATTAGAACAGCAGGAAATGGCAGCGATTAATCAAGATTTGCCATTTAATCAGGATACACAAAAATAAACTGATGTGCCTTGGATGCATGAAATATATATAGTTTTCCAATACATATAATTACTAGGAAACGGCTGAATGAATTTGTCAGACTCCATCCAGATACAAATAAAGCTTTGGCTCAAAAGTAAATCAGTTTGGCTCATTTGCGGAACTGCGTCAAATTGATGAGGGAAAGTGGAAAGAATAATGCAAAGTTTCAACCTTAATCAAACCGTCACGGCTTGGTCATCCATTGCTGAAAATGTTTTTGTTCCTCACAAGGAAGAGGAATATGAACGCTTGGTTGAAATGCTTGATTGTCTAATCGATCAAGTTGGTGAAGATGAGAGTCATCCTCTTGCGTCTCTCATGGAAGTCATCGGGGTCTTAATTGAAAACTATGAAACTGAACACATTCCTCAGTTAGAGGAAATTGTATAACTTTACTAGATGAGGATGGTGCGTTGCGCTGGGCGACAACACACCCTACTGGACTACTGGACTACTGTTCGGGAGTTGTGGAGGTAGGCCATTCATCAATATAAACTGGTACGTAACCAGGAGGCAGTCTCTGAATTAGTATATTACCTGAAGTATTTGCATTTTCGGTGGTAGTAGCTGTTTGAGTGGCTGGACGTTGTTGTTCTATCACTTGGGCAATTTGCTGCATTAATTGCTCGACTTTCTGGGATTCCTCACGGTTGCCTTGCTCCTGATATGCTGTTTGAGCGCGTTTCAATAACCTGTTGGCTTTACGGAGTTCACCCTGATTGTATAAAACAACTCCCAAGTTATAGTAAGCATCAGGATTCTGACGATTAAGGCGAATACCTTGCCGATAAACAGAAATAGCTTCTGAGGTTTGACCTTGAATTGCCTTCAGACTGCCTATGTTGTTGTAAGCTCTGGCATTGTGAGGATCAAGCTCTACGGCTTGCTGATAGGTGGCGATCGCCGACTCTATTTGTCCTTCTCCTTGCTGGGCGATCGCTAAGTTAAAATAAGCTTTGGCATTACTGCTATCTAAATTAATCGCTTCTTCATAAGCAGCGATCGCTTCCTCTGTTTGTCCTAATTCATACAAAGCCAAACCCAAATTATATTGAGTAGCTGACTGTGTAGGATCGATTACCAAAGCTTGTCTATAAGCAGTAATTGCTGCTTCTTTTTGTCCTTGTCGGTGCAATGCTAACCCCAGGTTATAGTAGGCTTCACCTAGATTAGGATTAATTCTGACAGCTTCTCCATATTCTTGCACTGCTAGATCCAGACGATTTTGCATCAGCAAAATATTACCCAGATACTTCCGTGCCATACCGAGGTTAGGATCTCGCTCTAAGGCTAGACGAAAGGCAGATTCAGCACCCTGTAAATCGTTACGGTTATAGCGTGTGACTCCTTGCTGGTAAAGGCTAGCTGTTGTCAAATCCTGAGAAACTGATTTTTGCGCTAGCAGCTTGCTTCCTGGCAATTCCATCATTGTCGGTGCAGCCAACACCAAAAAGGTAGATGCAGCACAGAGAAGTCCTAGATGTGGTTTCCGCCAATAGATCACCGAGTCAAACCAGCCCAACCACTGACGAATTTTATGCTGTTTATACATAAGTAGCAACTCTGTACTCTTTTTGAACCCTATAACTTAGAGTACCCACCACGAGCGCCAAAATTAAGCATGAAAAATTAATAATTAAAAACTTGTAGAGACGCGATTAATCGCGTCTTCTTCACTTCACCGCAGAATCAGCATGGCATCACCAAAAGAATAAAAGCGATATTTCTCGGCGATCGCTTCTTGGTATATCTTTAATAAACGTTTCCTACCAATTAATGCACTTACCAACATCAACAAACTAGAGCGTGGTAGATGAAAATTAGTAATTAGTGCATCTACTACCCGCCATTCATAACCGGGATAGATAAATAAGTCTGTTTTGCCACAAAATGGTTGTAAATCCCCAGATTTTGCTGCCCCTTCTAAGGCGCGGACTGCTGTTGTCCCCACGGCAATAATTCGACCCCCAGCAGCTTTCGTGGCGCGGATTTGTTCAACTGTGGCGGGAGGAACTGAAATCCATTCTTCGTGCATCTGGTGGCTAGTTACGTCTTCTATTTCTACGGGGCGAAATGTGCCTATGCCAACGTGTAAGGTGATGAAAGCTTGATTAATGCCGCGATCGCGTAACTTTTCTAGCAACTCTGGGGTAAAATGCAATCCAGCCGTAGGTGCTGCGATCGCTCCTGGCTGTTGGGCGTAAACTGTTTGATATTGTTCATCAGCAGCAGTGGATGCCGTAATATAAGGCGGTAGGGGTATCTCACCGAATTGATCTAACACGTCTACCAAAGGTTTTCCATCAGGCACATCAAAACGCAATAAACGCCCTCCCGTGGCTGCGTCTGTTTCTAGAACTGTCGCAGTGAGTTGAGTGGAGAGTGGGTGAGAATCTTTTTGATCTCTATTTTTTAATCCCCTAGGTTCAAAAATAATCTGTGATCCTAGTTTGAAGCGTTTTCCTGGTTTAACTAAGGCTAACCAACAGTTATATTGTCTTTCTTCTAATAGTAAAACCTCGATTTCTGCGCCAGTAGATTTACGACCATATAGCCGGGCTGGAATAACTTTAGTATTATTAACTATCAATAAATCACCAGCACGTAATAGCTCTGGTAAATCTCGAAAAATATGATGTAGCGGTGCAGATTCTGTGCCTGTTGTGGGAGAATTGACCACTAATAAACGCGAACTATCTCTAGGAAATACGGGATTTTGGGCAATAAGTTCGTTTGGTAATATGTAATTATACCCTGCCAATGAACAATCTAAATTTACGTCTTGTGCCTCTGTTTGAGAAAGTTCATTCAAATTAGTCTGTGTTATTTCTGACTCCATTGGATTCATCACATTTCAAATCATTAGCCTAAGAACGCCGCACATTTAAGCAACACCATTCTTTCTTTTTCCATAGGGTAGCAACAATCCAACCGTTTTGTTCTAACGCATCAGCAACAGCTTTAGATTGTTCTAGTAAAATCCCGCTAAAAATTGCCCAAGTACTGGGTTTAGCGATCGCACTCATTTCTGGAACCAACTGAATAATCACATCAGCCAAAATATTACAGACAATCCCATCAACTGGTTGATCCAGCAGTTTGATCATTGTGTCCACACTACCTTCTGCTGATACCAAGCGTTCTGGGTTAATGTCGTTCAGGGCGCGATTGCTGAAGGTTGATTGGATCGCTAAAGGGTCAGTATCTACTGCATAGACTTTTTCCGCACCCAATAGCAATGCTCCAATAGAAAGTATACCAGAACCACAGCCGATATCCGCAATTACCAACGGTTTGTGTTGATCACTTTTATCCACAAAAGCCCCAGGTATTTGACTTAAACGCATTTCTAGGGATTCCAAACATAATTGGGTTGTGGCATGATTACCAGTACCAAATGCGACCCCAGGATCAAGACGAATTACTAAGCGTTCTGTTGTTTCTGGTAGAGCTAGCCATGCTGGATTAATTAGAAAGCGATCGCCTATTTCTTCCGGTTTCCAGTACTGTTTCCAACTAGTAGCCCAATCTTCCTCATCAATTAACTCCCAATTCAGGCTAGGAACAGACAAGCCGACACAAAGAGCATCTTGACGCAACCACAGAGACAGCGCCGCCAAATCGAGTAACTGTGCTTGAAATCTCGGTAGGTAAGCTTTGACTAGACAGGTATTACCTTGACTTTCACTGGCTGTACCACGGCTGCTAAAATCTTCCAGTCGCCACAAGACTGACTCTTCTAGCGCTGGATCACATGAAATCTGTAGTTCCCACCAAGTGTTTGCCATTTTTTAGTGCTGAGACGCGATTTATCGCGTCTGTACAAGAGAGTGCTTCCTTCCTGAGTCTAAAACAGTTAAGAGCTATCAGTTACTCAAAACATTTTTCTTCACGCAGCACCTTTTACTCAGGAAGGAAGTACCTTATAAAGTTACTGTGTATGCGTCCCTAATTCCCGCGACTTTGACGATTTCCGCCAAAATGCCATCGGGTAAAGGATCATCTATGCTGAGAGCCATGACAGCATCACCACGGACAATTTTACGACCTACCTGCATACTGGCAATATTGACATTAAAACTGCCCAGTAGGGAACCGAGTTTGCCGATAATTCCTGGCATATCACGGTGCAAGGTAAACAGCATATATTTGGTGGGGGGGACATTAATGGGGAAACCATCAACATCAGTGAGGTGTATTTCTTTGTCGCCTAATAAAGCGCCTGTAACAGAATGAGTCCCTAAAGTACCTGTAGCTTCCAGGTGCAGTGAGCCGGCGTAGTCGCGAGCTGAAGCATCACGGGTTTCAATTACCCTAATCCCTCGCTCTTTAGCTTCTATACTGGCGTTGACATAGTTTACCCGTTCCCGCAGAGCTTGGTAAAGTAGTCCTTTGAGGGAGGCGACAACCAAAGGCTGACTTTTGTTGCTGGCTAGTTCACCTTGGAGTCGAACAGTCAGGGATTCCACCCGTCCACCAGCTAGCTGTCCCACCAAGTTACCCAGGGTTTCGGCTAGTTGCATATAAGGCTTGAGTTCTTCTAGCACATCGGGGCCAAATCCGGGGATATTGACTGCTGAACGTGCTGGTAGTCCTAGGAGAACATCGCGAATTTGTTCGGCGACATCAATGGCGACATTCACTTGAGCTTCCGTTGTGGAGGCTCCTAAATGGGGGGTAAGGATGACTTCTTTACCAAGCGATCGCAAATCAGATTCACCCAGTGGTTCTGACTCGAACACATCCAAAGCCGCACCTTTAATTTGACCTTCTTTAATCGCTACGGCTAAAGCAGCTTCGTCAATGATACCACCACGAGCGCAGTTGATAATTCTGGCTGTGGGTTTCATTTTCGCCAGAGTTTGGGCGTTAATTAAGTGAGTGGTTTCTGGGGTTTTGGGGATGTGCAGCGTAATATAATCTGCTTGCTGCATCAGTAAATCCATTTCCACCAACTGACAGCCAAGTTGTTCGGCGCGTTCTGTAGAGATAAAGGGATCGTAAGCTAGCAGTTTCATTCCCATCGCTCTGGCTACAGTCGCCACATGGGAACCAATTTTACCTAAGCCGACAACGCCGAGAGTTTTTTTATAAACTTCCGCGCCTACGAAGGTTTTGCGATCCCACTCACCGCTTTTAACGGAAGAGTTAGCATCAGGAATGTGGCGAGATAAGGATAACATCATTGCCAGGGCGTGTTCTGCGGCAGCGATTGTGTTACCTTCTGGGGAATTGACAACCACAATTCCTCGGCGGGTAGCTGCGGGAACATCGACATTATCCACACCCACACCGGCACGACCGATGATTTTTAACTGAGTTCCAGCTTCAATAATTTCTTGTGTAACGCGCGTACCAGAGCGAATCATCAGCGCGTCATATTCACCAATAATTTCGATCAGTTCTGCTGGTTTTAGACCTGTTTTGACATCTACAGTAGCAACTTGGGTGAGAATGTCAATTCCAGCTTGGTCAATGGGATCGGAGACGAGAACCTTGGACATGATTACTTCATTACTTTAAAGTTACAGGTTTTGCTGCACAAGACTTTTTAGTTTAGTCTTTATCTGTGGCAATTCAGCAAAAGTTAAGCATTTTAATATCAACCTCGTCCTCACTCACCTTTGATGGTGAATGTAATCAATTGCAGAGATAGTAGGTTATTTGTGCCACCCTTTCGGTAATATAAACCATGACTAGGGTTTTATTCGCTAAAAACCTAATATTTTTATAAAACTCTTTCACGACTAGAAATAAGAGTTTGTTCTAGTAATTTGACATTAGCATACACCGTATCCATGTAGGGTGTAGGAATCTGGGTGAGTTTGCCGAGTTCAATCACTGCTCCCAAGATGGCTTCCACCTCTGTAATCCGATTTGCTTCGATATCTTGGAGCATAGAAGTTTTATGAGCGCCGACTTTTTCCGCCCCATTGATGCGCTGTTCTAAACTGATACCAAATTCAATCCCAAGTTTTTCGCCGATGCTTTGGGCTTCCATCATCATCTGCCTTGCCAGTTCACGAGTCAAGGTGTATTGGGCAATTTGCTCTAAAGTAGCACGAGTTAAGGCACTGATGGGATTAAACGCCAAGTTCCCCAATAATTTCAGCCAGATTTCTGTGCGAATTTTCGACCGGACTGGAGCTTTGAAACCTGCTTTTTTGAAGCTTTGGGCTAGTTTTTGAATGCGTTCGGTTTTGGTGTTGTCGATTTCTCCTAGACTCAAGCGATCGCCTTCAATGTGACGAATTATTCCAGGTGACTGTATTTCTACGGCTGGATAAACTACACAACCAATTACCCGATCTATATCAGTATTGGCAGCAATGATCCCTTCTGGATCAACGGCGTGGATTTTTTGCCCTTCATATTCACCTCCATGCTTCTGGAAGTACCACCAAGGAATCCCATTTTGGGCAGTGACTACGATGGTATCAGGATTGTAGAGGGATGATAGAGCTGGGGCGATTGCGGGTAAACTTTGAGCTTTTACAGCCAGGATGACTACATCTTGAGTTCCTGCGTCATTTATCTCACTGGTGGCTAGAGATGGATGTACTACATGAGTTGACCCATCCGCCATGATTACCTCAAGTCCCTGGTTTTGAATTGCTTCTAGATGCTGTCCACGTGCAATAAAGGTGACTTCTTCCCCTGCTAGAGCTAGTTTCGCTCCTAAATACCCGCCGATAGCACCCGCACCTACAATACAGATTTTCATAAATTTTTTCGCTATTCCCTAGAGCCGATTTATAGCGTCTGTGCCTATATTAAGGGATTTTTGAAAGGTTCAGATCCCCGACTTCTTCAAGAAGTCGGGGATCTTGTTTCTTGTAAGGGACTAGACTAAATTCAGGAACTTAGACATATTCAACCGTTGCAGTTTGCCGGTTGCGCCACGGGGTAAGGCTTCGAGAATGTGTATTTGTTTAGGTATTTTGAATGCTGCTAAGTATTGGGAACAATGAGATTTTAATTCCTGTTCACTGGTATCACTCTTGAGTACAACAGCAGCATGAATTTCTTCACCCAGACTTTTGTGAGCAACTGCAAAAGCTAAGGCTTCCGCTACCGCAGGATGACGCAGCAATAAATCATCTATTTCCAAGGGCGAAATTTTTTCTCCACCTCTGTTAATTAATTCCTTGATTCTACCAGTCAGGTAAAGATAGCCGTCTGGGTCGAGTTTACCTTGATCACCTGTCCGAAACCAGCCGTTAACAAAAGCGGTGGCGTTGGCTTGGGGATTATTCTCGTAACCATCAATGACGTTGGCTCCTTTTACTACTACTTCGCCGAGGCTACCTTGGGAAAGCAAATTACCATTTTCATCCATAATTCCCACTTCGACACCGTGTCCATAGCCGACGCTTCCCGGTTTGCGGATTTTCGGCGGTAAGGGGTTGGATGTCATCTGATGTGCAGCTTCTGTCATGCTGTATGACTCTACCACCGGCACATTCAGAACTGCTTCCATTTGTTCAATAATCACTGGCGGTAGTGGTGCGCTACTAGAACGAATAAACCGGAAGCTATGGGATTTAACAATATCTTCGTTGCGACTGGCTCGCGCTAAGATCATTTGATGTATGGTCGGTGCGGCAGAATACCAAGTTGGTTTGTAACGCTCAACCAGTTGCCAAAATTCTAAGGCATTAAACCCTGTGGGACAAATAAATGTCCCTCCTGATGCCAAGGTGGACAGTAAACACCCCACTAATCCGTGAATGTGAAATAGTGGCATCAGACATAAATTAATGTCGTTAGCAGTCAGGCTATAGACACCGATGATATTGTGGGCTGAGGCGATGAGATTACGGTGTCGAATGGGAACCCGCTTGGGACGGCTAGTTGTTCCACTGGTATGCAGAATCATCGCTACATCATCAGCTTGAGGAAGATCAGGAGTAGAAGTTTCTCTTTGTGGCTGAGTGACTTCCTGATTTAATTCCAAACTCAATGTCCCGTCAGGGTTAGTTATGGCCTGGATGAGTAGCATATCGGGATTAATAGCAGTTATGGCCGCCTTTGGTGTCCCCGGTAAGGTAATTAATGCTTTGGCTTGGAGGTCTTCGTAGTAAAAGGCAAATTCTTCTTGTTTGTATTTGGGATTCAGGGGGGCAGCAGTTCCACATAGGCTAGCTGCAAGAAATATACACGCCATTGAGGAACCGTTAGCCATAGCAATGGCAATGCGATCGCCTTTACCTAAGCCGAAGCTGTGCAACTGGGTAACTAAATCAACTACATTTGTCCGTAGTTGCTGATATGTTAGAGTTAGTTGGTCGGGTGTTAACAAGGCTGGATGCTGGTCTTTTCCCGTTAAAATATCAAATATATGCATATTTTATTTTATGCGATCGCTTCAGGGTCAACACCTAACTCACGTAACTTTGCTGCTAACATTTCCGCACGTTGATGTTCTTGTTCGGCACGTTGGTGTTCTTGTTCAGCACGTTGGCGTTCTTGTTCGACTTGTTCGCTACTCCACAACAGCAAATTGCCTTCTTGATCCCACCACCGTAGCCAATTCATAGTTTGGCATAATCTTTCACCTTGCCAAATTCCGAGAAATAATTCTAACTCAGGAATCCAGTAACGTCCATTGGCATCTGCTGACACTAAACTATACTGTCCATTTTGTAAATATCTGACTTCTAAAATTACTTCGTAAGGATCATAGGTGATGTAAGTGGGAACTTTGAGAATATGTTCGTAAAAATACAGTTTACCGTAAGGTGGCGTGGAACGGATTGATAATTCGCCATTTTCGGTGTCTGACAAAAATTCCATGACTACAGCCACAGCCGCGCCTTCTAAATTGGGGGTATAACTACGACGAATTACACCTGAAGCTACAGGCTGCACTTGAGGCACATAGAACCAATCAGGTGCTTTAACAACAATTTTTTTCTTGACTGTGGCTACCAGCCCAAAATTAGAGCCAATCAGCATCTGGGGTTGGATGCGTTGTGTAGAGCCTAAAGCAGCTGTCAGCGCTGATGCTAAAGCAGGTTGCTGTATATTTTCCACGGGATCATCAGGTAAAATGAAATCGGCGGGAAGTGCTTCCCAAGTAATATTTAATTCTTTTTGAGTTTTTTGAGTAGGGTGAATTTGTAGAACCATAAGACTACTCCTAGTATTCAGTATATTCAGTTAGGGAAACTGGCGAGCGCGCACTTCTGAGGCATAATCTTGGACAGCTTTGGTAATTGTCTCGCGCAGATTTGTGTACACTTTGGCAAAAGGTGGCTGCTTCTCTGATAGACCAAGGACATCTGAGGTAACTAACACCTGTCCATCACAATGAACTCCCGCACCAATACCAATGGTGGGAATATTTAATTTTTGTGTAATCTGCATTGCCAAATCTGCGGGAATATGCTCTAACAATACAGAGAATACACCGGCTTGTTCGAGTGCGATCGCTTCGTTAAAAATTCTTTCCCCAGCTTCTTGAGTTTTCCCCTGTTGTCGCAGTCCCAGTTGATGAACTGATTGGGGTGTTAAACCTACATGACCCATCACCGGGATTCCGGCTTGTACCAACCGGGCAATAGTTTCCACCATCGCCGGATAACCACCTTCTAACTTAACAGCTTGAGCGCCTGTTTCCTTAAGTACCAATCCAGCCGAGTGCATCGCTTGAGAAATGCTTTCTTGGTAAGTCAAAAATGGCAAATCAACCACAACTAAAGCCTGTTTCACACCACGACGCACAGCTTTAGCATGGTGCAGCATTTCCTCTAGGGTAATTGGTAGCGTAGTTTTATATCCTAAAACAGCCGCCATTGAGTCACCTACTAGGATTAAGTCTACCCCAGCCGCGTCCAGAATTTGAGCGATCGCATAATCCCAGGCAGTCAACGCAACAATTGACCGCCCCTGTTGTTTGAATTGAATTAATTGCCCAGTAGTAATTGCCATATTTTTAAGTAGGGAACAGGGAGTAGGGATAAATCATCAGGATGAGGATGAGGATATTCTAATTCATTCCCCCCTGCCCCCTGCCCCCCTGCCTCTTCTCCCCCTGCCTCATTCAACCGCCCGACTAAAAGCCAGATGAGGTTTTGCACTGTCCCTCGTGGGCATTAACCAACCTAGACCTTCACTAGTCCCAATCCATAATTTATTCCCGACATCGGGCGCAAGGGTAAGAACTCGACTAGAAGGAAGTCCCGCAACTTCGTCTAATACAGCCCCTGTCTGTGGATTTAATCGTAACAAACCATTGCGAGTTCCTACCCACACACTCCCATCTTGGGCAAAGCGCACTGCTGTGACATTTCGCCCCCGGAGTGGAGTTACAGACCGTAAAACTACACCTGTTTTGGGATTAATAACTAGCAAATTATTTGGCATTCCCGCCCAAATTAAACCGGATGGACTAATAGCTAGGGTTTGCACGTTCGACCCAGGTAACTGGTTAATCCGCTTCATAATTAAAGCACTGGCAGTATTTACCCGCACCAGTCCATCTAAAGTCCCAATCCATAGCTGACCTTCAGCATCTAAAGTCATAGCGTTGGCGCTGACACCAGGCAAATTTTTTAATGTTGTCATAATTAAGCCTTGGTCTGGGCTAACTAATGCCAACCCATTATCGGTTCCAGTCCACAAATAGCCCCGTTTGTCAACCAACAAAGATAAAACCCGTTTGGAAGGCAAAAATAAATTCTGGGCGGTAATTTCGCTCGTGCGGGGGTCTACTCGCTGTAGTCCTTCATAAGTCCCGACCCATAAACGACCCACTTTATCTTGTGCTAATGCCCCAATTGCTACATTCGGTAAACTCACACGCGATAAAATTCTACCTGTATTGGGGTCAATGCGCGATAATCCTCGCCATGAACCCACCCAGAGATTACCTGTAAAATCTCCTAGTAGGTTACTAACACGATAATCTGTTTCGAGCGATCGCTCTTGGATTCCTCGTTCATCAGGTAAAAGGTCTACTCTCGGAGGTGGTGGAGTAGCCGGATAAGCAGGAGTTAGCTCAGATGAATCAACGTCAGGAGTTTTTTGTGGCGGCGCATTAGAATCAATTTTGTCTGCCCTGGCCACATTTGTCATCGTTATAAGACCAATGCTAGGCAGAGCTATCAACCCCAAAAATACAGAAGTAAGCAATAATTTATGACGTTTGCGAAGTGATGCGACCATGACATTTCCTTTGAAGACAGTACCCACAGCCATTACCTAAACTAGCTAGCAGTTAATTCCAGTGTTCCCCCAGTCAGGGTGTTTTAAACTTCAGTAGCAATTTTTTGTAAATAAATTAGTTATTTAGTCATTAGTTTCTCACACAGTCCTCGCTTCGTACTCTCCATTCGCTACTCCCGTACAGTCAGACTTTACTTTTCTACATAAAACTTAATAAAAGGTTTAAATATTTATGTAATAACAAAATTAAATATATAAGTTAAAAATTTTCAAAGAATAACTTATCAAATTATTGATATATTGTGAGACAAGCTACAAATTACGTGGTGTGCAATTTCTTTTTATTTCGCTTATCACTCTGCTGAGTTTCTGTCAAGCAAATTCTCTCTGAGTATGTTTACCATTATTAGGGGACATATTAGGAGTGCGTCGCCGGGAATGGGTATCAACCAGCCCACTGCCTTAAAAACCCCGATATGTAGGGGAAATAATTTAATACTTCCCGCAAAACCGGAGTTTTTGCTGGAAATAGAAAAATTTAGCGGGGTAAGAGAAAGAGATAAAAGAAAATTTTTATTCACGGGATGAGGAAAAAGCACCAAGTGTAAGTTCACGCACCCCAAATTGGGGAGAACATTTGTGAATAAATGTTACTAAATGTTCGTTGCTAGAAAATCTACCCGCCAAAGCCAACCTCTAACAAAAAATTTTTCCTGATTTTCCCCTCAATTAGTGAGGGGAAAAAGCGGGAGTGAAAGAAAGTTGCACAGAACGTGATTTGATGAAGTAATTAAAGAGTGACTTCTTGGAAGGGAATTTATGTCTTACGCTCAAACTAAGACCCAGAGCAAATCAGGGTACCAAGCCGGTGTTAAAGATTACAGACTAACTTATTACACCCCAGACTACACACCTAAAGATACAGATATTCTTGCAGCATTCCGGATGACTCCCCAACCTGGAGTGCCTCCCGAAGAAGCAGGTGCTGCTGTGGCGGCTGAGTCCTCCACCGGTACTTGGACAACTGTATGGACAGACTTGCTCACCGACCTCGACCGCTACAAAGGTCGTTGCTACGACATCGAACCAGTTGCTGGTGAAGATAACCAATACATCTGCTACGTTGCTTATCCTCTAGACTTGTTCGAGGAAGGCTCCGTCACCAATATGTTGACCTCAATTGTAGGTAACGTATTTGGTTTTAAAGCTCTGCGGGCGCTACGTTTGGAAGACTTGCGGATTCCCGTTGCATACCTGAAGACTTTCCAAGGACCTCCTCACGGTATTCAAGTAGAACGTGACAAATTAAACAAATATGGTCGTCCTTTGTTGGGTTGTACCATTAAGCCTAAATTAGGTTTGTCCGCTAAAAACTACGGACGTGCTGTATACGAATGCTTGCGCGGTGGTTTGGACTTCACCAAAGATGACGAAAACATCAACTCTGCACCATTCCAAAGATGGCGCGATCGCTTCTTGTTTGTAGCAGATGCTATTCACAAAGCACAAGCAGAAACCGGCGAAATCAAAGGTCACTACCTGAACGTTACCGCCCCCACCTGCGAACAAATGTTGCAACGGGCTGAGTTCGCTAAAGAACTCAAAATGCCCATCATTATGCATGACTACCTGACCGCAGGTTTCACAGCTAACACCACATTGTCTCATTGGTGTCGCGCTAACGGTGTATTACTGCACATTCACCGTGCTATGCACGCCGTTATCGACCGTCAAAAGAACCACGGTATTCACTTCCGCGTATTGGCTAAAACCCTACGGATGTCTGGTGGTGATCACATTCACACCGGTACAGTGGTTGGTAAATTGGAAGGCGAACGTGGTATCACAATGGGCTTCGTTGACCTATTGCGTGAAAACTACGTTGAAAGAGACTTGTCTCGCGGTATCTACTTTACCCAAGACTGGGCTTCTATGGGTGGCGTAATGGCAGTTGCTTCCGGTGGTATCCACGTATGGCATATGCCCGCACTTGTAGAAATCTTCGGTGATGACTCCGTACTACAATTTGGTGGTGGTACACTTGGTCACCCCTGGGGTAACGCACCTGGTGCAACCGCTAACCGCGTAGCTTTGGAAGCTTGTATCCAAGCTCGTAACGAAGGCCGCAACTTGGCTCGTGAAGGTAACGACGTGATCCGCGAAGCTGCTAAGTGGAGTCCTGAATTGGCTGTGGCTTGCGAACTTTGGAAAGAAATCAAGTTCGAGTTCGAGGCCATGGATACTGTCTGATCCTCAAGTAACTAGTAAAAAGTTAAAGAGTAAAAGAAAATAATATTCTTTCTTTTTACTTTTTACTTTAGCTTTTTACTTTTTATGGGCTGGGGACAAACATGAATCTTAAGCAAATTGCCAAGGATACAGCCAAGACATTGCAAAGCTACCTGACTTATCAGGCGCTGAAAACAGTATTGGCACAGCTAGGCGAAACAAATCCACCGTTGGAACTTTGGCTACATAACTTTTCCTCTGGCAAAATCCAGGATGGAGAAGCGTATATTCAGCAACTGTTTCTGGAAAAGCCAGATTTGGCTTTACGGATTATGACTGTCAGAGAACACATCGCGGAGGAAGTCGCCGATTTTCTTCCCGAAATGGTTCGCACTGGCTTTCAGCAAGCCAACATGGAACAACGTCGCCAGCATCTCGAACGCATGACACGAATAGATACATCTCACCCCAGTCCAAACTCGGAACAGCAGACAAGTTCAGATTTCAATAGTGAACAGTGATAGTTTTTAACTGATAACTGTTTACTAATAAGTCATATCAATCGCAACCCATTATCAAAAGCTATGCAAACTTTACCAAAAGAGCGTCGTTACGAAACCCTTTCTTACCTTCCACCCCTGTCTGATGCTCAAATTGCCAAGCAGGTTCAGTACATCTTGACTCAAGGTTACATTCCAGCTATTGAGTTCAACGAAGTTTCTGAACCAACAGAAATGTTCTGGACAATGTGGAAATTGCCTTTGTTCGGCGCTAAGTCCACTCAAGAAGTATTGAGCGAAGTTCAATCTTGCCGTTCTCAGTACAGCAACTGCTTTATCCGTGTTGTTGGTTTTGACAACATCAAGCAGTGTCAAGTTCTTAGCTTTATTGTTCACAAGCCCAGCACCAGCAGATACTAAGAATTGGATTTTTGAATTGATTTGGGGGAAGTTGAATTAATTTTTCCCCCGTTAGAGAGGTAGAGTTTTCTGCCTCTCTTATTTATTAATTAAAGTAGTGGCGTGACAAGCTTAAAATGTTGCAAAAAATTGTAGGTTGGGTTGAGGTTTTGGGAAACCCAACATCATTGGCAACGTTGGGTTGCGCTACGCTTAACCCAACCTACGTCTAATGCACTATTTTAGGCTTGCCACGCCAGTAGGTGGAAATATTACGCCAACTTAATAGAGGAAGAGTTTTGATGAGCTTTGAGCATCCCAAGCAAATTAGAATTTGTTTTTTGGGTGAATCTTTTGTTAACGGTGCGGGTGATCCTGAATGTCTGGGTTGGACAGGTCGAATATGTGTGAATGCTAATAAAAAAGGTCATGATATTACCTACTATAATTTAGGCGTGCGCCGAGAAACGAGTACTGAACTCAGAAACCGTTGGTTAAAGGAAGTTTCTTCTCGCTTACCAAAAGAATATGACGGCAGAGTTGTATTTTCTTTTGGTGTTAATGATACAACTATAGAAAATGGTAAAACCCGTGTTTCAATCACAGAATCACTGGAAAATATTCATCATATTTTAAATGAGGCTAAACAGTTATATCCTGTGTTGATGGTTAGTCCACCACCATGTTTTGATCAGGAACAAGAGGGGAGAAATCAAAGAATCGTGAATTTATCTCAAGGATTTTCTTTAGTTTGTGATGAATTAAATGTGCCTTATTTAAATGTATTTCCCATATTAGAAAAATCAAATATTTGGATACATGAGGCAAAAAATTATGATGGCGCTCATCCTAGAAGCGCAGGTTACGCAGAATTTGCCCAAATTGTAGATAATTGGGATGCTTGGTTAAATTGGTTTAAATAAGAATTGCCTATACTAGATGTAGATATAAGTTTTTGAGGAATTTGTTATGAAAGCATCGGTAGAACCAAGCTTGAGTAAAAATCTCCAAATTCCACCTTTAGAAAGTGGCGATCGCCTGACTCGTCACGAATTTGAACGGCGATACACAGCAATGCCGAATCTGAAGAAAGCTGAACTTATAGAAGGAATTGTATACGTGGCCTCACCTTTGCGTTTTAGAAGTCATGGAAAGCCTCACGGAGATTTGATTATTTGGTTGGGAACTTATAAAGTTGCTACTCCTGGGGTAGAGTTAGGTGATAATGTTACAGTCCGTCTGGATTTAGATAATGAACCACAACCGGATGTTGTCCTGATAGTTGATGAACAACTGGGTGGACAAGCACATATTAGCGATGATGACTACGTAGAAGGCGCACCGGAATTAGTCGCAGAAGTTGCGGCTAGTAGTGCTGCTAATGATTTATATGATAAAAAACGGGTATATCGCCGTACTGGTGTAAAAGAATATCTGGTTTGGCAAATTTTCGATCATAAATTCGATTGGTTTTTTTTAGAAAACGGTGAATATATATCATTAGAACCCGATGCTAACGGTATTATTAAAAGTCGCGTTTATCCTGGTTTATGGTTGGATGTAGCCGCATTATTATCAGGGGAAATGACACAAGTTTTAGCAGTGCTACAGCAAGGTTTAAACTCGCAAGAACATCAAGAATTTTTACAAAGATTATCAAAAATATCTAATTAAGCTATATCGAGGTCAAAATCATGACTCAAATTACTGTATCTGAAGCATCTCAAAATTTACCAGAATTGATTGAAGCAGCGCTTTCTGGTGAGGAGATTATCATTATTAAAGAAAATCAACCAGTTGTTAAGTTAATTCCTGTAATTCCAGTCAAACGCCGTCCCACATTTGGTAGCGCCAAGGGATTGGTGACAATATCTGATGACTTTGATGAACCACTAGAAGATTTTAAGGAATATATGGAATGAGACAAATCCTGGACACTCATATTTTGATTTGGTTTGTGTCTGGTGATCCAAGAATTAGCGCTAGTATGCGATCGCAGATTGAAAATAATGATAATCTCGTAAGTATTGCCAGTGTTTGGGAAATGGCAATTAAGCATAGTATCGGTAAACTCAACTTCCAGCCTACCTTTAACGAGTTTATCGAACAGCAAATAATTATGAATGGAATTGAATTATTACCAATCAGAATAGACCATATTGCTGTTATCTCATCACTACCGTTACATCATCGTGACCCGTTTGACAGATTGTTAATTGCCCAGTCCATAGTGGAAAATATACCGATACTCAGTGCTGATCAGATTTTTGATGCGTATCCAATTCAGCGTTTGTGGTAGGTAGCACTGAATTTATACCAAAAGATAAATTAACAAGATGCACCAAAAAAACTTAGCATTGTTCAATAAGTCCTAATCAATAATTTTATGAGTTACTACATTGCTCCCCGCTTTCTAGACAAACTTGGCGTTCACATTACCAAAAATTTCTTGAATCTACCTGGGGTGCGAGTTCCCGTGATTCTAGGGATTCATGGACGCAAAGGCGAAGGAAAGACATTTCAGTGTCAGTTAGTCTTCGAGAAAATGGGTATCGAAGTGACTAACATCTCAGGTGGAGAATTGGAGAGTCCCGATGCTGGCGACCCGGCGCGGTTGATTCGTTTGCGTTATCGGGAAACCGCAGAATTAATTAAAGTGCGTGGCAAAATGTGCGTGCTGATGATTAATGATTTAGATGCGGGTGCGGGACGCTTTGACGAAGGTACTCAATATACTGTAAATACTCAGTTGGTAAATGCCACACTGATGAATATTGCTGATAATCCTACAGATGTGCAGTTACCTGGAAGTTACGATTCTACACCGTTACATCGTGTCCCGATTATTGTCACAGGGAATGATTTTTCCACTCTCTACGCGCCATTAATTCGGGATGGACGGATGGAGAAATTTTACTGGGAACCAGATAGAGACGACAAGGTGGGAATTGTTAGCGGAATTTTTGCAGAAGATGGACTTTCTCGGCGGGAAGTTGAACAGCTAGTTGATACTTTTTCTCATCAATCTATTGACTTTTATAGTGCTTTGCGATCGCGTATTTATGATGAACAAGTACGTGAATTTATCCATAAAGTCGGTTTTGAGCGTGTATCTTTGCGTGTGGTCAACAGCGCTGAGAAGCCCCCAGAGTTTAAAAAACCGGATTTCAGCTTGTCTAACCTGGTAGAGGCTGGTAACTTCATGGTGGGTGAACAACAACGGGTGGACAATTCCCAATTAGTTGATGAATACAATCGACTGAATCGCGGGAGTAAAAATTATCAACCTGCACCACCTGCGCCTGTGACACCTAGTGATACTTTTCAGCAACCTAAAAACGGGAATGGATTTCAGACCCCAAAAGGGTCAAATACCCATTTAAGCCTAGAGACACAAGAACAAATCCGGCAAATTTTAGCTCAAGGTCACAGAATTAACTTTGAACACGTAGATGAACGTCGCTTCCGCATGGGTTCTTGGCAAAGTTGCGGTACAACTCAGATCAATGCTGAATGGGATGCAATATCAGCGTTAGAATCCTGTTTAGCTGAATACGAGGGTGAGTACGTGCGCTTGGTAGGAATTGATCCGAAAGCTAAACGGCGAGTAGTAGAAACCATTATTCAGCGTCCGAATGGTCAGAATTAATCTGAGGTGATGTCGCCTCAAATACAATAGAAAGATCCCCGACTTCTTCAAGAAGTCGGGGATCTGAGCCTCTCGCAGTTTCCCTTCTTCCTTTGTGTACTTTGCGTACTAAAGCCCTGGGGGCATACGCTGCGCGGTAAGCGTTCGCGTTAGCGTGCCGGAGGCTCTAGCTATGCCGAAGGCTTTATGCGGTTAGTTCCTCTTATCAGGGAACACCAAAAAATGAATTACTATGCAACAACAAAAACCAATTGCGGTGGAATTTCGGGATGTCACCTTTAGCCGCAACCATCGCCCTTTAGTATCTCATCTTAATTTCTCTATTAGCCAGGGAGAAGCTTTAGTATTACTCGGACGTAGTGGTAGCGGCAAAACTACTACTATGAAGTTAATCAATCGCCTCTTCACACCTACGCAAGGTGAAGTATTATTTAATGGCATTCCGACAAATCAATGGGATGAAATTAAATTGCGGCGCAATATTGGTTATGTCATTCAAGAAACTGGGTTATTTCCCCATTTCACGGTAGAACGTAATGTGGGTTTAGTCCCTAATTTACTCGGTTGGCAATCTAAACAAATTAAAACACGGGTTTATGAATTGTTGCAGATGGTAGGTTTAGATCCTGCACAATTTGCAGCGCGTTATCCTCATGAACTTTCTGGAGGACAAAAGCAACGAGTGGGTGTAGCTAGGGCATTAGCAGCCGATCCACCAGTATTATTGATGGATGAACCTTTCGGCGCACTCGATCCCATTACCCGTTTAGAACTGCAACAAGAGTTTCGCCGCTTACAACGGGAATTGAACAAGACAGTGGTGTTTGTCACCCATGATATTCAAGAAGCCTTTGTTTTAGCTTCACGAATTGGGCTAATGTGTGGGGGAGAATTGGTAGTATTAGGGACAAAGGAAGAATTTAAGCGATCGCAACACCCAGAAAGCCTAGCTTTTCTGCAATGTCTGCAATCACTACAAGAAACTTTATGAAAGACTTTTTCTTGATCAAGTATGCGCCGGAAATCCTGCGACATACCCTAGAACACTTATTTATGGTGAGTATTGCGATCGCCACTGCTACACTCATTGGTATTCCTTTAGGTATTTTAATCACCCGTAAAACTCACCTGCGCCAACCTATTCTCGGTATTGCCAATATTCTGCAAACGATCCCCAGCTTGGCATTATTTGGTTTACTGATTCCAGTCCCCGTAATTGGTGGGATTGGGGTTGTACCAGCAATTTTTGCCCTGACTTTATATTCCTTTCTGCCCATAATCCGCAATACTTATACTGGTATAACTGGGGTAGATCCAGCGATTCGGGAGGCTGGGAGAGGTATGGGAATGACAGATCGACAATTGTTGTTACAAGTAGAGATACCCTTAGCAATGGGGGTTATTTTGGCAGGTGTGCGCGTAGCAACAGTCATTTCTATCGGGATTGCTACAATTGCCGCAGCCATTGGTGCTGGTGGTTTGGGCGTGTTTATTTTTCGGGGAATTGCCGTAGTCAATAATCAGTTAATTTTAGCGGGTGCTGTGCCGGCGGCGATGATTGCATTACTCGCTGATTTGGGTATTGGTTGGCTAGAAACGAAATTAAAAGTAAAAATTTAAAATTAAAACTCTGGTAAATCATTACATAAATACGAGAGTTTTAATTCGTAGGAAATCATGAAAAAGTTATTGAGTTTGTGTCTATTAAGCTTTGTCTTAGTGATAGCAATATCTAGTTGTAATTTCAATGCTACCACTGGCGGTGCTGGTGATATTGTTGTTGCTTCTAAAGATTTTACTGAACAAGATATATTAGGAGAACTGTTAGCACAACAAATTGAAGATACTACTGATTTAAAAGTAACTCGCCGTCCTCGTTTAGGTGGTTCTTTTGTTTGCCATAATGCTATTCTCGCCGGACAAATTGATGCCTATATTGAGTACACAGGCACAGCTTTTACTGGCATTTTAAAGAAAGAAGCAATTAATGATCCACGAGTAGTCCATGAGCAGTTAAAACAGGCTTATGCAGAACAGTTTAATTTAGAAGTAATGCCTAGTTTAGGGTTTGAAAATACTTTTGCCATAATTATTCGGGGTGAAGATGCTCAACGCTACAAAATTCAAACTCTCTCACAAGCTGCGAAATATACACCTCAATGGCGCGGTGGGTTTGGCTATGAATTTTTGGAACGGGAAGATGGTTTTCCAGGGTTAGCGAAAACCTACGGTCTAAGTTTTGCTAAACCTCCCCAAATTATGGACTTGGGTTTAATATATCGGGCTTTAATTCAAAAACAAGTGGATATGGTAGCAGGTAATTCTACAGATGGGCAAATCTCCCGACTGGGATTGGTCGTACTTGAAGATGATCAAAAATATTTTCCCCCTTATGAAGCTACGCCTATTGTCCGTAAAGAAACTTTAGATAAATATCCACAATTAAGAGAGGCTATAAATCAACTTACTGGAAAAATTACAAGTGATGAAATGCGACAGTTAAATAATTTAGTTGAAGGTGAATTACAGGATATTAAAACTGTGGTGCGCGAGTTTCGCAAATCTCAGGGTTTGTAATTTATAATTCGTAATTCGTAATTCCGACAGCATCAGCATTCTATTTATAGCAACCGCCAAGGAGGTTAGGACATTGTTGATTTCCGAAAATTTTAATAGTGATGGTGCGTTACGGATTTCATCCTAATGCACCCTACTGGATTGACAAGCCTAAAACAATTGCATTAGAAGTAGGTTGGGTTAAGCACAGCACAACCCAACGCTGCCAATGATGTTGGGTTTCCTGAAGTCAACCCAACCTACAATTTTTTGCATCATTTTAAGCTTGCCACGCCACTACAATACTTATTTTTTTCATAAATCAAATATGATTCCTATAGTGTATGGCAAAGTGCTGTAAAAATTAAACCTTTTGAGTTACGGTTTTGGTCTGATAAATTTTGACTAATCTATCAATACCTTTAAAACGATAATGCCCCATTTCTTTAAAGTCTGAGGATTCTGAAAGCATGAAATAAGTGGCTTCAGTGATGACGCATTCACTGGGCGGACATACTGCTTCCATCCGAGCTGCAAGATTAATCGCTGCTCCTAATGCTGTGTAATCTACCCTTTGAGAACTGCCAACATCCCCTACCACAGCTTTACCACTGTTAATAGCAATACGTAGCTGTAGAGGTTCTTGCCAAAAACCACTAGCATTGAGACGTTCTAAACGAGCTAGCATTCCCTTAGCAGCAGCAGTGGCGCGATTAGCATGATCTAGTTGGGGTTCTGGTGCGCCAAAAAATGCCATAATACAATCACCAATGTATTTATCCAAAGTGCCACCATAGGTAAACACTTCTTGCAACATCTCTTCAAATAAATTATTCAATAATTCCGCGACCGCAGTTGGTTTTAACCGTTCTGAAATTGCCGTAAACCCAACTAAATCTGCAAATACAACACTGATTTCACTTTCTGCGGGTGGTAAACGACCATCAGGTAAACCGCCTACAGAGATTAAATGCTGTACAACGGCTGGAGAATGATAACGCTCTAATCGATGACGAATTACCTCTTCAGTTTTTAATTTCTCTGCCAACAGCCAACGCTGCACACTAGAAGCGACAAGATTTGCTAAAGCTGAAAAAAAGCTGAGTTCTTCCTCCCCTTCATTTGCCCAATGGGAAGAAGAAAGATGAGCATCAGCATAAAGAACACCGACAACTTTATTTTCATCCCACAAAGGTACTGCCATAGCGCTACGGATGCCTTTCACCAAAATGCTGTGTTCTCCCGAAAAACGTTCATCCTCTTGGGCATCAGCAGTTTGAATGGCAATTTTTTCCTCAAATACTTTTTGACAGATACTGCGACTAATCCAGTCACCTTCACCTGCTAGATATTTCTGTTGGGAAATGTCTCTAGTAGCAGCATTCATTAATTTCAATTGACCGCGCCCATTGACATCAATCAATAATGCCAAGCGGTCTATGCTATCGAGATAACGAAAGACAACTTGTTGCACTTGAGAGAAAATCTCTTCTATGGATGCTGCTGCACAGAGATTTTTGGCTATATCTACTAAGTCTTTGAGGCGGGCAATGGTTTGGTCTTTATTGCTGGTTTCCCCCTCTGGGCTATCAGCTTCTATCCATTGCTGTTGCAGTTGCTTGACGTTGTGAAAAATTGTTCTGGGCTTAGAAGCGTATTCTGCGATAGTTTCCTGATTTGTACAATGTGTAACAGTATTAGTAAACAGCACTTCCAAACTCGCATTTCCCAGCCAAATCATATCACCATGATGCAACTCTTGGGTATTACTAATCAGATTTTGATTCACCTGCGTCCCGTTTTTGCTGCCTAAATCCTCAATAGTCCATACACCATTAACAGTTTTTACCAGTCGGGCGTGTCTCCGGGAAACTCCGCCAAAAGGTAAGTACAAGTCACATTCGGGCAACCGCCCAATTGTGAATAGGTCTTGATTCACTGTCAACGTTCTTTCCGTTTCTCCCTGTTGTATGCGTAACGTGATTTCAGTCATAAGTGTGATGTGCCTATCCTGGAAGCTGGGAACGCAAGGATTTTTGATATAAATAATACCCAGGCTGAATCCTTTACCTTCTCTTTATGACACTGTTAATGGCATTAAGACAACTGCTTGTCTAAAATATCACAAATATGATCTAAATATAGCTGGAATTACCCGGTATAGCATTTGGGCTGTAACTGCGATGCGATCGCTTACAACATACTGATATAAGTTCGATTAAAATTCTACAGTAAAAACCGCAGATTATAATAAATCCATCATCGATTTGTATATTACCATTCCCGTGCTATGCCCAATCATTAGTATCAACTTGCCCAAAATCCTGTTCAATAATCGGGCTTACATTATTTTAGGAACTGTAAAATTTTAATAATTGTCTCCCAAAGCGATATCTATTAGAAAGCTCATTAGCGTACTTCTTAGACCAACCCTCATCTATCAAAAGTTTCTCTAAAGTTGATTCATCCAACAAAGAATTTTCCTGATGTCCCTGAATGATCAACTCAACAAAACTCTGTTCATCGCGAGGATGTGGACCTCCAGTTGACTTATTCGCACAATTTGAAAAGCGTCTAAGTTTTTCTGCAAGTTCTGGATTCATTGAATTATCAATAGTTCTTTCAGCTAAAGAAGTTAAAACTCTGATCTCTAAACCTTGTACAGCAGGTTCGACGAATTTAGTTAAAAACTCTTCTAGGATAACGTTATAAAGTTCTATTTCCAACTCGACTTCTTTTGGTTTAAAAGAAAGTACTTCTCTAAGCCTCTGCGTGAATCTCAGAAGTTTGCACCGTTGCTTGAGGCTTTCGACTTGACTATTTCTATTTATGTAATTACAATGTAGATACCAGCCTATTCTCTATAAAATAAAATGGGTAAAGCTATTAAAACCCGAATAGTAAAAATCGGCAATTCCCAAGGACTTCGTATACCCAAAAACCTATTAGAACAAAGCGGTATTAACTTAGAAGTAGAAATTGAAGTTCATGGAAATCATCTGATTATTCGCCCAGTTGAACAAGCAAGGGCGAATTGGGACAAAGCATTTGCAGCAATGGCACAAAAACATGATGATGTCCTATTAGATGATACCAATACAACAGAATGGGATCAGCTTGAATGGGAATGGTAGTCAACCGATTTGATGTTTTCCTAGTTAACCTTGATCCTACCATTGGGAGAGAAATTCAAAAAACACGCCCCTGTTTAGTAATTTCACCAAACGAGATCAACCACCATATTGCCACCGTCATTGTTGCACCAATGACCACAAAAGGACAAACATATCCTACAAGGGTAACTTGTCAATTTCAAGGACAAAATGGACAAATTGTACTTGACCAAATTCGTACAGTAGATAAAACTCGATTAGTCAAATTGCTTGGCCAAATTAGCGCAGAAGAACAAAAAACAGTTCTTGACATCTTAGCCCAAATGTTTGCAGAATAAGTTAACCTCATTCAGCATAAAACAAAGACGCAGAAAACCCTCTCTGCGCCTGTTGCGTCTGGTGCGTGAAAAATCTTCCTAATTAAACCATCTCAGATGATGGCTGTGCCACAGGAGCCGACTGCTGAGGCTGGAACATAAACAACGAGTAAACCACATCTCGGCGGATGTTGACCATCATATCCAAGAACAGTTCATAACCCTCGCTCTTATACTCAATCAACGGGTCTTTCTGCCCATAACCACGCAAACCTACAGATTCGCGTAAAGCATCCATTTGTTGCAGGTGTTCCCGCCACAGAGTATCAATGCGCTGCAAAATAAAGAACCTTTCAGCCTGTCGCATCAGTCCCGGTTGAATTTGGTCAATTTGGGCTTCTTTGAGGTCATAAGCAATTCGCACTTGTTCGTGGAGAAAAGCCTTAATCTCGCTCACGCTCATATCCTCTAACTGACTTGCTTCCATGTCGGCTAGCAGATAGACAAATTCCTTCACTTTCTCCACCAACTTTTGTAACTCCCACTCTTCGGAGGGTAAGTCTGGGTTGATGTAGAAATCAACGATTTCATCCATCGTTTTTTCAGCGTACTTGATTACCTGTTCTTTTAAGTCTTGACCTTCCAACACCCGACGACGTTCAGCGTAAATAGCGCGACGTTGGTTATTCATTACCTCGTCGTACTCAAACACCTGTTTACGGATGTCGTAGTAATAGGTTTCAACTTTTTTCTGTGCGCCTTCCAAACTGCGAGTCAGCATCCCGGATTCAATGGGCATATCTTCCTCTACTTGGAAAGCATTCATTAATCCAGCGACGCGATCGCCTCCAAAAATCCGCAGTAAGTTATCCTCTAAACTGAGGAAAAATCGTGTCGAACCGGGGTCTCCTTGTCGTCCCGCCCGTCCCCGCAATTGGTTATCAATCCGCCGTGATTCGTGGCGTTCTGTACCAATGACGTGCAAACCACCTAATTCAATCACTTCATTGTGTTCTGTCTCGGTGAATTGTTCGTACTCCTGCTTCACACGGTTGTAAGCTTCCCGCAACCTCAGAATTACAGCGTCATCGATGGGAGCTTTTTCGGCGGCTACAGCTACCTTCTCTTCAGCTTCCAGTTCCGGTAAACTGCGATCGCCATACTCCCGCACAGCCACTTCCACAGCATCTTTTAATAACTGTTCAGTTTCCTTTGTCAGTTCAGTGGGGAAAATCTCCGGTGAAGCTCGCCAAGTTTTGACTTTCTTCCCAGGAACAAAACCTTGACCACCACCGTGTCCTGTGGGCAAGCCAGCAGCTCTTTGCACACCAAATACATCTTCATCTTCTGGCATGACAATTCGCGGCATAAAGTATTCCCGCAGCTTCAGACGTGCCATGTATTCGGAGTTACCACCCAGGATGATGTCTGTACCTCTACCAGCCATGTTTGTAGCGATAGTTACAGCCCCTCTGCGTCCAGCTTGGGCGACAATTTCTGCTTCCCGTTCCACGTTTTCTGGTCTAGCATTGAGCAGTTCGTGGGGAATTTCCATCTGCTTCAGTAACTGACTGAGATATTCCGATTTTTCTACACTAGTTGTTCCTACTAAGACTGGTCTGCCCAGTTCGTGCATTTCGGCACATTCTCCGGCGATCGCCCGCCATTTCCCCGGTTCAGTTTTAAACACCATATCCGGCCAGTCCTGCCGTCTTCTGATTCTATTGGTGGGGATTACCGCAACTTGTAATTTATAGATTTTTTCAAATTCTGGCTCTTCAGTTTTTGCCGTTCCTGTCATCCCACCGAGTTTGGGATAAAGCAAGAACAAATTTTGATAAGTAATTGTCGCCAGAGTTTGAGTTTCCGGTTGAATATCTACGTGTTCTTTAGCTTCAATTGCTTGGTGTAAACCATCACTCCAACGCCTTCCAGGTAACACCCGTCCGGTAAATTCATCAACAATTACTACTTCCTTGTTACCAACGATGTAGTGCTTATCCTTGAGGAAAAGTTCCTTAGCTTTAATAGCATTGAACATGAAATGCGCCCAAGGATCTTCAGGGTCAAATAAATCTGTAACTCCCAAAAGATTTTCTGATTCCGCGAACCCTTCATCAGTTAACAGCACGTTACGAGCTTTTTCATCGACCTCGTAATGCTCATCTACTTGCAGTCTGGAAGCAATTTCCGCAGCTTGTAGGTATTTTTCAGTAGGTCTTTCTACCTGCCCAGAAATAATTAGCGGTGTCCGCGCCTCATCAACTAAAATCGAGTCTACTTCATCAATTACACAATAATTAAACGGGCGTTGTACCACATCAGCCATCGATGTGGCCATATTGTCCCGCAGGTAGTCAAAACCGATCTCACTGTTGGTGACATAAGTGATATCGCACGCATAGTTTTTCTGGCGTTCACTGGGAATCATGCTCGACTGAATTAGTCCCACACTCAATCCCAGAAACCGATGTACCTGTCCCATCCATTCAGCATCCCGACGAGCCAAGTAATCGTTGACTGTAATTACGTGTACGCCTTTACCACTCAGAGCATTTAAATAACTTGGCAAAGTAGCAACCAGAGTTTTACCTTCCCCGGTTTTCATTTCCGCAATTTGCCCAGAGTGGAGGATGACACCGCCCAACATCTGGACATCAAAATGTCGCAATCCCAAGACTCGCCGTCCGGCTTCTCTGACCACAGCAAAGGCTTCCGGCAGAATATCATCTAGCGTTTCGCCTTTGGCAAGTCGCTCTTGAAATTCTCTGGTTTTGCCTTTTAACTCCTCATCGGAAAGGGCTGCAATGTCTTCCTCTAAGAGGTTAATTTCACTAATGTAAGGTTGGTATTTTTTAAGCTTACGAGCGTTGGGATCGCCCAACAAAAGTTTTAGCATGGCAGATTATGGAACTAAGTCGAGGGTTACGGTGAATAAAGTTTTTGTATTGATTATAAGAATTTAACCCAGTCTAGCCATTTAGGTTTTAGATGGGTAGAAAGTCAGAATTAACTCAAAAACAGCAAAAAGTAGATCCAATCATTTATTAAACCGATTGGTGTTATTTTTCAGTTTAAATTTGCAACTAATCTAATAGTATCATTTTGCCCTCAACTGAGTCAGATAACTCTGGGGACTAGGGACGGGGTAATATGGGCGGGTTTATTCATATCCTCGCTGATGTTGAATCATATCTGTTAACCCGCCCCTACTGGCCTTTGTCTTCCCATTCCGCAGTCAGGCGGCGAAAATTAAAATCCCTCGCGCTGGGATGACAACTCACACAACTGCTGAGTTCAACAGGACGGGGTAAATCGACTTGGGGATGCAAAGCCTTAAAATAACGTGAAGAATTAACGCGATAGGGTGTGGCTTCGTCTTGTCGCTGTATACGAGAAAAATTAGAAAGATACCTCCAAACGAGTATTCGGGGCGGGTCGATTAAAGGTGTAAGTTGTGCGCCGTAGTGCTGTGAGTCTTGTAAAAGATTTCTCCAGGTTTGGGAAGGTAAAACTTCTGGGGGGATAGCTATGTGACAGGTGGAGCAGTTATCTAGATATAGCTGTTTCCCTAACTGATACTGTGCAGGTATTACGTCAACTGTACCAATTTCTGATGTGGGAGTAGCACTGTGAGCGCTAGTGGCCAGGGAAAGCAGCCAGCCCATAGCCAGACTCCAGGCTAAAATTACCACAATTAAGCCCAAGGGACGGCGTTTGAGTTGACGTTTTCGGAATTTACGTTTAACAAGATTTGACATTCCTCACATTCCCCAAATACTTAGATGTGGCACTTTTAACCAATCATAGATTATACAGACCTAATATATTAATCAAGCATATTTAGTTTTAACTAGAAAATTCAGTCACAATATCTCGAATTTCATTGACACCAATATCTTCTCGGTCAGACTTGGAATAAATTGTTAGTAGCAAAATACTTGTAGGTGATTCAACTTGATAAATTAAGCGGTATCCAGCACTTTTACCTTTTTGGATATTACTGTTGCGAACTCTCGCCTTATATACAACATATTCCTTACCAAGACCGCCAATTCTATCTCCCAGAACACTACCTTGTTGTAATTGTTCAATAATCCCTTGTAAGTCAGAACGAATATTGCGAAATCTTTTGGAAAGGTCACGTAAGTTTTGTTTATATTCAGGAGTTAAATCGATTAATACCATTGGCTGTTCATTCGGCATCGATTCCCTCCCACATCTGGGATAATGGTAAGCGTTGTCCTGCTTTGGCTTGTTGTAAAGCTCTCTTCAAACTGGCTTTAATTTCTTCAACGGGTGTATCATCAGGGTCAACTGCTTCTATTTCTACCTGTTCTGGAACTAACACAATTACCCGCACCTGATGAGGATAAGTTGTTCCCTGAATCGGCTGATCTAGAACTAAATTGCCCTCAGCGTCAATCTTGCCAGTAACTTCGATAGCTTTCATGTTTTATCTACTTGTTTTGCAGAAGATCCTAACACGCCCAAATCTCAGCAGGACAAGGACATTAAGGAATCGGAACTGACCTTAATAATCGCTCAACTACAGTTCTAGGATTGCGTCCTCCCCTGGGAATGAGGCGATGACAGAGGACGTGAGGGACGAGAAATTTTACATCATCGGGAATAGCATAATCACGCCCTAACAGAAAAGCCAGCGCTTGGGTAGCTTTTTGTAATGCCACAGTACCACGGGGACTTACACCCAAGGTAATTTCTTCATCTTGTCTTGTGGCGCGGACTAATTCAAGAATGTATTGTTGCAGAGAAGTTTCTACTCTTACCTGTGAACAGACTTGACGCAATTCGGCTACTTCTGCCAAGGTTAGGCAAGGCTGCAAATCAGTAAAACTCTGACCTTGTTGCAGGTTTTGTAGCATTTCTAGTTCTTCTGTAGCCCCAGGATAACCCAAACTTAAGGACAACATGAACCGATCCATCTGGGCTTCTGGTAAGGGAAAAGTGCCTTGATATTCAATGGGGTTCTGGGTAGCGATGACAAAGAACGGCTGAGGAACTACACGAGATACACCATCAACTGTGACTTGATGCTCTTCCATTACTTCCAGTAAAGCCGACTGGGTGCGGGGTGTGGCGCGGTTGATTTCGTCGGCTAGGAGGATATTGGCAAAGACTGGCCCTGGGAGAAAGGTAAATTCGCCGCTTTTGGGGTTCCAAATATTCGTACCAGTAATGTCAGTTGGGAGTAAGTCGGGGGTACATTGTAGCCGTTGAAACCTGCCATCCAGTGAACGGGCTAGGGATTTAGCAAGGAGCGTTTTACCCACTCCAGGGACATCTTCTAGCAGTGCATGACCACCACCTAACAGGGCGACTAAGACTAAGCGGATGGCTTCGTTTTTGCCCACAATGGTACGAGCAAGATTTTTGGTGAGGGTGTCAATTTTTTCTCTCATGCACCACAGAATAAAAGGTTGGTAATTGGGCAAAGAATGGGAATGGAGAATAACACATCCTAGATTCTCCATTCCCTAATCTAGAGTATTCCCATTTAGTGATGAAAAATCAGCATTCAGCGCTCAAAAGTTCTCTAGCTAAAGTACAGTCAAGCTTAATTTGTGTTTTTAGGTCTTCTAGAGAAGGAAATTTCTGTTCGGGACGCAAAAATTCTACTAGCTGTACAGCCAATTGTTTGCCATATAAATCACTTGACCAATCGAACAGATGCACTTCCACTGATAAGTTACTACCATTGACTGTGGGACGGTTCCCGATGTTCATCACACCCAAGTTCTGATATGCAGTAGTTGCATCTGGTGTCTGATTCAAAATAGCAGCGCGGACAGCATAAACACCTTGGCGGGGGACAAATTTTTCCTTTGGTAATTGCAGGTTGGCGGTAGGAAAACCAATGGTTCGCCCCATTTGTTGCCCTGGGATCACAGTACCAATCAGGCTGTAAGGTCTTCCCAGTAGGAGGTTGGCGTTTTTAATGTCACCACTTTCTAAGTAGTGACGGATCAGTGAAGTGCTAATGGGAGCCTCCTGGGTGGGAGCTTTGTCTGTATAAGTTTGTAAGGAAACGATGGTAACGGGGATGTGGTGTTTGGCGGCTAGTAATTGCAAGTCTTTGGCAGTACCACGTCGCTGTTTGCCAAAACAAAAATCTTGCCCAACACTAATTCGCCGACATTGGAGTTGTTTGACTAAAATCTGCTCGACAAACTCTTGGGGAGATAATGCAGATAATTCTTTGTCAAAGGGTAGCAGTACAAGTTGTTCTACTCCTAGCGATCGCAATTGTTGGACTTTTTCATCCAGTGGTGTTAATAAAGGCCTGGGTTGACCTGTAAAAAATTCCAATGGATGAGGATCAAAGGTGACAACTGTCGAGTATGTCTGTTCTGGTGGTGGAACGGGTGAGGCGGGAGAGTAGTTTGATAAGTTCTCCCCATTTCCTCGTCTTGGCTCATCCTTGATTGGGGACAAAATTGGTTGAATAACTCTGTGATGACCAAGATGTACTCCATCAAATTTGCCAAGGGCCACAGCAGTTGGCTTGAGCATCTGTTCCATTGAGGAAGTAACCCACATAGAACGTCCATTTTTAGACAAATTGAGCATCCGGATTCTGGGATTTTAGGTTTATTTAGCCATCAGCTACAAGCTACCTGACGTTCAGCCGCCTAGAGGACAAGCTTTGCCGCTATTAGCCAAAAATACCCTATAATATTTGACAAATAGGGTATTTTGTGATATCTACGCTAGTTGCTGAGTCCAGATCGCTCCACAAACAAGAGCTTCAGAAGTAAAAGAAAATTTAATTCCTTTAATCCTCACCTCTGCCCCTTTAGCCTACTTTTGTAAGTAGTAGACTCTAATGAGTGCATTTGGCTAGTGTCTAGCCGCTAGAGAAGGGGTTTACAAGGGTCTGTGTTTGGCTAAGAAACCCCATAGCTTATCCTCTATTAGGACGCTGTGTACTCGTAAGGTACGCGATCGCGCTAATAGCTCTTGATCACCAATCTAATCTAAAATCTGGAATTGCTTCGACTGCAACCTTCACGCAGAGAACTTGCTCACAGGAAAAGATTCTGATAAGGGCATGGAGGTGGGAACCTCAAGCACCATTCCTTCTCGTGCCATGATTGCACTGGGAAAGGCCTCCGATGCTTCTTTGCCTACACGATCCAAAAAATCATCGTTGTGGGCAGGATCATGGTGGTAAATCAGCAGATTTTTGACATTAGCGGCTTTGGCTACTTTCACCGCTTCTTGCCAAGTAGAATGTCCCCAGCCAATTTTCGGTGATTTTGGTGAATGGTATTCCTCATCGGTATAAGTGGAATCATAAATTAAGATGTCCGCATCCCGTGATAGCCACAGGACATTTTCATCCAGCTTGTTAGGATAATGTTCAGTGTCAGTTAAGTAAACAGCCGCACCACCACGCCAGTTAACTCTGTATCCCACCGACTCGCCGGGATGATTAAGCGGTGCTGTTTCTACGGTAATATCGTTGATATGTAATGGTTGTCCTGGTTTAACGTCGTGGAATTCCAGATTTGCCTGCATGATTTGTAAGGGTACAGGAAAATTTGGGTGCAGCATCTGGTCATTGAGACGCTGTTCTATTGTGGAACCATCAGGAGCGATCGCGCCATAAATATGAAATTTATTTCCTTCGACAAACCCAGGGACAAAAAACGGAAATCCTTGAATATGATCCCAGTGGGAGTGGGTGAAAAAGATATGACCTTCTGTCGGCATTTTGGACAATAAAGATTGCCCTAAAACGTGTATTCCTGTCCCACAATCAAAAATTAAGCGTCTACCGCCAACTTGCATCTCGACGCAAGGGGTATTACCACCATAACGAACAGTGTGTAGACCTGGACTAGGGATGCTCCCGCGAACGCCCCAAAATTTTACGGTAAATTGGTTCTCTATCCTGGACATGAGTGTTGGTTGCTGGATTGAGCGGGCGATCAATAATACAAATGTTACTGGTTTTATTCAGTTTATGAAGACAGCATAAACTTGCTGGTATGTGTAAAACTCAGTGTCTTTAGACCTGAGAGGGAAACGACTCAAGCGGTTATAACCGCCGCGATCATATTGCTTGTGTAAACCTTGACTATATATTACAAAGCAGTCACCCCAGTGTTTATTTTTGTGTATGTATCTTTAATATCAAGACTGTTCCTACTTTATAGCTTAAATTTTGCTGTAATGCATTTAACTATGTTCGCCAATTTACTTATAGTATAGCAACCGCCTTGGCGCTTAAGACATTTTTGAGAGCTTAAAGCTTTGCAGCAACAGGGTTTACATTCAACACATGGATATCATCTACAAGCCCAAAATTATTTGGTGAGTTTAGAGAATAGACAATGGGTAAGCAGTTTTTTTGCTGTGACAACTTTTAGGTTATGGTCGCGCAATTGGTGTAATCCCATACTCTAAGTCACACCAAAAATTCACGGAAACTGGAATTCCCACTTAGACAAGCTATCTAGTCCTGTGGCATAAGTAAGATTATATTGTAATGGAGTAATGCTGATGTAGTTGTTGCGGACTATATCCACATCAATCGGTACGTTGTCAGATAAATTTAAACCTGACGGTGGTTCCACCTCTTCGAGAACTTCTCCGGTTAACCAGTAGTAGACTCTACCACGAGGATCAACTCGCTTATCAAAAACATCAACGTAGCGCCGTACTCCTTGACGGGTAAAAGTCACTCCGTTAATTTGTTCCCAATTAACAGCCGGAACGTTGACATTCAGCAACATTAATTCTGGTAGGGGTTGTAGCGCTAGTTTTTCCACTAGAATTCGGGCAAACTTAGCCGCAGGTAGAAAGTCTTTGGATGTGTGGCTGTTCAGACTGAAGGCTATGCTGGGGATGCCTTCGATTATACCTTCCATAGCCGCCGAAACAGTACCGGAATAGAGGATTTCCGTTCCCAAATTTGCGCCTTGATTAATGCCAGATAGCACCAAATCAGGGGGAGAATCGAGCAAAGCCCACAATGCCAATTTTACGCAGTCTGAGGGAGTCCCATCACAAGCCCAAGCATTGATAGCAGGATGAAAAACTGATTCGATCACTTCAGCGCGAATGGGTTGGTGCATGGTGAGTCCATGTCCAGTTGCTGAACGTTCCCGATCAGGGCAAACTACAGTGACATCATGACCTGCTTCTGCCAAACAGTCAGCTAGGGTACGAATACCCAAGGCTGAAACTCCGTCATCATTACTAATGAGTAATTTCATGGATCAATCGTTATTTCTTGTTGGTCATGAGTTATTTGTGATTTTTTGTGAGTAATTTGTCAATATTGCATATCTCCAGTATGAGCTAAAAAAGCACTCTCACACACCAAATTACCTGAAAACTAGTAAATAGAGGTTGAGTTTTGACCAGTCCAAAGTCGTAGACTAATAAGCAATGACTCATGACCAATGACTAACAAATAATGACTACCAATTTAGAGGCTCAACTTTTAGCACTGCGGCAAGAAGGAGAACAAGCGATCGCAGCCGCAGATACCCTAGAACGTCTAGAAGAACTCAGAATTAGCTATTTGGGTAAAAAAGGGCAACTGGGGGCGTTACTGCGAAGTATGGGGCAAATGAGTGCAGAGGAAAGACCAAAAATTGGTGCGATCGCCAATACAGTCAAAGAGTCCATACAAAATAGTCTAGACCAACAACGCACCGCTTTAGAATCTGCCAAAATTCAAGCACAGCTAGAGGCGGAAACTTTGGATGTGACTATGCCGGGAATTTACAGCCCCCAAGGTCGGATTCATCCACTCAATGGTATTATTGACCGGGCGCTGGATATTTTTGTGGGCATGGGCTACACGGTAGCTGAAGGGCCGGAGATGGAAACAGATTATTATAATTTTGAAGCATTAAATACCCCACCTGATCACCCCGCTCGTGATATGCAGGATACCTTCTATCTCCCAGATGGGAATCTTCTCCGGACTCATACCTCATCTGTACAAATTCGTTACATGGAAAAAGAGGAACCACCCATCCGGGTTGTAGCCCCAGGGCGAGTTTATCGGCGAGATAATGTTGATGCTACTCACTCGGCTGTTTTCCATCAAATAGAACTTTTAGCGATCGATGAAGGTTTGACTTTTACAGACCTCAAAGGTACTGTCAAGCTGTTTTTGCAAGCCATATTTGGTGATTTACCCATTCGTTTCCGTGCTAGTTATTTCCCCTTTACAGAACCTTCTGCTGAAGTAGATTTACAGTGGAATGGGCGCTGGTTAGAAGTAATGGGTTGCGGAATGGTTGATCCCAATGTCATGAAGTCTGTAGGTTATGACCCAGAAGTTTACACTGGGTTTGCTGCTGGTTTTGGTGTAGAACGTTTTGCAATGGTGTTACACCAAATCGATGATATCCGCCGCTTGTACGCTAGCGATTTAAGATTTTTGCAACAGTTTTAATAACTGTTAATAGATATCTCCGTTAAAAAACCAGTGGGAACATTTAATCTCACTACAAAGTCAATGAGAACTCAAATGCTGTCGGGGTTAAATGAAAAATAACTACGGACTCTGAAACCTTGCCGGAGAATTCTACTTCTTTCGTAATGACAAATTTTAAAGGTCACCCGAAAAAGACTTTAGGTGACCTTTTCTTCTATCAGAGATATAAAAAACAATAGGATAATACACCCCTTAGCAAATGGAGTACGATGTTACAAGCGCAGGAAATATTAGTAGAACGGTATCAACTTCAAAGAGTGCTGGGTAAGAGTGGGATTCGTCAAACCTGGTTAGCACGGGATTTGATAGATCAAGAGCAAGTAGTTGTTAAACTGCTGATGGCTAGCGACCAATTACAGAGGGAGAATTTGCGCCTTTTTGAGCGCGAAGCGAAAGTTTTACGACAATTAGATCATCCTTGCATTCCTCAATACTGTGATGATTTTGTTCTTGAGCGCGAAATTACATATTTTACTTTAGTGCAAGAATATATAAATGCAAAATCCATCAAAGATTTGCTTGCTTCTGGAAAAACTTTTAGTGAAATTGAGGTCAGGCAAATAGCTCGAGATGTTTTAAAAATTCTAATTTATCTTCATAAACTCAGTCCCCCTGTTTTGCACCGCGATATCAAACCCAGCAACTTACTACTAGACTCTTCCAAAAATAAAAATCAAGTTTACTTAGTTGACTTTGGTGCTGTTCAAGACCGTGCAGCAGCAGAAGGTGCAACATTTACAGTCGTTGGTACTTATGGATATACCCCACTAGAGCAGTTTGGTGGACGGGCGACACCTGCATCTGATATCTATGCATTGGGAGCGACTTTGATAAATTTAGCCACAGGTATTCCACCAGCAGATTTGCCACAGTTTGATTCAAGGATGCAGTTTGCTCATCTTACAAAACTCAACCCAGGTTTTATGAGGTGGTTACAGCAAATGACCGAACCTAATCTAGAATTTCGCTTTGGCAGAGCAGCAGAGGCACTCAAAGCACTTGAAACAAACGAACTGGCAATAAATAATACAAACAAAGAGCTTCCCCACACTCCTGTATTTATACGTAAATCATTAGATAAATTAGAGATCGATATTCCCACGAATCAAAATATGATTGAATTATTCTTTGGAGGAAGTGCATTACTTCTATGGATACTTTTTATTCTCACGTCCGGTGGTACAGCTATTTGGTTAGGCTGGCTATTTTTTATATTTGGAGCTTCAATCATCGCTTGGTTGACATTACCTGGGTTCGTAGAAAATAATATTTGTTTCAATAATAAAAAATTTGAAATCAAGTGGAAATTATTTGGTGTGACTTTCATGAGAAAGCGTGGAAATGTATTAAAGATTGAGAAAATTAATATTTCTAAAACTGGGGGTATAGGTCGAAATAGAGTTTGTGAAATAATTTTATCTGTCGGTATTGATGAATATTCATTTGGTCGGTTAAAGAAAGGTTTAACAAAAGAAGAAAGCCAATATATTGCTTCGGAAATTAGGAATTGGTTAGGAATTCAAGGTTAACAATTAAATGGTAATAAAAAATGCTTGAACCTGGACAAGTAATCGATAGCCGCTATCAATTACAAAAAAAAATAGGGCAAAATAGTAGTCGTCAAACTTGGTTAGCACTATCATTAGTATCGTCCAAACAAGTAGTTTTAAAACTATTAACTTTAAATCTCCAAATTCAATGGCAAGAACATAAATTATTTGAAAGAGAAGCTCAAGTTTTAAAAACCCTCAACCATCCCTACATTCCCAAGTATCAAGATTATTTTATTGTTGACAATTTACCAGGCTCACAATTTCCTTGGTTTATTTTAGTACAAAGTTATATTTCTGGTATCTCTTTGCAAGAATTACTCAACCAAGGACAGCGATTTTCCGAATCGCAAGTCGAAAAAATTGCTATTGAAATATTAAGTATTTTAGTTTACTTGCATTCATTAGAACCATCTGTATTACATCGTGATATTAAACCGAGTAATTTAATTTTGGGAAACGATGAACGGGTTTATTTAGTGGATTTTGGTGCAGTACAAGATAAAGCAGTGGCAGAAGGTGCTACTTTTACTGTAGTAGGAACGTATGGTTATGTAGCAATGGAACAATTTGCTGGGCGTGCAGAACCAGCATCTGATTTATATGCACTAGGTGCAACATTAATTCATTTAATAACAGGAACTAGTCCTGCTGATTTACCACATCGCAATTCCCGAATCGAATTTGCCAATCTCGTTAGTATTGATTTGGGATTGATTAACTGGATTGGTAAACTGACTGAACCCAATATAGCAGATAGAATTAACACAGCAAGCGATGCAATTGCTGCTCTTGAGAATAAATATACTTTAAGTCCTGCTATTACTAAGCACAAACCAGCAGGTAGTAAAATCCAGCTTCAAAAAACAGCTAGCTATCTTAAAATTAAAATTCCGAGACGTGGAAGTAAAACATTACGTTTTGTATATTTAGCTAGCTTTCTTGTAGCTTTTTTACCACAAATTATAAATATTACAATCAATACTTATAATTTGTGGTATTTTCAATTTATTATTTCCTTATCGCTAATTTTGGGGATTTTAGTTGTCTTATTATCATTTTTTGGGCATACAGAGTTATATTTTAATCGAGAGAATTTTGAAGTAAAATGGAAATTATTGGGACTTTCTTATTGGCGAAAAAGTGGTAAAACTAAGTTTATTCAAGAGATTCATCAAGATCATAAAATAGCAGCTTCAGCACCTATAGGTGTAACTATTGAATTAATGAAAAATAAAAGAATTACTACTACTCCTTTAGCAACCGTAGAACGTCATTGGTTGATAAATGAAATAAAAGATTGGTTAAAATCTTAGAGGATGTTTTAAAAGTTTTGGGCGAATATAATATGGCTACGCTTCGCGTTAGCGATACGCTACTACACAAGCAAAGTCCGCAAAGGTGGGCTAACACAAAATTAAAGTTTTTAACCCAGGTCGCTGGGTTTTGTCTGTGTAGCCGCGACTTACAGTCGCCAAGGCGAGTAATAAATTAGACTTTTCAAACACCCTCTTAACTTTAATAGGACTTACGCACTGTACAAATTCATCATGGTATGCAGTTACCAAAATAGCCAATTTCCGGCTTTGAAAAATGATTATGTTGATAGTAAATATACCCGTGTTGTAGGGGTTTAGCATTGCTAAACCCCTACGCAATATGTGTTTTTTAGTGTTACACATATTTGGTATTTATTGTCAATGCGTAAGCCCTATTTAATATAGAACCATACATTTTTATACTTGTTATTTATACAATTTTGTTATGTTTATTTAACTCATTTACTTGTCGAGTTGATACTGTGTATTAAACTTCTAATTATAATTCGATAAAAGCATCCTTTTTGAGACGTTAACAGAAGTATACTTTCCGCTCTGTCAGCCAGTTGGCTAGTTGGAATGAGCAAAATTATCTATCACATAAAATCACATTTTTATAATTATTAAATATTACAGCAGGTTGCAGGTATATGAGGTACAAAAGCAATAGTGAAACTCTTGTGGTGTGGGCATCTTGCCCTCCCTTGTGTACCTCATCAAAATGAAATGTGCTGTAATTCTTTTCACCCTTCAAAAATAAGCGAACGTACAGTCATGAATGACTCTTCTGACAATTATCACAATGTCCACAACGCCAGTTGGCAGCTTCTTTGTCAAAACCAAAGGCATTTAATAAAAATTGCCAACGACATTTTTTAGTATGCAAATATTGCTGCATTTGTTTAGCAGCTTGTGATTGTGTCATCGGCTGGTTTTTCACCCCTGACTCAATCGTGTAATGAAAAGGGTCAACCCAATTTAATTGACCATTGCTATGGAGTAAAGCCAAAGCTGTAGAAGCATCCCTAAATTTACGGGTGACTGCATTCACTTCTCCCTGCTTGGGTAGTTTTTTCACCAATTGCTGCGCTGTACGTTGTTGCGATCGCATTTGTTCATCAAAGAAGTTTTGTCTTTGTTTATCCTCTGGATCTAACAATCCGGTAGGTTCACTAATTAAAGTTAATGCTTCTGCTGGTTTTCCATCTCGTCCAGCGCGACCAATTTCTTGCACATATTCAGATATTAGGTGTGGGGCTTGAAAGTGGATTACCCAACGTACATCTGATTTATTTATCCCCATCCCAAAAGCACAAGTACAGACTACAAAAGGAATCTTACCACTTAACCATTCAGCTTCTACAGCACGGCGTTCTTTTGCACCCAATCCTGCATGATAACTAGCGGTATTGTAACCCATCTCTGCTAACCATGCAGCTAAATTTTCGCTATCTTTTCTAGTCCGAACATAAATTAAACCTGATTGTTTGGGTCGATTTTGAATAAACTTTAATAATTGCTGTTTCCGACTGCGTGGTGTCCAAGCTATGCGAACAGTGGGATGTAAATTTGGGCGGTAAGGATTCAATCGAAAAATTTCTGGTTGTTGTAATTGTAAAACTGTTTCAATAGTTTTTTGGGCTGCGGGGTCAGCCGTAGCTGTAAAAGCAGCAATACTGATTTTTGTTCCCGGTGGTTTTGTTTTCAGTAATGCAGGTCTGACTGCGCCTAATCTCCGGTAAGCTGGGCGGAATGTATCTCCCCACTGTACTAAACAATGGGCTTCATCTAATATCAAAGCATTAATTTGTAAGTTGGGATTACACAATTTTTCCCAGACTGGCGCACTCAATAAAGTCTCTGGGGATAAATACAGTAATCTAAGTTGTTGTCTTTCTAAAGCTTGGAGTATGGAACGACGTTGGGATGAGGGCAATTCACTATGCAAAAGTGCTGCTTTTTGTTGACGTTCAACTAATTCCTGCACTTGGTTTTCCATTAGTGCTACTAAAGGCGAAACTACTAAAGTTAACCCTGTTTGTAGCAGTGCGGGAAGTTGAAAGCAAATTGATTTTCCGCCACCTGTAGGCATAATAATCAATGCGTCTTTTTTGTCCAATAAACTGCTGACGATTTCACCCTGTGGCGGACGAAAATCATCGTAACCCCAAATTTGTTTAAAAGTAGTGCGAACTGATTGCCAAGAGGTTTTTGCAGGGTAAATCATGAGTATTTCTATAGCTATCTTAATTGGTTGATAATATCAAGTCTTTTGGAATACTTGTAGCGGTTATCAGTTAAGTAAGATACAAGAACCCCACCCCCAACCCCCTCCCCGCAAGCGCTACCGTGTACACACAAGTCTTATCAAGTTGCCTAACAGCGTTTCGATCCCCCC
>NZ_CAWUDG010000016.1:0-119206 GCF_963920885.1 Anabaena sp. CCY 0017 | reverse complement strand
AGGGGGGATCGAAACGCTGTTAGGCAACTTGATAAGACTTGTGTGTACACGGTAGGGTGTAGGGGGGAGAATCCCATGCATAAATACAGGGGCTTGGGAAAAGGACGCATTATTTTTCGCACTTGCGCGTCTTGAAATAAATATTTTTATGTTTGGCATACATAAATGCAGGGGCTTGTATCCCTGTTGGCAGGGGAATTAAAAATCCTTCTCCCTTGCTCCCTTGCTCCCTGCTCCCCTGCCTCTTCTAGTCAACCATCAGTCCTGCTAATTACCCAAGATTTAAATTTTGTAACAGCCAAAATCCGGTGAAAGATTCTGCTTGGGGATCAGACTGGACACCAATAAAATGGACTCCATTGGCTTTTTCTTTGGCTTGTTCATAACCTTTGGCCTCGGCTAAAGTTTGAGGATTTTTGATATTAGCCAAAATCCAACTTTCAGTAGCACCCGTTTCTAAAACTAATCTCTCCCCTTGTTTAGTATCAAAGTTCAAGCAAGCCAACTCCAAACCCGAAAGCCACCCGGCGATGGGTAAGGCTCTGGGTGAGAAAATTAACACACCAGGAATACGAGTTTCAGGAGACACATTAGCTAATTTTAGGGGAAAAGCTTCACCAAAACCAATATCCCATTCTGACATTTCATCAAATTCCGCAGCTTGTAAACTGACAAATGCCCACTGCTTACCTTCCAAAGCGTCTGGTAAACGTTGGGGTAAAGGGCTGTCTAAGCGCACTGAGGGATTAGTCCCGCCTTGATACCCTGGTTCTTGAGGATAAACTTCCTCCATGCGCTGTCTAAGCCATTGATTGAGAACTAAAATCCGGCGGCTAGGTTGAGCGGGGATACCCACATCCTCGCAAGCTTTAGTAATCATATTGCTCATTTGACGGCGGAAGAAGCGGATTCGGATTGGTGCTTCCCCTGCCTTTTCGATGGCTTCCTGTAACGCCCTCCGCAACCAACCCGAATTTACTTGCGTACTGGGGCAATACTGTGCATAACGAAACAAAGATTCCGGTTTTGTGCGAATATCCGAAGGACTTTCGCAAACTAAGACTTCCCAAACTTTTTTCTGCTTTTCATCCAAAATTGGACGAGAGTAAAAATCGATTTCCCAAATACTACCCATGTTTTGCCGTGAGATTCTGGCGACTTGATATTTTCTTATATTTTCATCATAAGAGGGAATGGTTAAAGAAGCAGAGGGGGAAGAGGCAGGGGGCTACCGTGTACACACAAGTCGAAAAATAAATATTACCCACATTGGCTTAAACCTCGTAGGGTGCGTTATGGACGCTAGTCCATAACGCACCCTACTAACTACGAATTACGTTCGCGTAGCGTGCCGGAGGCTCTATTATCAATTACGAATTATTTTGACTAATTAATCTGGGAATGGGAAAAACAGGACAGGATACCAGCTTTGACGTAATACTTCTGCCGCAAAACTGGAAATTAACCATTCTTGGAGTTTACCTATTGTTCCTGAAGATACTGCGATCGCGCTAATATCAGCCATGACAGCTGTCTCTAACACCTGGCTGACAGAGTTTCCTTCCCTGACTTCTGTCTCTACTTGTAAATTCACCTCCTCCAACTCAGCTTTAATTCCAGACAGGATTTCATGAGCCTCCTGTGGTAGAACTTTCAAGGGTTTTTGTTTGGAAGTTTTATTCTCTAACACCCAGCAAAGCTGACACTGTTGGAGATATCTATCAGACTGTTTTTGCGCTAACTGTTTAATTTGTTGCAACAGGTAATGCGAAACTTTACCATCGTTATAAGGAATTAGCAAAGAGCCAAAAAGATGTTGGCAACGCAGTGTTAATTCTTCGGAAGTAAAGGCTGAGAATAACTGAGGACGCACTACTAACAGAGGAATCTTGGTTTGGTGGGATAAGTCAGCCATCGTACTACCCACTAGTTTTTCCGTCAGGATGCTGCGAGTTGGAGAACCAAGTATAATCAAACTAGATTTATAGGCTTCGGCTACTTTCAAGATTGTCTCAACTGGCTTGCCTGATTGCACTTCTATTTTTACTTCTACGTCAGTCGGACTTTGCTCAAGAGCTTTTGCCAATCTAGTTTGAGCTTGTTCAATTTTTTCACTATCCACTTTGGGAATAATGCCTCTTTCCCACAACGGCACAACGTGTAGAAAAACAATTTGCTTGATTCCTGCTAGTTTCAGACTGCCAACAAACTGTGATAGACGATGCAAGCCGTCAGAAAAATCTGTGCAAATTAAAACTTTTTCAAACATAAATTTCAAAGATAGATAATTAATAAATAATCTCAAGTATGGGCTTTCCAGATTTTGATGCTGCACAACAGCTTATAAATAAATGATAGTGCAGCAATTTTATTGATCGAGTACCAACTGGAGAGGATCAAAGAAATTCAGCCCTAAGTTAAATATTCAGATTCTCAATAGTCTGGCGGAGAGTTTGACTAGAATTTTGTAACTGTTGTAATTCAGTTTGATTCAACGAGAAATTCAAAACCCTCATTACGCCCTGACGGTTAATTACGGCAGGTAGACTTAAACATACATCTTTAATACCATGAATATTATTGATCAGGGTGCTGACAGTTAAAACTCGGCTTTGATTGCGTAAAATTGCCTGGGCAATTTGGGATACTCCCAAACCAATTGCATAGGAAGTTGCTCCTTTACGCTGGATAATTTCGTATGCAGCGTTCTTCACTTGTTCAGAAATTTCTTGTAATTGCGGATCTATCTCTTTTCCTTCTTCCAACTGTTCACTTATAAGATGCATTCCAGCTATATTCAGCTTGCTCCAAACAGGAACTTCACTATCACCATGTTCTCCAATAATGTAGGCGTGTAAACTACGCGGATCAACTTGGTAGTGTTCAGATAATAAATAACGAAAACGTGCAGTATCTAGGACTGTTCCCGAACCAATCACACTAGAACTAGGCAACCCAGAATATTTGAGACAGGCATAAGTCATGATGTCTACTGGATTGGTAATAATTAGAAAAATCGCTGTTGAACAAAATTTAACAACTTCAGGAATTAAGGTTTGAAAAATTTCTATATTTCTACTTGCTAAATCTAAACGGCTTTCTCCTGGTTTCTGGTTGGCTCCAACAGTAATAATCACAATATCTGCATTTTCCCCATCAGCTAAAGTCCCAGCCCTAACTAATGTTGGTTCAACAAAGGGTAGTCCATGATTTAAATCCATGACTTCCCCTTCTAATTTGCGTTCATTGATATCAACGATTACCAATTCATCTAAATTATTTTGGATGAGCATTGAATAAGCACAAGCCATCCCCACCTGACCTGCACCAATAATTACTCCTTTACGCGGTCGGCGGATGAGAGGTGAAAGGAATTTTTCCTCTGATGAAATTGTAAATAATTCTTCAGAAAACATATAAATAATTAACCTCTTAACTATGCTCCAATATTTATTATTCCCCAGGATACCAGTTATCAGTTACCAGTTATCAGTTATCAGTCAAGAGGCATAATTGGATTGAATGTGAGGATTGTGACTTGGAATCACAGATTGAAGGTTACAACAGGGAGATATTGTCGTGATTTTTGCGCGTCTACGATTTCCACCAACCCAGGGACGGTAGAATAGGTCTTATTTCTTACCGTCAACAGAAAAACTATGACAATACATTCTACTCTCCAACGTGCCTTTGCTGAACGTAGCGTTCTGAAAGTGATTAGCGGCTTGAACAATTTTGATCGCGATCGCGTAGCTGCTACAATCAAAGCTGCTGAACTTGGTGGTGCTACCTTTGTCGATATCGCCGCCGATGCTGCTTTAGTGCAGATGGCGAAAAAGTTGATTAATTTACCAGTTTGTGTATCAGCAGTCGAACCAGAAAAGTTTGTCCAAGCTGTCAACGCTGGTGCTGATTTAATTGAAATCGGTAACTTTGATTGTTTTTACGCTCAAGGACGCAAATTTGAAGCTGAGGAAGTTTTAGCCCTAACTCACCAAACCCGCGCCTTGCTGCCAGAAATTACCTTATCTGTGACTGTTCCCCACATCCTGGAATTAGACCAACAGGTACAATTAGCCGAGGAATTGGTAAAAGCTGGCGCAGATATTATTCAAACCGAAGGCGGTACAAGCAGCCAGCCAGTACACTCTGGAAGCTTGGGATTAATTGAAAAAGCAGCTCCCACCTTAGCAGCAGCTTATGAAATTGCTCGTGTGGTTTCTGTACCTGTACTGTGTGCTTCTGGTATTTCTAGCGTCACCGCACCTTTAGCGATCGCCTCTGGTGCAGCTGGCGTTGGTGTTGGTTCGGCGATTAATCAACTCAACAGTGAAGTAGCCATGATTGCTGCTGTGCGTGGCTTAGTGGAAGCTTTGGCTATTGCTAACAGCCGAGCGATCGTTTAGGGAACACTAAAAAATCAATTCCCCACTCAAAAACTGTAGTGGATTGAAACAACTAATTTGGTGCATCAACATCAATATTGTGGGGTGGGCTTCTAGCCCGCCCAGAACAGGCAAGACTTGTACTGAGCTTGTCGAAGTATGCCTGTTCCACAAGAAAAACATAATGCCCTATTTTAGCTATGTCAATCCATTACAAATTGAGCATTGATTATTTCCCACAACTCCCTAATTTCTTAACCCAAACTATCTTTCAAAGCATAAATTACCTGATCTTGCTGTTCATGCGTCAGTTCTGGGAACATGGGCAAAGAGAGAACCTCGTGACAAGCTAACTCGGCTACTGGTAATTGTCCTGGCTGATAACCTAAACTTTGATAAACGGGCTGCAAATGTAAGGGCTGGGGATAGTACACCATTGAACTTACTCCCTGTTCTTGCAGTTGACTGCGTACAGACTCTCGGTGAGTAGCACTAGCACCATTTCGTCCCTCAGTTAATACGCGAATGGTATATTGATTCCAGACACTCATCCCACCAGCTAATTCTTTTGGTGCAACAATACCGGGAATTTGACACAGAAACTGCTGATAATAAGCTGCGATCGCACGTCGTTGATTATTCCAAATATCCAGATAACGCAGTTTAATTTGCAGAATAGCGGCTTGCAGACTATCCAAGCGACTATTTACACCAACTTCTTCGTAATAATAGCGGTTTTTCTGTCCATGTTCCTTGAGTACGCGCATTTTTGCCGCCAATTCAGGATCATTAGTGGTAATCGCTCCACCATCGCCACAACCGCCTAAATTCTTGGTAGGGTAGAAACTAAAGCAACCAATATGTCCGATACTGCCGACTTTTTGATTGTTCCAACTTGCACCTGTAGCTTGAGCGCAATCTTCAATCACTGCTAAATTATGCGCCTGTGCGATCGCCATTAGTGCTGTCATATCCACAGGTTGCCCAAATAAGTGAACCGGGATAATCGCTTTGGTTTTAGGGGTAATGGCTGCGGCTACTTGCTGCAAATCAATATTAAAAGTATCGGTGTCAATATCAACAAAAATTGGTTTTGCACCCACAGCACTAATCACTTCGGCTGTAGCCACAAAGGTGAAAGGTGTGGTAATAACTTCATCACCTTGACCAATTTCTAACGCCCGTAAAGCTAGGTACAGTGCATCAGTCCCAGAGTTACAGCCTATACAATAATTTACATCGTGATAGGTAGCAAACTGTTGCTCAAAGCTTTCCACTAAAGGGCCGCCAATATAACGCCCAGAAGCCAAAACTTCTAAAACGGCTGCGCTCACTTCTGCTTCAATAGTGGCGTATTGTTGCTTAATATCAAAGGCAGGAATAGAATTTACACTTTGGATCATGAGTTTTTATTTTATCTGAAGATACAAAGGATGCACTGCGACTGCCAATTTTTGCTATGAGAATTTTGATCAAAAAGCTTTGCAAAGACTGTCGCCCCGAATATGCATCAAAATTGGGTTTTTACTGTAATTATTTTATGGTTAAGGATACCATTGGTTGGTAGAAAATGCGATACATATCACCCATGATTCTATACTGGGAATTAAAGTTCCAAGTTGTTTGATCCCCAAAACTGGAATTAGGGAGTGAGAAGAAATATTTTCATATTTTTTTGTGAGCAGGAAATGGAGAATTGATGCAGGATTTAATCAAGCTGGATTTTGTTGATTTAGCTATTGCTGTGGGATTGATGGCGATCGCCATTGGTTTATCTGCCTGGGAAAAATTAGGACTAGAATTAAACTTAGCGATCGCTACAGGCAGAACCATCTTACAACTACTCGTATTAGGATACGTTTTAGACTTCATTTTTGCTTTAAACAATGTTTGGGGAGTGTTGGCGATTTTAGCAGTAATTTTGACGGTTGTAGCGATTCTTGCCAAAAATCGGATCAGTCCCAAAATTCCCCAAGTTTTACCCTTGGTATGGGGAGCAATTTTAATTAGTACTGCTGTGACAGTTATTTATACTAATTTTTTAATTATTCAACCGGAGAGATGGTACGAACCCCGTTACGTAATTCCTCTAACCGGGATAGTATTAGGTAATGCCATGAATGCAGCTGCGATCGCTGGGGAACGTCTTGTCAGTACGATGAATGCCCAATCTGTGGAAATAGAAACACACTTAAGTTTAGGTGCAACTCCTCAGCAAGCAGTCAGTCAGTACCGCAAAGAAGCCATTAGAGCCGCATTTCTCCCGACTCTCAATCAAATGATGCTTGTGGGTATGGTAGCTATTCCCGGAATCACCACAGGTCAGTTAATCGCCGGAATCAGACCAATTGATGCTATTTCCTACGAAATTGTGATTATTTTCATGGTTGCGGCTTCCAACTTGCTCACAACTATATTAATCACGAGAGGATTGTATCGTCAGTTTTTCAATTCCGCCGCTCAGTTGGTGAGGTGAGCCAGAAAGAGGCAGGGGGGCAGGGGGCAATACGGTTCAGTTAAGATTCAAACTCTTCGTTTAGGTCATTTTTTTTAACGAACCGCCAAGTACGCCAAGGACACCAAGTGAAGAATGAGAAGGAAGAAATGCTGAACTGTATTGGGGCAGGGGGCAGGGGCAGGGGGGAGAAGAGGGTAACTTCTAACTAATAACTAATGTCCTAAAATAGAAATTGACGTTCCCCAGCAGTTAAAGTGTCTGAATCTTTGCCAATCCGCGACCGCTATCTTACTTTTATTGATGAAATTATTGAATCCACCCTCAAGGGCAAAATTAGCTCTGTAGAGATGGTGTATCAAATGCTGCAAAAAAATATAATTTCAGGGACGGGGGAAGTCTTTGAATTAGTTTTGAGCGATCGCCTCAGTAGCATTCAAAGCCAAGTGGATGGTGAAACCGATGAACTCAAGCAAGCCAAAGCCAACCGGAAATTAAGAGCGCTTAAGACCATTCAAAGCCAATGGCAGAGATATTCTCAGCAAAATCAAGCTACAGAAGCGATCGCCTCAGCAGTTAGAGAAATTACTACAGCTGCTAAAGATGAACGACTGACTATATTTTTACGAGTTATCGACCCCAATCAAAAGCAACCGCCAAATACACAACAACTACAACAGTTAGCCAAAGGTTTACAACAATTTGCTCAAGTAGATGGTGATTTACAGGAAATATCCCAGGGAATTACCCGTGGTTTAAGCACTTGGCAAGGACTGCAAGACCACTTGGTAAGCTGGATGTATGAAAAAAATCAACAATTGGGTTTTGGTGGTGTTCCCGGCGAAAGTGGTCCCTGGGCAACTTGGGCAAAACAAGTTAAAAGTCATGTCCCCCAATCCCTACTTCGCGCCTTAGCAATGGGAGAATCAGCCATTGAATTTGCCGAAAAACAAAGCAGTATTAGTCTCAGTGATTGGGTAGAAGTAGCATTAATTTTACAATACCTGCAACGGGGTTTAGTCAACTGGTTCGACCAACAAGCCTACAACGTCCAAGCCGGGTCAAAAATGTCAATTTCCACATTCTTGACCTTTGCAGTAATTTGGAGTCAGTTAGCCAGTGGTTTTCAAAGTAGAGCCGCATACAGTAATGGCTGTTCTCAAATTATGCTCCAGATTTTACGCACCTTTGCCCAACGACCATATTTTCCCCTTTATGGTGGTATTTTCGCATCTTTTGCCGGCAACTCTTTACGGGATGCTTTAGATTATCTTGATGAACCATTGCGAAGAGTTGAGGGAACCCAAGAAAAAGCCAGAATCCTGACACTGTTAGGCTATTCACAGCGTGCATTAGGACAATATCAGCGTTCAATTCATTTTCATCAGCAAGCTTTGGAGATAGCGAGAAACGCAGGCGATCGCCCCTGTGAACTTGCCAATCTCAACCACCTCAGCCGTACCTATGTACAAGAAAAAAATTATACTGAGGCAATAAATAATAGTCAACGGGCATTAATGCTGAGTCGCCAAGCTGGAGAACGCACAGCCGAAGCCAATGCCCTGGTAAACTTAGGTTACAGCGAAGTCATGCAGGCGCAAAAGCTGGAACAAGTAGAAACAGAAGTATATGAATCAGCTATTAACTATTTAGAACAAGGATTAAAGTTATCAGAACAATTAGGAGATATTCAAAGTAAAGCTTTATGTTTTAGTAGCTTAGGTATTGCTTATTTAGTGATAGGTCAATCAGAAGCGGCAATTCCCTATTTAGAAAATGCTTTTAAAACAGCCCAAGTTGCTGGAGACTTATATCTTCAAGGGCGCAACTTAGCTTATTTATCGGAAGCTTATTATAATTTACAAAATTCCGAAAAAGCGATTTATACAGGTGGCTTAGGAATGTATTTGTTAGAGCAAATTGCTTCTAATGAATGGCGACAATCAGCAGGTTTACTCACAATTTTACAAGGACAAATGGGAGCAGAAGCTTTCCAAACTTTATTACAACAACATCGCCCGAAAATGATTGCGATTATTGGTGTAGATGGATATGATTACATTCCTAAATTGTTAGAAATCTACAAAGAAAGTATGTAAATATGAAAAGTTTGTAGTCAGGACTTTAGTCCTTTCTATATTTTGCACCCGTCGCAATAACCCGCCGGAGGTTCTTTTTCACATCACGCGAAAAGTAAGAACATCCTACCACCGTTGGGTTTCACAAAGCTTCAACCCAATCTACTGGCTGATGTAAAAAACCGTTCGGCTGACGCTCACGGCGAAGCCTATTACAGCTATTTTCAGGTAAATAGACCACACGGTAGGGGCGCAAGGCCTTGCGCCCCTACGACAGATGTGGTTCAAATAGATGAAAACTGCTGTAAACCCTCTTACCTTGGCGTTCTTTGCGTCTTGGCGGTTCGTTTCAGCAAAATTACAGCAGTCGTCGCAATTCTGCAACTGTATTTGCTGTGATAATTGCCCGTAAAATCATTTTTAAACGTTCTAAATCCGATATTTCGACAATTTGCGGCATCAATTCCAAACCATCGCTACCAAATTTGGCTTCTAAGCTAGTTTCAATGCTAAAAGTTATTCCTTGTCGTTGTCCGCGTGTTTCACCACGTGCTTCACCGCGTGCTTCACCACGTGCTTCACCGCGTGCTTCACCCTCACGTAATATTTCCTGATACCAAGGCGACTCATGTAACACAGCCATATCCCACCTCATTATATCTTGAACTAACGCCGTCTCTAGTACAAAGGTAGCAAAAAATGCTAACACCGTTTCCAGTTGGTTTAACTGTTCATCGGCACGTAAAATTTGTAAGGCTTCTCTAATTGTAGACTCGTCTTCTCCACCTTTGAGAATTGGGACAAAAGGAAGCAACGAAGGGGGAGCATCTCACTTTTTTGCACGTCATTGCGAACGAAACGTTCGCGTAGCGTGGCGTTAGCCATAGTGGAGTGAAGCAATCGCAAAATCTCCAACTAACAAAAAACCTATGCGATTGCTGAGTCGCAAGGCGACACGCTACGCGGTAAGCGTTCGCGTTAGCGTGCCGGAGGCTCTAGCTATGCCGAAGGCTTTACGTCGTTCCTCCTCGCAATGACATTGGGACAAGTTAATATTGCAGTATCGAGTTTAACAAACAAATTAGTGACTTTTTTCAACTAATTTAATTCCCTTTTTCACTAATTCTGGAATTAGAGAAGGACGTTCAGCCACTGGAATTTTAGCTTCTTTAAAAGCAGCTAATTTACTTTGGGCTGTGCCAAAATTAGGGTCACGTCCGATAACTGTGGCTAAAGTTCCACTTTGTCGCCAATTTTTAGCTAATGGTGCGTGTCTACCGGCAATATAGGCAATTACTGGTTTATCAATTGCTTCAGTAATATATCGCGCTGCGGCTTCTTCACTATCACCGCCGGGTTGACCGACTAAAACGATCGCTTCGGTAGTTTCATCTTCATCGAGAATTTGCAACCATTGCAAAAACGATGAACCAACGATCGCATCACTACCAATACTGACACTAATTGATTGCCCTAAACCAGCTTTGGTTAATTCCCAAGCAACTTCATAAGTTAGAGTACTACTACGGCTAACAATCCCTACAGATCCAGGTGTATATAATTCGCTGGGTTGACTACCTAAGAGAATTTTTCCTGGTACGATAATTCCCGGACTATTGGGACCGACGATCAAGGTTTCACCGGCTTCAGCTTTCCGCAATAATTTCACCATATCCAAGGGTGGTACGCCACCAGTCATGATGATAATCTGGCTAATATTACAGGCGATCGCTTCTAATGCTGCATCTAAAACTTGGTATGGGTGTACGCAGATAATTGTTGTGTCAATTGTGCCAAATTTCGCCACCACTTCTTCCACCAAATCGAACACTGGCAGATTGTAGCGTTGCTGTCCACCACATCCAGGATTGACACCAGCAACTAAATTTGTACCATAAGCTTTCATTTGAGCAATATGAGTTGCTGTAATAAATTCCGAAAAGCCTTGGATTAATACTTTGCTGTCTGGTGTTAGGTTCATATAAATATTTGGTAGTTTGGACAATTACCTATGTTCATTGGTGGTTAATTAATTCCTCGGTGTACTTCACTGAAGTATTATATTTTCCAGAAAAAATTGCGTTATACCTTTTTGTAAGCCGTTGGTTTGGCGAGACGAACAGCTTGTGTAACCGCTTCATCTAAATTTTCTACTACTATCAAAGCATCGCTTTGAGTGTTTAAGGTGGCTAAAAAATCCTTAGCCACATCGAACTCAGAACCTGCAATCCGCACAACCAAGCGGGGAAAATGAGACTCTCTGCGGGTGCGGCTGCTAACTCTTACAGTCTGTGGTTTGATTTCGTGGTGTTCTTGCTGGATAAAATTACTAATGATGTCGGCGACTTCCTCTGTCTGAGGTACACTACCGAGAAGATTAAGCAGTATAACTTGAATACTTTTGTCAGCTGCGAGGATGTTCAAACCTTTGGCTAGACGGGAGCAAAAAGTCGTCGGTGACACATCTGTGAGGAAAGCATGGCGCAGATTCAGACAACTACCAGGCTTACCACCCGCACTGGTGACTAAATCTAAGGTAGCCATCATCGAACCAGTACCATTACCCAGAATGCCAATTTTACCATGTAATTCTAAACCATCCCAATCGCCTAAGTGACCGTTCACTGAACTTCTGGTATGACGGTTAGCTATTTTTACGGCGATCTCCGCTAAGTCTGGATGACGGCCAATGGCACGTTCGTTGATACTGACTTTACCATTGAGCGCCATCACTTCACCTGACGCACTCACGGCTAGGGGATTAATTTCCACCAAGTCTAAATCTTTCTGCACAAATAGCTGGTACATTTTCTCAACAACCGAGCTGACAGACTGCATTAATTTACCTTGCAATCCCATTTTTAACGCCAGTCGCCTGGCATAAAAAGGAGAAAATTCTTGTTCCACAACAACGTGATGCATTTTCTCCCCTGCGGATTCCCAATCAACATCCGCTTCGGTGCAACCTAACAGCACTGGGCGACAGACAGCTGTATCTAAAACTACGGCTAAATAAAATTCTTGTTGACTACTATACTTGGATTCTGCCAGTAAAACCTCTGGTAATTCGCCCCAAATCGGCAAATTAAAAATGGTTTGTGCGGCGGCGATCGCATCAATTGTGGTTTCAACAAACCTGACTCCACCAGCCTTTGCTCTTTCGCCTGCATACACTTGCGACTTCAGTACAATCGGATAGCGAATTTTTAAACGTTTCAAATCTGTGGGATGGTCAATTCGTTGGGAAGGCAATACGGGAATGCCTATTTTGCCAAACCATTCTTTAACTTGGTACTCCAATAAATCCATTTACTTGCACCCTATTATTTACACTTTCAAAGGCATTTGTTTGGTGCTGTTTTTGACTTTTTATAGCACTATAGTTACGTGTTTTTACTTTTTTCGTCTATGATAAATAATTTATTTATTATGTATTAATTCTATCGGATTCCGTAAATGATGCAAATCAGTTTCTGAGATTAAAACGTGACTACTGTACTTACTAAAAGTGATTAATATTCACGGTGAATTTGCCAGCATATAACAAAACCAGCATTAATGTCAAAAAACTCTGGCAATATATCTTTTTTCTTACCTCAGAACTACTGGAGATGCTTTTGTCCTTAGTCGCAGCTTGCAGCTAGGGCTGAGAGAATTAGCCCCAACCGAGATCACTACCTTCAGATTCAGATGTCAAAATGTTAACAATTGTCACATTTCCTACTGACTACCCTGCTCTTACCCTGGATGCTAGCGCGGCTTTACTTCTTTTGACTTCTGCTAAATGGTACTGTCCATCTGAATCATCAGCAAGATTTAACATTTTGCTAAAAACTCTGAATCTGTGTTAAAAAGTTGGTCTATCAAATACCGTAGGCATACCGCATTTCCATCTGATGGTGAATCTTTCGGAGGGTGTAGGGGATAGGGTGTAGGGTGTGGGGAAGCCACGTTTAAAAACATGGGATTGAAGCAACGAGCGCCACTTGCTTTATGCCGGGGAACCCCTCCACCGCAGTGGCTTCGCTTTGTATCTCGCGCCCCATTCTCGATACAATTCCTTTTTTTGAACTGAGCTTTGAACTCAGAACTAAAGTTTTTGATTGTTGCTCTTCTACACCCTACACCCCACACCCTTTTTTCTGTAAGACTAGTGGCTTTGGCTACTCTCAGCCCAAGTTGGATTTGTATTAAAAAGCCGGATTCTGTCAAACAAGAATCGGATGCTACAGCCTCAGCTTAGGGGTGAGAATATCAATTGATTCTCTTGATTCTCTTGATTGTAATTAATTACACCGTGCGTCTGCATTTCATAAATGCAAATGCTATATTTCATCTTTTTCCAGATAAACAAAACAATATAGAAAACCAGCAGTAACGCTTTATGAAAGTAGCAGTTCAGCAAGAAGACTTACAACTTTTAGCCAGAACCTTGCAGGAACAAGTTCTTGCAGAAGTCCCCTCTGGTGAAGTTTTTCAAATTAAGTGTGCTGTCAAAAAAGACGAGTTAATGATTTTAACTGAACATCCACCGGGTGTTACCGTTGACACTGACTATATCTTTGTTGTGCTGTCAGAAGCACTCCAGTTGTCACCAGCTTACAAGGAACAGAAGGTGCAATGCTTTATCAGAATATTTGGGGAAAAGCTTCCTTATGCTAAATTTTCCTTAGTTATGAAGCAAAAGGAGGACATGAGACGAGCCATCCCGCTCTCATCTTCTCTAACCTATACTCCATCTATTATAGAGGATGATTCAGAAGAACTGTTTGATTCTTTCGTAGATACACCGGATTTGTGGAATACCGAGTCACAACGCCCCGTTAAATCTCTCCTGCTAGGGATAAGTTTGGTAGCAATTTCTGTGTTTAGTAGTGCTTTTTACTTACTGAGTCGTCCTTGTGTAATGTCTGAGTGCCAAGAAATTCAAACTGCTCAGGAATTAAACTTAAAATCTAGACAATTGATGCGTCGTGCTAATTCGGAAAATCAATTAGTCACCATACAACAGCAATTAGAAACAGCAAGCACCAACCTGTCAGTTATTCCCCGGTGGTCATCACGCTACCAACAGGCTGAGGAGTTAAAAGCTAGTTTGTCTATGCAGTCAGAGAAAATTAACCAAGTGGTGACAGCTTTACAGACGGCCAATATGGCAGAGAAAAAATCTCAAGCACCTGCAAATAGTCTAGCAGAATTACAAGATATCCAATCTTTATGGCGACAAGCGATCGCACCATTGGAAGCTATATCTCCTAATAGTGAACTATATAGTCTAGTACAGCCAAGATTATCAAAATTTCGGGTGAATTTGCAAGCTGTAAATCAACAGTTACTCAGCCAAGAAAAATGGGTGGAAAAACTCAATGATGCTAAGGCTGTAGCAAATGTAGCCGCTAAACGTCAGGACAGTGCTAGAACTTTGAATGAATGGCAACAGGCACAGTCTACTTGGCAAGTAGTGATTAATGCTTTAAATATTATTCCCAGTGATAGCCCAGCCTACACCCCAGCCCAAGAACTGTTATTAGAGTATAAACCCCAATTGGCTAGGACACGCGATCGCGCCACCACCGCACAAATGGCAGGGAGAAGTTATCAACAAGCCATTAGCACAGCCAATCAAGCCAAAACCTATGCACAAAGAAATCAATGGCAACTAGCAGTTACATACTGGGCGCAAGCTTTACAGAATGCTCAACAAATACCTCAAGATAGTCTTTACTACAATCAAGCTCAAAGCCTAATTGAACCTTACTCAGCCGCCCTCCAGGAAGCTCAAGAACAACTCCAAACCGTTAATAATTTACAACAAGTTAGTAACGACTTAAATAAAACCTGCGCTAGAGAAATTCGGATTTGCACTTTCAGCATTAATAAGACTGGAATTGCTGTATCCCTCACTCCCCAGTATGAACAAGTCCTAGAAACCTTATCTGAAGCCGATCTGCAAACGACAAATCACTGGTATATCTTACAAGAAGCTTTAGGGGTAATTGGTGATAATGTCAATTTACCAGTATTTATTTACGATACCCAAGGTCAAGGAATATATACGCATATACCGCAAGGGTAGTGATTTTGACCATGAAAGCACCAATACCTAATAACGAAAAAGAAAGAATTGCAGCACTTTTGCAGTACCAAATCCTCGATACTCCACCTGAAGACACCTTTGAAGACTTGGTTCGTATAGCTTCCTATATTTGTGGAACCCCTGTTTCTCTAATCAGCTTAGTTGATCAAAACCGTCAATGGCTCAAGGCAAAAGTGGGGTGGGATGCCGTAGAAACACCTCGTGATATGGCATTTTGCGCTCATGCGATTCTACAACCCGATGTTTTTATAGTTCCTGACACTGAAAAAGACGAGAGATTTGCAAATAACCCCTTAGTAACTTCTGCTCCCAACATCCGATTTTACGCTGGTGTACACATTTGACCGGCGATCGCGCTTTAATTACCTTTACTTCCATTGTCAGCAACGCCCTGAGAAATGTAGACTTAATAGGAAGATTTGGTGGTGAAGAGTTTGTGGTCTTAATGCCCGAAACAGATGCGCCTCAGGCTCTAGCTGCTGCTGATCGGATTCGTTGTTTGGTGGCTGAAACATCCGTTCCTACAGAAACAACCCCCCTCAAAATGACAGTCAGTATTGGTATAGCTGTCTACCAACCAGATGATACAACCATTGATCATCTCGTCCAGCGATCTGACCGTGCGCTTTATCAAGCCAAGGCGAAAGGGCGTAATACTTGCTGTATTTAATTCTGTGTGTTGCCGTTGCCGAAAGTACTGAAACAATGGAAGTAGAAGCTAGATTAAATATAAACTATGCCCGAACTTCCTAAGAGTCTTGAAGAAGCGATCGCTCAATCTCGCATCGCTACCCAAGCAGCCCTTGACGATGGCTACACTCGCTTACAAGTTGATTTTTTGTTCCCAGAACTCAAACTGATGCCGGTGGCGGAACAATTCTTATCTTTGTTTACAGAATATGACTCCCGCCTGAAAATTTTCTTTCCTGATGCTGGTGGTGCAGCCCTAGCTAAACGTGATTGGGCAGGTACACCATTTAATATATTGGATGTCGGTACAGGTAGGGCGGCCTCTTTACAGTCAAAGATTCAGCCAGAGGATGAGATTTTCTTATTTATCGCCCCCACTGCTGTAGAAGTTCCCCAAGTGGAAAAACTATGTGAAAATATAGGCGATCGCCCTTTTGTGATGTTAAATCCTCGCCTGGAAGATTCGGGGGTTGTGGGTATTGGTTATACAGCCAGACAAACCCGCCAACGTTTCATTAGCACTCTAGAATCTTGTTACTATTTGCGTCCTGTAGATGATACCACGGCTGTTTTTCGCTGCTATCCCGGACTATGGGAAGTATGGGTAGAAACCAACGGCGAGTATCAAAAGGTTGCAGAACTACCGAAAAGACCAACGGGTGATGAGTTGGATGTAATTGTCATGCAAGGACAACCACAAACAGGGACAGATGCTGCACCTGCGAAAAAGCCCAGTGTGTTCAAGAGTTTGCAAAGGTTCTTGAAGGCGTTGAGTAGCTAACCCAAATAAAAACATTAACCACAGATGAATAGAGATATTTTATCTTTTTCCTCTGTGGTTTCAATTCCTTTTTGCCAAATTAATAACTGATAACTGATAACTATGACTATAATGCTCACCAATGACGACGGAATTGATGCTCCTGGCATTAAAGCTTTGTTTCAGGCGATAAATGGTCAAAAAACAATTATTGCCGCCCCTAAAGACCATCAATCTGGATGTGGGCATCAAGTCACGACTAATAGTGCAATTAATCTGCAAAAGCGTTCTGAAAATGAGTATGCGATCGCAGGTACTCCCGCCGATTGTGTGAGAATCGCCACTAGCCAAATTTGCTCAGATATTAAATTTGTGCTTTCAGGTATCAATGCCGGGGGAAACTTGGGAGTAGATGCTTATATTTCCGGTACTGTTGCGGCTGTGCGGGAAGCTGCGACGCAAAATATACCCGGAATTGCTATTTCCCAATATCACAAGGGTAAGCAAAGTTTTGATTGGGATATTACCACTAAATTGACTGCGGAAGTTTTAGCTGATTTACTCCCCCGTCCCTTAGCACCGGGAAGCTTTTGGAATGTAAATTTGCCACATCTGCAACTAGGGGATGCCGATCCGCAGATCGTGTTTTGTCAACCCTGTACTAAACCGTTACCGATTCACTATCGCATGGATGGCGATGATTTTTATTATGTAGGGGAATATAGTCAACGCGATCGCACTCCTGGCAGTGATGTGGATGTTTGTTTTTCCGGTAACATCGCCGTAACTCTGTTAAAAGTCTAACTCTAAATTACAGGTGTTTTTTGCACCTTTGTTTTGGATACTTGCATTGATTTTTAAATTCAAAAAAAGCACAACAGCTTATAATCTACAAACGACTGTAAAAATATTTCTTCGTGGAATTGCGGGGCGATAAATCTCTTATCAAGTTATTAAAGAAACCAGTGATTTCACACCTGAGTTTTCACGTTATGTGGAAAAGCTAACGCGAAACCTAACCCCCTAACCCCCTTCCCTACCAGGGAATGGGGAAAATTTAAAGCCTTTCTTCACTCAGCACTCAGCACTCAGCACTTTCCCATAACTGCCAAGAAAATAAAATTGGCTGATATTTTTTAATACCTTATTCTAAATACATATACTTTTTGACTAGCCATCTATCTTACGGTAGATATAGTTATTCTTCATCTTAACTTTATACAATTTTATGATCCCCAGAGTTTTGATGAAGATCAGGTAAATATAACTCAAACAAGCCGAGAACATAGTAAGAAAAAGTTTATATTCAAAGAGTTAATCAGTATTTCTACTTTATTATTTTAATAGTCTGCTAAAAAAATGTACAATACACCCATAAAAAACGTGTTTCAAGGTACTTATCAGGTTTGGGAGTTAGAATTTTCTCCCCACTCATCTGTACATTCTAAATTCAAACGTATTTTGGATATCGTAGGCAGCTTAGTGGGATTATTAATTCTAGCTATAGTGTTTGTACCAATAGCGATCGCGATTAAGATTGATAATCCAGGGCCAATTTTCTTCACGCAAGAAAGATATGGACTTCAGGGAACCCCTTTTCGACTTCGGAAATTCCGGTCAATGGTGAGTAATGCCGAAAAACTCAAATCTCTGGTGAGTAACGAAGCTAACGGACTAATCTTTAAAAACACAAATGACTTCCGAGTTACCAGGGTAGGACGTTGGTTGCGAAGCACCAGTTTAGATGAATTACCCCAGTTTTGGAATGTTTTAATTGGCGACATGAGTTTAGTGGGAACTCGTCCACCCACTCATGATGAAGTTATAAAATATACTAGTCGCCATTGGCAACGTTTAAATGTGAAGCCAGGGCTAACTGGTGAATGGCAAGTTAACGGTCGTTCTCAAGTGAAAGATTTTGAACAAATAGTTGATTTAGACCTGCGATACCAAAAAAATTGGCATCCACTCTATGATTTAATGTTGATTGCAAAAACTTTCTCTGTCATCTTTGGAAGAATCGGAGCTTGTTGAAAAAAGAATGTAGAGACTTTTCAAGTTGAGTCTCTACAAGAGTTATGTATAAAGCATATTTTTTCAACGAAGTAACTCTTCGACTTGATGCTGACTCCACAAAGTTCTATAAAGACCTTCAGTTTGTAATAGTTCTGAGTGTTTGCCTATTTGGACAATTTGGCCTTTATCCATCACAAAAATGCGGTCAGCAGTAGCCGCAGCAGATAGTTGATGAGTGATAAAAATAATGGTTTTACGCCCTGAACCACTAGCAATATTATCAAGAATTTTTGTAGCTGTTTGATTATCCACGCTAGAAAGAGCATCATCCAAAATTAATATTGGGGCTTCTACCAGCATCGCCCTAGCCAAGGCTGTACGTTGTCTTTGTCCACCAGATAGAGTGATACCACGTTCACCAACAATGGTTTCATATTGATTGGGAAAATTGCTAATTTCGGCATCAATTTGAGCTAGTTTAGCTACATACTCTACATCTTCAGCTTCACTAACCGGATCACCGTAGCGGATATTATTCTTAATCGTAGTGCTAAACAAAAAGCTATCTTGAGGAACGTAGGCGATCGCTTGACGTAAATCTGCCAATGATATCTTGGTAATATCCACACCGTCTAGAAATAATTGCCCTGGTGCAATATCCAACAAACGCGGTAACGCATTGGCTAAAGTTGATTTACCAGAACCAATAGCCCCCACAATAGATACTGTTTCCCCAGGGAAAATAGTAAAGCTAATATTTTCTAAAGCCGAAGTACTCGCCCCTGGGTAAGTGTAGCTGAGATTTTCGGCGATAAGTTTGCCTTGAACTTTATCTAAAGGCAAATGTACAGTATCCGCTTCGTCTTGAATTTTCGGTGTCACAGAAAGAATCGACTCCAGACGGTCAATACTCACTTCACCACGTTGATAAGCTGTAATTGTGAAGCCTAATAAAGCCGTGGGGAAAACTAGACGTTCTACATAAATCAGTAACGCCAAAAAATCGCCTACAGCTAAGGTTCCAGTGGATATTTGTGTAGCCCCCAGCCAGATAATTACCAGAGAACTGAGATTAGCTAAACCACCGATTAACGGAAATAGGATATTTCGGCTTTTAGCCAATTGTAAGTTAGCCGCCAATAGCTGTTGATTCTTTTGAGCAAAAGCTCGACGTTCATTTTCTTCTTGGGCGTAGATTTTAATCAGCGCAATCCCACTCACATCCTCTTGAATGAGTTCACTAATATCTGATAGTTCCTCTTGGACTACGGCTTGTTCTTTGCGGAGGCGACTGCTAAACAGATGCACTAACCAAAACATGAAGGGATACACAGCCAAAGAAGCTAATGTAAGATTCACGCTAATGGTCAGCATTACGGGTAGAGTCAAAGCATAGGCAAACAGAGTATTTGCTAAACTGAGTACCGCAAAACCCACCAACCGCTTGACATTTTCCACATCACTGGTAGCGCGATTAATTAAATCTCCAGCAGTGTTAGTGGCAAAATAAGACGGCTCCAGTTTGAGTAAATGTTCAAAAATCCGTTGCTTGAGGTCAAATTCTACCTGTCTTCCCACCCCAAACAGCCAGATGCGCGAAGCCATCCGGATCAGCCACATCGCGGAACTGAGCAAGACAATCGGGACTACATAATATAAGATGTTGTTGAAATTAAAGGTTGCTGAAAGTTGGTCAACGGCTGAACGAATTAACCAGGGGATATAAACACCCAGCCCATTGACAGATAATAAAGCGAGAATGCCTAATGTCGTTTCCCGCCAATGGGGACGTAAATAAGCACCGAGTTTAGCAAGTCGTCGAGATTCTGCCATTAAAGCGATATTGCAACTGAATCGTCTGAGGATGAACTGCTGATCACTCTGTATTTTCTGGGAATTTCGGCAGTCCACCTATCTTACTTTAGCGAATAGAGAACCCGTGATGGCAGCAATTTGTCATGAAAACTCTAGCAAAAGTCAATGTTGCTGAGATTAAACCACAGATGCAGATAGATAAACATCGAGCAAACATCTGTGGTTAATTTTTGCTGATTCGGATGTTGGTAAACAGTCTCAGCTGTTAAAGTGACTTTTTTAGCGAGATGTCTGGTTCCCACGCAAGAAAAAGTAAATCTGGTTAAGATAACTTTCCCATACTTGGGTTGTGACTTGCAGAGTTTGGGCGCTGGGTACAAAGTCTTCTATTCGCAATCCGCGATCGCCAACTGCTTGAGGAGTTTGCAACAGGTAAGGTGGAACCTTCGCACCCAAAGAATTGAATGCTATAGTTGCACGATCTGGTTGTTGATTCAGCAAGAGATTATTCTCTAAGACATCAGAAACCATCGTTGGCGTATTTGCTGGACTAAATGCCACAAGCACCTCTGGAGAGGAAGCGTCAGTTCTCAGAGACGACACTAGCCGATAATTTTCAATCATCTCCTGAGTTGCTACATTTGTATCACCCATCATTGCTATAGGCGCTCTCACCAGAAAGTAAGCGATCGCTGGCGTACTGGCTAAAAGTAAAATTGTCAGCGACCAACCCACCAAATAACCACCTGGCTGTTCTATACCACCGCCTTTAATCTTCTGCGCCGCAAACATCATCAGCAAAACAGAAGCACCCAAAGGCTTGAGGGGAAATGATACAACCCTCCATAAAGATGCCACGGCTGGTTCATTAGGATTAATAAACGACAAAGCTATGACAATGAACACAATAACTAAAACTAATCTCCCGGCAAAGGTTCCAGAAGGATAAAATCTCTGGAAGAGAGAGTATACAACAGTGCCAATCAACAGCCACAGCAGTACTCGACTTAGCAATAGAAACATAGATTAACTCTCAAATTTTATTATGCTGTTAGCCAGTTAAAAACAGGAGTTTACCCATGAGTAACTGACACACCCGTAAAGAATAGCCTAGAGATTTTCGGTACAAGATGTATTTTCTCGTCAAATTGTAATCGCACTATTACTTGAGAGCAAATACCTCCAACCCAATACCAAAAGACTACCGTCGTAGTGATTTTAGTGCAATTTTTTCACACTTCGTCTATTATTTGTCATTTTTCGGATGAGTAATGTGGCACCAGTAAACTAAATTAATTGAATCGTTGTCAACTCTCAAGGAAAAACTATGTCGAATGGAAAGCCCAGTATCTTAGTCACGGGGGGAGCTGGATATATTGGTTCCCATACTGTACTTGCTCTCAAACAAGCGGGTTATGAAGTAGTCATACTGGATAATCTGGTTTATGGGCATCAAGACTTGGTAGAGAAGATTTTGCAGGTAGAACTGATAGTAGGAGATACAGGCGATCGCCCTTTATTAGATAACTTATTTAAAACCCGTAATATTACCGCAGTCATGCACTTTTCTGCTTATGCCTACGTAGGAGAATCGGTGACAGACCCCGCTAAATATTACCGTAACAACGTTGTAGGCACACTGACGCTGTTAGAAGCGATGGTAGCTGCATCTATTCGGAAATTCGTCTTCTCTTCCACCTGTGCCACCTATGGAGTCCCAGAAGTCGTACCTATTCCCGAAAACCACCCTCAGAACCCCATTAATCCCTATGGGGCTACCAAGCTGATGGTAGAGCGCATTCTGTCTGATTTTGATGTAGCTTATGGTTTGAAATCAGTCCGTTTTCGCTACTTTAATGCAGCTGGCGCTCATCCGGGTGGCTTACTAGGCGAGGATCATCAACCAGAAACACACTTAATCCCCCTAGTACTGCTCACAGCTTTAGGCAAAAGAAAATCTATTTCCATTTTTGGCACAGATTATCCCACCCCTGATGGTACTTGTATTCGCGATTATATTCACGTTAATGACTTAGCAGATGCCCATGTTTTGGGATTGCAATATCTATTAGAAGATGGCGACAGCGAAGTTTTCAACTTAGGTAACGGTAACGGTTTCTCAGTCAGAGAAGTGATTGCAGCTGCAAAAGAAGTCACTGGACTAACCATACCAGTTGAAGAGTGCGATCGCCGCCCCGGAGATCCACCATCTCTAATTGGTAGTGGCGAGAAAGCCAGAAAAATCCTCAACTGGCAACCACAATACCCAGACATCAAAGAAATTGTCACCCATGCTTGGCAGTGGCATCAAAAGCGACACTCTTAGGATTGCTGAGTGCTACCTTTGTAGAGACGCGATTCATCGCGTCTCACGCCCGTTTTTACCCCGCAGGATAAAAAACCCAATACCCAAAGCCACAAGAATCGCCAGCGCTAGCACCGTAATACTAAACCCTGATGAGCGAATATTTATCTCTTGAGTCGGTGCATTATTATTGATATTTTGCACACCTTCTGTATTTCTGGCTGTTCCAGAAGCTACCGTAACTTCAAACTCAAATTGGAATGGTTTAAAACCAGCCTCAGTCGCTGGTTTACCACTGAGCTGTAACTGATATCGTCCTGGCCTGGGAAAAGTAAGTTCTGTACCGGGAATACCTTGATAACGTTCAGCTGCTACAGGTTCTAAAGATGGCTCTATTAAAGCTGGTTCTCCTGGTGTGTGCGGTTCAGCATAAATCAACAATTCACAATCGCACTCAGCCAAGGCAACCACCTTACCACCTTTACGGGTCAGAGCAAACCAGACTTGAGTAGGTTCTCCCGCACGAGGATTATCATTCGGCTCAATGTGGAGGGTAGCACCGACATCTTCAGCTATTTGCACCTGATGAGCAAAAGTGGGATGAGCAGTAATTATTGATATAACTAGGCAACTCAAAAATAATAAATAATAGATGATTCTTGGGCTTTGAAGATACCTGCTACTACGATTTGGTTGGGGGTACATAAAACTTCTCTATATTTAACTTTGACCAAAACAAACGTGAACGCACCAATAACACACCAAAGGTAACAATTCCTATCAACACTACCGCTAATTGATTTTCCCATGTCGATTGCAGCGAACCCAAATAATTGGAACCAATTAAGACAGCATGAATAACAGTTAAGAGTAAAGCTGGTACACTCAACAGATGAATCTGTCGCCAACGCTTACCTAAATATTTTTGCAATGATTCAAAACTTGTGAAAGCTGCGGGGGTAATTAAGACTAATGCTACAGCACCCGCAGCCATGCCCCACTGAAAATCTGGCGGTAAAAACAAGAAAGCCTTAAATTGCCATTGTAAGGAATGTTCAATGACATGGGTAGTATGAACCACCGCCAAAACAAAAGCACCCACTCCCAACCCTCGACGGTAACGCAAGGGTGAAGCCCACAAGCGGCTAATGGGACGGGCAATTAGTGCCAAAATTAAGCAGACTAACGCAGCGTGTCCACTGTAATCTACCATTGTGTCCCCAGTCCGCAGCAAAGTAAGTATGCCGATGATGAGTGTCACCCAGCCACCTAAGCGAAATAATTGACTGCGCTGATCTTTATTGATCAAAGAAGTGGAGACACCCACACCTAGCATAGTAGGTAAGGTTCCTAGCCCAAAAGCCAGCATTGTTGCACCACCCATCCATAAATTGCCTGTTTCCGCAGCTTTAATTTGGGCAGCATATAAGAAGCCACAGGGCATTAAACCCCAAGTCATGCCTAGAAGCATGGGTGTCCACCATCGGCTTTGGTAGGAAAGCTTCACCATCCCTGTACTGAGGCGCTCATGTAAACGTCCTTGTAGTAAGGGATGTAATACAGGTATTCTCGGCAGCAAGTCGGGTGCTACTTGCCCTAAACCAAACCAAATCAGCATGAAGCCTGTAATAATTGCCATCCAGCGCCGGAAATCACTGCCTACACCCGCAAACTGGCCACCGTGCAGTAAGACAGAACCCAGCGCCCCTATGCCAGCACCAACCAGAGCATAGCTCAACATTCGCCCCAGATTTAGTAATATATGAAATTTTAATTGTTGTTGCCACGAATTAGGTGTTTTCCGGGGTGATGGCTGTTCAGGGGAAGTTGTTACTGGAATTGTTTGCTGCTGAGAAAGGGAAAAAGCCACAGTTAGAGGGCCACACATCCCAAAGCAATGTCCAAAACTGCCCAGGAACCCCAGGATGGTGATGAGTGACAAATCTAGCATTCTGATCAATTCCTGCGGCACGTTTCTAGTGCGGAAATATACGCTAAGTTCAGGGATTTGTCAAAAGACAAGTTGTCAAACTTAGAAATTTGGATTCTTTTCCGAGTTTTCCCCTAAAAAGATGATGCTAGTGTTAATTAGGGTCGAGAATATTACGGATAACGGTAATTCTTCTTCACTAAACTTTCTTGGTTGTTATTCACCAAAATCTCATATCATACATAAGCAAACACATAAATTTGTATCAGTTTTAGCATTTATGGGTTCCAACATGAGTTATAAATAAAACCAAAGTTTAGAGGGTAAATGAAACTAAAAGGTTTCTTGTTACGGGGCAAGTCAACGTTTTTTATCACGTTGTTGTGGATCAGGGGTTTTCAGCATTTTTTTATAAATTGAATTTTATCCTATTGGAAAATATAGATTTTTTGACCATGCTTAATGTGTCTGTGGGAAATTCTTGGCAAAATCAACCACTAATTAACGCTAACGCCTGGAAGATTATTGAAACCGAGTTTAACGCTACGCAGCTACATCAACAGGAAACTGCCTTCACCCTTGGTAACGGTTATTTAGGAACCCGTGGGACTTTTGAGGAAGGGTATCCTGATGATTGTCCAGCTACAATGATTTACGGTGTTTATGATGATGTAGCAATAGCTCATTGTGAACTTGTGAATTGCCCCAACTGGTTGCCATTAGTGGTGACAGTGGCAGGCGATCGCTTTAGTCTAGATAGTGGTGAAATTATTAAATATGAACGCCGACTTGATCTGCGTTTGGGTTTAGCCAGTCGTGATGTGCGCTGGCGTAGTCCAGCCGGCCATACCCTAGATTTCCACTTTGAACGTTTTAGCAGCTTGGCAGATCAACATATTTCAGCAATTCGCTGTCACATCACATCGATAGACTTTGAAGGTGATATCACCGTGGAAGTGGGATTTAATACTAAACCGGATACCCCAGGAGTGCGACATTGGCGAACCTTAAACCAAGGTGGTATCGAGCAGATTATCTGGTTGCAAAGTCGAACTATCCACTCAGGTATTCAATTAGGGATGGCGGCAAAGTTAGTGGTAGATTGTGATGAAACTGCACCCGTATGTGTAAATAATACTTCTGAATCTTCCACATTAGTAACTACCTTTGAGTCCTTTCCCGGAAAAACAGTGGCGGTAGAAAAAATTGTTACCCTGTTTACCTCACAAGAAACACAAATTCCCATAGCAGCCGCCCTAGAGAAGTTAGCCGATGAACCTAGATACAGTATTCTACTAGCGGCTCACATTGTGGCAGCGATGAATTCCCAACAGATAAAATTTCCCGTCATCTAACTACGGTAGGGTATACCGAAAGCTCGATACCCCTAGCAGTCTAAGTGGGGGCGGGTTTACCAATATCCCCATTAATGAAGAATGATCTCTGTGATGGCTGGCGTGGCGTAGCCATACCCCCCCTACTCGTTGAACTCTATCACCACCAAAGGCGATTTCCATCTTCGTCTACTCTGGCTTCACGAATGACATCAGAAATTTCTTCTGCATCTGTAACATGGTGGAGTGCCTTTTTTTCTCCGTCAGGGTATTCGACAATAAAGTAAGTCGGGACTGTAATGTGATCACCTGTGATGTCCGGTGCATCCACAGCTACTTGTTTTGCCTTCTCTTCCAGGGATTTCGACTCGTCATCAATAGCATCGCCTGGATTTAGGGTTAAGTTTCGTTCCTTGGCTGTTGGCTCTTCTCTGGAATGCCAGTCTTGACTTACTGGCTGATTTATTTGATTTTCTAGTTTCTTAGCCATGATATTTTTCCTAATTAGAATTTATACATTTACTAAGAACAATCTAAAAAATCAAATACATAATGAGTTCCTTCTTCCGAAAGAGTTTGGAATGAAATTAATATCTATCAGTATGTCTGGCTAAATGTATTCAAATTAGTCAGCACAATTAACGATCAAGTGTGTCAAGGCATCTATTAAGCGATCGCTTTCCATTGGGATAATCTCTTTACCATGCATAATCTCTTGAGTAATCACAAAATGCACTAAGGAACCAATGAGAATTCTGGCTGTGGCTTCTGGGTCAGGGATCTTTAACTCCGGGTGAGCAACTAAATATTTAGTGATAGTCTCAATGGCTGGTTTAGCAATGCTGTAAATAAACACCTGTGCTAATTCCGGAAAACGTGCCGATTCTCCCATTAACAAGCGCTCAAATGACTGATATTCCTGGTCGTTGAGCATCTGATCCAATGCTGTTGCTGCTAATCGGCGCAGTACAACATAAGGTTCTCCCTTGAGCGGTTGTGACCCCAATATGGAATAAAACCGCTTGCTGGCAAGTTTCTCAATTAATGCTTTAAATAATCCTTTTTTATCTTGAAAGTGGCTGTATACTGTGGCCTTAGAAACCCCAGCCGCTTCTGCTACCCGATCCATACTAGTGGAAGCATAGCCATGAGCTAAAAATTCCTGCATCGCTCCTTGCAGAATTTTTTCGATTTTTTCTGCCGAATTTGACCGGTCAGTTTCTCCCTCTTTGAGGCGTGCCATCTTCAAATAGTCCTTATATTATCAAAATTTACCAACGTATCAGTCCTTGGGCATTGATTATTCTCCACCCCCTGATCACCTTTTTTTGGCGATAGCTTGACTAAACTAGTCGGTTTAGTATAATTCTATTATAGAACTAAACCGTTTAGTTTTGTCTATCACAGATCATTCTTGTGGGCTAGGGGGGGAAGAGGCAGGGGGGCAGGGTGCAGGGGGGAAGAAACTTACTCAGCACTCGTTGTCCGGGCGGGTTTACTAAGGATTTCGAGGAACTACAGACTGACTGCTTAAACCCGCCCCTACCCACTCACCACTTTCCCTTATATGTCTCGAAAACATCCATGATTATGTCCAAAATTCAGGGATAGCATGATATTTTTTCCTCTGGTGAGTGATAAAAGAGAGTTAGGCGGGACATTTACCAAAATTTGATTTTTTTCTCATTTGAATCAGCGTATTTGGAATTGCTTCAAAGGTATGCTATCGTGCAAAACTCAAAGCTAGATCGATCAATATCTCCCCAATCAATTTTACGTCCGCCCTTTTTTATTGCGATTATTGTATCTTTAACTGTGATTGGTAGTAGTGTTTATACGGTGTTAAAATTTCAGGATACAGTAAGTGAGAAAGCGTCAGCACCAGCCGTACTACTACCTGAGCTAAAAACGGTAACAGCCCTAGGACGTATTGAACCAAAAGGAAAAGTGATTAAACTCTCTGCTACGACTTCGGCTGAAGGAAGTCGGGTAGAGGAACTTTTAGTGCGGGAAGGGGATAGGATCAAAGCCGGGCAGGTGATAGCGATTTTAGACAGCCGCGATCGCTTGTTAGCGGCCTTGAGAGAGGCTGAGGAACAAGTGAAAGTGGAACAGGCAAACTTAAACCGCATCAAAGCGGGTGCTAAACGTGGAGAAGTGTTAGCACAAGAAGCCACAATTGCGCGTTTGCAGGCAGAAGCCCAAGGTGATATTGCTGCCCAAAAAACCACTGTGGCTAGATGGGAAGCCGAAGTGCGTAACGCCGCAGCCGAAAACCAACGCTATCAAGTCCTGTACCAAGAGGGAGCCATATCTGCCTCTCAAAGAGATAGTAAGCGCTTAACACTGGAAACAGCCCAAAAAAATCTGCAAGAAGCACAAACACACTTAATTCGCATTGAGTTAACCAGCCAGCAACAAATTAAAGAAGCCGCAGCAACACTGGATCGGATTGCTGAAGTGCCACAAGTCAATATAGAAGCGGCGGCGGCGGAAGTAAATCGTGCCATAGCAGCCATGAAGCGGACACAAGCAAATCTACAACAAGCTTATGTGCGATCGCCTCAAGATGGTCAAATATTCGAGATCCACTCCCGCCCAGGGGAATTAATCTCAAATGATGGCATTGCTGATATCGGGCAAACCAGCGAAATGTATGTAGTTGCCGAGGTTTATGAAAGCGATATCGGTAAAGTTCATACAGGGCAGAAGGTGCAAGTATTTGGTGATTTCCTCCCTATTGAATTGCAGGGAACAGTAGACCGTAAAGGCTTACAAGTGCGCCGGCAGAATGTGATCAACACTGACCCAATTAGCAATATTGATAACAGAGTAGTGGAGGTTTATATCCGACTAGATGAAACCTCTAGTCAGAAAGCTGCCAACTTAACCAATATGCAAGTTAGGGCAGTAATTCAATTGTCTAATTCGTAATTCGTAATGCCTCTTTCAGAGGAGCTTCGCTAACGTAATTCGTAATTAAGAATCAGACTCTGTATTGTTTTTTCACATCTTTACTCGGCACTCAGCACTTATATGATGGGAATAATTAAACAACTGCGGCGACGCACACCTTTAGGATGGCTGCAACTGAGTCACGAAAAAAGCAGGTTACTGGTAGCATTGTCAGGAATTGCCTTTGCGGATGTTTTAATGTTTATGCAGATGGGCTTTCAGACGGCGCTCTACGACAGTAACACTAGATTACATCGCAGTTTGCAAGCAGATATTGTTTTAACTAGTCCCCAAGCCCGTAGTCTGCAAAATATGCCCCCATTTTCGCGTCGGCGACTGTACCAGGCAATGGATATTCCTGGGGTCTATTCAGCAGAAGCAATGTATGTCAACAACATCATTTGGAAGAATCCCCAAACACGCCGCCAGACATCGGTGCAAGTCATCGGGTTTAATCCAGATAAACCAGTTTTTGATTTACCGGATGTGAATCGACAATTACAGTCAATTAAGCTACCTGATACTGTTTTGTTTGACCGCAGTGCTAGAGGAGATTACCAAAAGGCGATCGCTCAAATTGATCAAGGTAAAAAACTGACCACCGAAATCGAAGGGCAGACAATTACCATTAGTGGTTTATTCACCGTGGGGGCTTCTTTTGGTTCTGATGGTAGCTTGATGACCAGCGATCAAAACTTTTTACGGTTGTTTTCCCGACGACCAGCCAGCAGTATCAGTTTAGGTTTAATCAAGGTAAAACCAGGTTATGACCCCAAAAAGGTGGCGATCGCCTTGCAAGCCTACCTGAGAGATGATGTCAGCGTCATGACCCACGCAGAATTTATTGAATTTGAGAACAACTTCTGGAGAACAAACTCGCCCATTGGATTCATTTTTAGCCTGGGTGTATCAATGGGATTTGCCGTGGGAGTCATTCTGGTTTATCAAGTTCTTTCCACTGATGTGAATGCCCATGCGAAGGAATACGCTACTTTTAAAGCCTTGGGATATCGAAATCACTACTTGCTCAGTGTAGTGTTTGAACAGACTTTAATTTTAGCCGCTTTGGGCTTTATTCCGGGTGTAGCAGTATCTTTGGGACTTTACCAAATGACGCGCACAGCCACAAATTTGCCGATGTATATGACGGCAATTCGGGGTTTACACGTGCTAATTTTAACCATCATCATGTGTTCAATTTCTGGAGCGATCGCCACCCGTAAACTGCGGTCTGCTGACCCGGCTGATATGTTTTAGAAAATGCAGAATCAAAAATAGGGCATTACCAATTATCACATCAAAGTATAAATTATAAAATTTAAACCTGTTATGCTTCCAGTCATTTCCATCCAGAATCTCGATCATTACTTTGGAATAGGTTCACTGCGTAGGCAAGTTTTATTTAACATCAACTTACAGATTAAATCTGGCGAAATTATTATTTTGACTGGGCCTTCTGGTTCTGGTAAAACTACTCTCCTGACCTTAGTTGGGGCGTTGCGTTCTACCCAGTTTGGTAGTTTGCAGGTTTTGAACCGAGAACTTTGTGGTGCTAAAGCAGAACAATTAGTGCAGGCGCGACAGCGTAATGGTTATATTTTCCAAGCACATAATTTGCATGGTAGTTTGACAGCACTCCAGAATGTGAGAATGGGTTTGGAACTGCATCAGCATATTAGCCCACGAGAGATGCAAACTCGTTCAGCCCTGATGTTAGAACAGGTCGGCTTAGGAAATCATCTTCATTATTATCCTGATAAATTATCAGGAGGACAAAAACAACGAGTAGCGATCGCCCGTGCTTTGGTTAGCCATCCGCCACTAGTTTTAGCCGATGAACCAACGGCGGCGCTTGACAGTCAGTCAGGCCGAGATGTGGTCAATCTGATGCAAAAACTGGCTAAAGAGCAAGGTTGTACAATCCTCATGGTGACTCATGACAATCGCATTCTAGACATTGCTGATCGGATTGTTCGGATGGAAGATGGCAAACTAGTCAATGCTTCTGCTATCTTCTTTCAGTGCTGAGTGGGGAAAGTGCTGAGTGAAGAAAGTTTTGAGTAAGTTTCTTTTCCCCTGCGCCCTGTTCAGAATTAGCAACGCCAAAAATTTTTATGGCAGTCTGAAACTTGAAGTGCTAGGATGTATCCGCTAATTCAAAAAGTAGTTAATATTACTGAAAATAATTTTTCTCTTTGTCCATAGTATGTATGAGACTTTAGTATAGTTTGGTTCCCAGCACATTTATTGAAATCACTGAGTATCATCTGCTATACTCAAAAGAATTTGCCTGGGTTAGGAAACACCGGCTTCCATAAGCTAGTCAGTTTCTCAACAGAAGTAAGAGATTGTGTTGTAGCTCTATGACTATTGATCATGACATTAGAGAATCTGATAAAAAGTTGCCCTATTTTAGTTTCAAAGGCTGGAAACCCAACCGCCACATCAAAAACGTGTTCATCTGCATATTTGCATCTGTCTTTGTTGTCATCTTGGCTTTGCCTGTAGATGCTTTGCAAGCACAGGTAACTCCCAGTAACCCTCAGCTGGGTGATACCCTATCTGTGATGATTAATGTAAATAGTCCTGCCAATGGTAGCAATCCTACCGTAGCTGTAGGTGAAAATTCTTATCCAGCATTTGCGATCGCTCCCAATAAATATCGGGCTTTAATTCCGACAACTCCACTGGATAAACCTGGAACCATAACACTGAGAGTCTCCGGAGATGGTGAAGTGCGAAACTTGGCAGTGAATTTGCGTAATCGTAATTTTTCCACGCAACGGATTAATTTACCACCTGGAAGAGCTGGGGTGAGAGCCACAGAACATGAACTCCAACGCGTAGCAGCTTTTAAAGCAATCCAAACACCGCAAAAGCATTGGAATGGCCCAATGCTGCAACCAAATCAAGGGCGGATTACGACTATATATGGTGTCCGTCGCTACTATAATGGTAAATTTGCGGAGAGTTACTACCATCGTGGCGTTGACTACGCTGGTGCTATGGGTTCACGCGTAGTTGCCCCTGCGGCTGGAACTGTTGCCTTGGTGGGTACGGTATCCGAAGGTTTCCGGGTTCACGGCAACACAATTGGCATTGACCACGGGCAAGGAGTAACAAGTATTTTACTGCACCTGAATGGGATTAATGTCAAAGAAGGCGATTTCGTGAAAGCGGGTCAATTAGTTGGCACAGTAGGTTCAACAGGCGCTTCTACAGGGCCGCATTTGCACTGGGGTTTATATGTCAACGGCCAATCTGTTGATCCAGTACCTTGGAGATTTGATGGAGTCGATTAATTACAACGGAATGGATGCCGTTTGTGGATAATCTATTGTATACTTTTTGCCAATAATTAGGCAAAATGAATTGGATTGATACCGTCCCTACCTTGCTTGGCTAGCGTAATAATAATGAGCGTTATGAGTATTGAAAAAATTGTAGAACAAGCTCTCCAGGATGGTTATTTAACACCAGTAATGGAAGCCGAAGTTGGAAGAATCTGTGATAACGCATCGGAACTCTCAATTGAAGAGTACATGGCGCTGGATCGATTGATGGGGGCATTATTGACGGGTGAGGTAGTGGCGGTACCTCGGAAACAATTCATTAACGTTATGGAAGAATTGGTACTCACAGAGGCGATCGCCAGAGCCGCAGAAATTGAAGCCACTAGCGAAAGTTCTTTGGATGTAGGGGATATAGCCGCTTACGCCCTCAACCGACTACCACCTTTGTATGCGACTACAGAAGAAGGTGCTAGTTACCAACGCCTACGAGCGAAGGCGGAACTGCAAGAATTAATTTCCCAGCAAATTACTGAGTCCATCGGGCGTAACCTTGACCAACCCAACGACAACAGAACGCCAGTCTTTGGCAAAAGCACTGGTAACGAAGTTCTGCGCCAAGTCAGTAATTTACTCCAAGTTTACGCACCAAACTTTGAGCAAAAATCTTAGTTTTACTCTGTGAATATTTGGAAATTGATTAAAGCCCTGGTTTATTTAATAAACCAGGGTTATCTGTTCTGAATAAATAATGGAATTTGGGAACAGCCCTAATTAATCGCGCACAGAAACAAGTGTGCCAACATCTACCTGCTCATATAATAAACGGACATCATCATTACGCATTCTTAAACAGCCATGAGAGATAGCAGCTCCTAATAAATGTGTATCTGGCGTACCGTGAAAGCCAATTTCATTGCGTCCATCTGACCAGAAACCAATCCATCGATCCCCCAAAGGACTATCAGTACCTGATGGAAAAACTTTACCAGTGATTGGGTGTTGCCAAATAGGATAGTGTTGCATATCCGTGACGCGGAAAGAACCTGTAGGAGTTTCCCAACCCTCCTTACCGATAGCAATTGGATAACTGGCGATGACTTCACCTCCTTTGTAAACATAGGTACGGCGATCGCTTAAATTGACTACCACTTCCGTCTGAGATGATGTTTGTGAAGATACACCCTGGGAATTTTGTCGGCTGGGAAACAGCGATCGCCCAAGGAGCGGCTTTGCCGGTCGCATCTGTGGCGATAAATCAGTAGTACCTGCTGAATTATGGCTGATTGCACCCGATCTATTTGGTACAGAACTCTTTTGGACAGATTGCTGGTGAGTGGGTTGATGAGGAAGTATAGACGCACCACGAGCAGTTTCACCCAAAACTCCATCAGTAACCTCAGATGGGCTTCCGGCGGCGGAAGCTGGCTGCTCAAACTGCCCTTGAGTTGTCGTAATCCGCCAATGGACAGCTAGCGATAAGACGGCTGTGCCAAAACAGAGAAACATTACTATACGCGCTACAGATTCATTTCTTACCATTGCCATCGCCTGTTGTTTATCCCTGACATATCCAGTTGACTAATTGGTTCATGAGTACATCCAAAATTATCAATAATTTATAGTTACTTATCTGTTCTCTTATAACTCTGCTGATTCTTTTGGGCAAACTAACACTATCCACAGATCCCGGTACAAAATTCTGAGTTAAAAATTTTATTCCCAGGAAAGCTTACGGGGCATAAATTTCATCATTAGTGGTGTGGGTGAGAGAAAAATCATGTTTGAAAAACTATTCCTAGCAGTCATAATTACATTTTCCTTAAATTTCTTTGTTCAAGTCCGCTTACTCAATTCAACTCATGCTGGTATTAATGATCCACAAGAGATAGAAACATCCGCCACAATTATGGTAAAAAAACCCAAAAAATAACCTTTTTTATCGATACATCTGCCTATATTAACAGAAGTCAAAAGAAGCAGGGGAGCAGGGATCTGGGGAGCAGGGAGCAGAGGGCAGGGAGCAGGGAGCAGGGAGCAGGGGGCAGGGGGCAAAGCACTTTCTTCACTCAGCACTTTGCTATACATACAACCATGTACCAGTCATAAATCCGTCACTGCTGAAGGAACATTGCGCCCATTAGCTTGTCTAATAGATAGGGATGATTCAAAATTCAGTACGATCTATGAGCCAATCGATTACTGTATCCTGGTCAACTGTTGATGCAAGATACTCAGAAGCATCGGTGCAAGTTGACAAACTCTCTAACCACGATCTAATTTTACGCTGTCAAGTCGGACTGCGCCCTGATCGTGCTGCGTTTGCAGAGCTATTGCGCCGTTATCAAAGTCAAGTTGATCGAGTTCTATACCACCTGGCTCCTGATTGGCCTGACAGGGCTGATTTAGCTCAAGAAGTGTGGATTCGAGTGTATCGGAATGTTAACCGATTACAAGAGCCAGTCAAGTTCCGGGGCTGGTTAAGCCGGATTGCGACCAACTTGTTTTATGACGAGTTGCGTAAACGGAAGCGGGTAGCTAGTCCTTTATCACTAGATGCTCCCCGCACGTTAGAAGACGGCGAGATGGATTGGGAAATTGCTGGGGATACTCCAGGCCCTGAAGAAGAACTGACAACTAGAGAATTTTACGAGCAATTGCGAGAAGCGATCGCCGATTTACCAGAAGTGTTTCGGACTACCATTGTTCTGAGAGAAATTGAAGGTATGGCCTACGAAGAAATTGCCGAAATTACCGGTGTTTCTTTGGGAACAGTCAAATCTAGAATCGCCAGAGCTAGATCCAGATTGCAAACTCAGTTGCAAAATTATTTAGATGCCTAATTTACAAAATCTGGTCATGGTCTAAGGGCAAAATGTCAAGAGAGTTTGAGCATTTTGATGCCAGTTTAGAATTCTGCTCCCATGAGGAGGAAATTAAATAAATTTATCAGGATTTTTCGTGATGTTTACCCGCATAATGAATTGGTCATAATGCTACAATGAATACTAATTCTCCATTTGATGACCGTTCCTCTTGGCTAAATTCTCAAGATTGGTCAAATAGGAAAGGTCAGCATACCAATGAAATAACGGGTGCTATGGATATGGTGAAGCGCGATCGCTTCGAGTTATTAAGTGCTTACCTCGATGGAGAGGTGACAGCCGCAGAAAGCAGGCAAGTGGAAGAATGGCTAAAAAACGATGCCTCTGTTCAATGCCTGTATAGCAGACTACTAAATCTCCGGCGAGGTTTACGGACTTTCCCAGTCCCGACAGCCCAAGAACCGCCAGCAGTCACAGCCGAGCAAGTCTTAAAGCGTGTGCGCCGCCGTTCCCTTCCCATTTGGGCATTTGGAGGAGCCACTGTAGCTGCTTGTGTAATCGGTGCTGTATCTGGGTGGCTACCAGGTGGTGAATTCAATACACCACGTCTGGCGCAACAACAACCAGGAGAGCCAATACAACGGGCGACAGCGCCTGTAGTTTCCACTTCTCCCCTAATGGTGGCGTTAAATAACCCAGTGATAGATATTCCCAAAGCGGCAATATCCTCTCCAGAACAATCAGTGAATCTGGAACAGCCTCTATCCGGGGAATTTGAACCAAAAATCAATTAATTGCCATACTGATGAGCGGGTTAACTAGATTTGCGGCTCCATCCATCTGGTTGAGCAAAACCACCTAGTAGTCAAACTCGCTCTAAATTTATTCCTGATATTTCTGAAAATAACAGGAACTATGACAGGATGTCTTTTGACACCATTTTACTCTAGGAGCAAGAATACTACTTAGTAATTTTTACTGAACGTAAGAACACCAAGTGAGCAAGCATTCTTTTTTCCTAGCATTTACTTTACCGACCTTATTAATAGCTTTCCCAGCCCTTGCTACCGATACCGAACAGGTAAATTCAACTATTTCTAACTTGAGTCAAATTGAGCTACCTCTTACCAAGGCTGAATTGTTAACTCAAGAATCTATACCCATTGAAGCAACACCGGAAAATCAGCTAGAAGAAGATGCAGATATTTCTCTAGAAGTAATCGGTGAACAAGATCCTTTGCCTGAGTCTACCCCTGTTTACATCATCGATCAAGAAGAAATTCAACAACAGGGTGCTACAAGTGTAGCAGATGTATTAAAAAGAATGCCGGGTTTCACTATCAATAACGTCGGACCTGGTGCAGATATTCACACAGGTACATACTACAGGGGATCTTCAATTGAACAGTCTGTATTTTTAATTAATGGCAGACCAATTAATAATAATGTCAACACCTATCATGGTGGAACTGATTTAAATAGTATTCCTGTAGAGGCTATTGAACGAGTAGAACTATATAGTGGTGTAACCTCTGCTTTGTATGGTTCATCAGCCTTTGGCGGTGTAGTAAATATCATTACTAAAGAAGGTTATAGTCAACCGAGATTTACCGGTAGTACAGAATTTGGCTCATTAAACTTAAATAATCAACAGGTAAGCTATAGTGGCTCAGTAGCTGACGCTCGGTATAATTTCAGCTTTGAAAGGTACTTTATAGATAATCGTTATCGCGTTCCCGTTGGTGCAGCCAATCGTGATGCTCAAGGATTTTTAGCGAATGCAGACACAGCTACTAGTACTTATTTTGGTAGTATTGGTCTGGATTTAGATAGTAAAAATTCGTTGAATTTAGATGTTACAACACTCAGCAGTCGTCGTGGCTTAGTTTATTTCGGTTTTCCACTGCAAAGAGATAGATTAGACCATGATGGCTTAAATGTGGGCTTATCTTGGAAAACTCGTTTGGGTGAAGGAGAAAGTTCTAATCTCACAACCACAGTCGGTTACAATCAAAATTACTTCAGCACTTATGGTCCAACTGCATTTGCAGGACAAGAATTTAACCGTACAGGTGTTTTAGATACACAACAACTGACAGCTAGAGTAGATCATGTTTGGAAATTAACACCTAGTAATCAATTACGCTGGGGATTAGATTTAAAAAATACTAACTTAAACAGTGATACTTTTAGTACCAGACCTGATAGAATTGCCAATAACGGCACGGAAAATAGAACTTTAATAAATACAGCTTTATTTGCTGTTAATACTTTAAATATTAGCAATAATTTTCAGATAGATTTAGGGCTAAGACAAAGCTTTGATGGTGAGTTTGGTAATTATCTCAACCCTAGTGCTGGCTTACGTTATGCGCTCTCACCAACAGTAGCAATGCGAGGGAGTTGGGCTGGGGGACAGCGTAATCCTGGGTTAGACCAATTATATGTTTATGATACTGTTCACGGTTGGGAACAAAACCCAAATTTAATCCCAGAAACAGGTTCATCTTGGACTGCGGGAGTAGATGTCAAACTGACAAATAATTTAATTGGACAGTTTACTTATTTCGGCAGTAGTTTAGATAATCGCCTGGGAATCATTGCTGGTAGATGGGAAAATATTGGTTTAGTAAATACTAATGGTTTAGAAGCTGCATTACGATTACAGATTGCTCAGGGCTGGTCAACGTTTCTTAATTATACTTATACAGATGCTCAAATTAAAACAGGCTCAGAAGCAGGGTTACAGTTAGGTTTTATCCCTTATTCTGTCGCTCAAGCTGGTGTAGGTTATCAAAATTCTGGCTGGAACGCTAATTTGTATGTTACCTATAACAGTGGCACTCGTCGAGCCTTTTTTAATGCTCCTGGTGAAACGAGCCGAGATTTTGCGCCTGCTTTCTTAAATTTAGATTTAAGTGGTCGGATTCCTGTCACCCGCAATTTGGGACTGACGGTTTATGTAGAAAATTTACTTGGTGAACAATATGAACGAGTTAATCGCATCTACAGTCCTGGGTTGACTTTTCGTGTAGGTTTAACGTCAAATTTGTAATTCGTAATGCCTCTTTTCCTGCGGAACGCTACGCGAACAGAGGAGCTTCGCTAACGTAATTCGTTAGTGTGTAGGGTGTGTTGTCGCGTAGCGCAACGCACCATCTTCAATTCCCAGTGCGTTAGGACTAGCGTCCATAACGCACCCTACGAGGTTCAAGCCAATGTGGGTAAGATGTGATGCCGTTAATTAACGCCAATGAATTATAATGGCTGAATGAGAGCCAGAATTGAAGATACAATCCTTTTTCTCAACCATGAGGACGTACCAGCCTTTAAAAAGGGTGGTTCGGTGGTGAGGAATTCATATTTTTGGGCGCTACGTTCAATTGCTGGTAGAGCTTCCCGTTATCGTGATTGGGAATATGAACCAGAGGTTTGGCTGGCGCTGGGGCGAATGCTGTTGTCTTTCGCTGAGTCTGGATATTTGGGTTACAGAGAAACTTTGTTAGAGTTTCCCCTATCACAAGGGGAAATTCCGGCTGTACTGCGAGATGCGGCGACTTGGGAATAAGTCTTTTAGACCAATACGGTTCAGTTAAGAAAATTGTAGGTTGGGTAGAACGAAGTGAAACCCAACAAAGTCATGCAAGCGTTGGGTTTCGTTCCTCAACCCAACCTACGTAGTCGTAGACTTTGAGGCTTAACTGAACTGTATTGTCTTTTAGACGCGATAAATTTTTTAGACGCGATAAATCGCGTCTCTACATGAGTGATATTTATTTTACTTCTTCATGCCAAATACCTACTTTTTCAAAGGACGAATAAGCAAGTTTGAGAAATTGGACAACTCGCTGTTTACCAAGCACCCCAAATTCTTTATACTCTCGCGCTTCTGCAAAAGTTAGGCGATGTTGGTCTATGAGATTTCGTTCTTTGTATGCCAGTTTGGGAAAATCTACAACCTTAATGTTATGTTGTCTCACTAAATTTTGAATGTTCGGGTCTGACTCAACGTGTTCCCAATCATCGCACAGTCCTAAATTTCTGACTAAAATATGAGGAATATGATCACCGTAGGCATTTACTGACTGAACAAACAAATTTAGACTATCATATCCTCCGGTAGATACAAACCATTTGCAAAAAGTTACTCCCTCACAACGCCCCAATTCAATTAATAGATTTCTCTCTATCCAGCTTTTGACAGCTCTATGGGATTGAGCAGCCAAATTGACAACGACTGGTTTAGACATCGCCATCTCGAAGATTTTATCAGCTTTATCAGCGTGGCGTTCATCTTCAGTAAATACTGCATACTGACATATTCCTTTATACACACCAGCTACATCAGGATTAGACCTATCCGTTTCTACAGGTACAAATGGTATTCTCTTGTCTAAACAATACTGAATCATTGTCCTGGTGAGCAGGGATTTTCCTACTCCACCTTTTTCACCATCGACTAAATGAATTGTGGGCATAGCAGCTACTCCTAATCCTGATTGCAGTCATGTCAAATATATGCAATTAGCTTAGAAGCTTTTGGAGTTTTACGCCTAGTTAGTTTGTTAACTTTGTTAATTAAGTTTTTAATACTGTGGTTGGGATTAGCACGCCGTCCTGTAGTTTACCTATACCCAGTAAGCAAGCCTCTGGGTCGTAGACTCTGACTATACCGGAAAAATCGAGGGTAAGAGGCATTTTTTGCCCCTGACACCATTTTTGAGCAGATATGTCTGGTAATGTTACAGATGGTATATGTTGCAAGGCGACATCAGGAATACTAGGTTGAAATGTCTCTGTTTGTAATTGGATTTCTAAGTCAGTTAAGGTGAGACTATCTGTGAGGTTAAAACCACTACTGGCAGTACGGACTAAAGCGGCCAGAGTTCCGCCAGTTTCTAAGATTGCGCCTAAATCACGAGCGATCGCTCTTATATATGTACCACTTCCACAGGCGATCGCCACATCTAATTCGGGAAAATCTCCGTCTCGCCAATCTAAAATTTCTGTGTGAAAAATTTCTACTGTGCGTTTAGGTACTTCTACTATTTCGCCTTTACGCGCTAAGTCGTACAAGCGTTTCCCATCTACTTGAATGGCGCTGTATATGGGAGGAATTTGCTCAATTTTACCTTGAAATTGCGACATTGCAGTTTTCACGTCGGCAAAATTCATTCCCGGACAAGGTTGAGAAGTAATAATTTCACCTTGCAAATCATCGGTTGTGGTCTGCACACCTAAGCGGATGGTGGCTTTGTAGGCTTTGTTTTCTGGCAGATATTGTAATAATCTGGTAGCTCTCCCCAAGGCGATGGGTAAGACTCCGGTGGCGGCTGGGTCTAAGGTTCCGGCGTGTCCTACACGTTTGAGGCGCAAGAGTTTTCGCACCCGCGCCACGCAGTCGTGAGATGTCCAGTCAAAGGGTTTGTTTAAGTTAAGAAAACCTAGCACAGTAAAATGTTTTATTCTAACAGATAATTTGACTTTAACAATTAACGATGTCCAAAAATTCAGTCCATCCCCACACAATAGATTTGTCCGGAATCGTACTGACGTGTTTGGCTGAGTTTTTTAGGATTTAAATAATACTCAAATTTAGTCAACCTCCGATGTCTGGGAAAGTTTTAGCAAATTAATGGCAGGTAATATTCCATCCATTAGGAATTGACAAACACTTTACTTCTATTCGGGGGCTTAAGTTTAGACTTTACTATTGATTGATCATGAATCTAGAGACATTTGCCCAGCAGGTACAATCATTACATGGGCATTTAGCTAACTTATGTCAAGATACCACGGTACAACCAGAAGCTGATGTACTGACAACAGCCTTCCAGGAATTAGCTATTGGTGCGGAAATGCTAGAGATAGCTACAGATAAACTATACCAGCAAACTCAAAAGTTGGCGATCGCTCAAGCACGAGTCAGAGCCGAATATCACCGCTACCAAGAATTGTTTGAGTTTATCCCCAATGCTTACCTAGTAACTGATACACAAGGAAAAATTCAAGAAGCCAATGGTGCTGCTAGCAAACTCTTCAATCTTCAACGAGCATTTTTGGTTAACAAATTTTTAGTCTGTTTTATACCAATACAAGAGCGCCAGGAGTTTCGTTTAAAACTCAGCCAGATGGTAAATAGTGAATTTAAGTACCTACAGGAATGGAGATTAAGCATACAACCCCGTCATAGTCAGCCTTTTGATGTGGCTCTAACTGTAGCACCTCTTTACGACGTTAAAGGCAAGTTCACAGCTTGGCGGTGGCTCATCGATGAGATTACTGGCAATAAAAGTTATGAATCTAACGTTTTCACCCCCACCTAAAACTTTTCTAATTAAAAAATCAGCGATTTTCTCTGAGATTAAACTTTAGCAAGCGGTTGTATTCATCTTTGAGTGTCTCATAACACTCGCAGGAGATATGTTCTAAGCCGTGACGGTCAACGATTTTGATTTTCTTGCGGCTGTATTGAATGGGGCCTTTCTCTTGAACGTGGCGAGCAGTTTCTGTGACACCAGAACGGCGCACGCCCAGCATGTGGGAGATAAACTCTTGGGACAAGTCGAGTTCATCCGATTGAATCCGGTCACTGGACTCCAGCAGCCAGCGAGCAAAGCGATTTTCTATAGAATGGCGGCGGTTACAAGCGACATTCTGCGAAATCTGGGCGATAAAAGCTTGGGTGTATTTTAACATCACATCCCGCATCTGCTTGTTTTGGTCGAATTCTTTTCGCAGAGGCTCCGCCTTCATTCTCACCGCATCACCGGCAACCTGTACAATATACTCGGTCTGCGTTGTCTCAGTCCCGCCCATGAAAGCATTGATTCCCACCATTTCGCGGTTCCCAATTACTCCGGCTTCGACTGTGCTGCCGTCTTTCATGGTAATTGTAACCGAAATCAGGCAGTTGAGCGGGAAGTAAACGTCTTCAATTGTCTCGCCTGGGTGGTGAAGTATCTTGTTGGATGAAAGCGAGACCTGTTCCAGATTTTTTTCGAGATGCTCGTACACCTCACGGGGTAAGGCTGCTAGTAGGAGGTTTTCAGTATGCATATACTTGAGTTTTTCCAGGAAGTGGATATCAACTCCTGACTGGTAAAAGTTGGCGCTCTCACAAAAGAGTCTAGGTGTACAAAGCTAAAAACCACCCTCACTATCTTCTGCTCTAGAATCTAAATGCTTCTGTGGGGGGTTAGCACCAGGGAGAACATCACCCAATTTGTAGGAGTTTTAAATGAGTTGATGAAAAAAGTATCTTTTAAAACTCTATTTTAACAAATGAATATCAATATGTTGGCTTTGATGTTATTTCCACACCTCTGGGATATAATTATAATTTGAAAGTGTCGTAATCAATCGGTTTTTCCTAATGCGATCGCTATTGAACCAGTTACTACTAAAAATGCGCCAAATATACCAATTAAAGTGAGGCTTTCTGTGGGAATTAAATCCGGCAAAAAGCTTGATACAAGAGCAACTGAACTGAGGGTAACAATCGGAACTGAAGTTAAAACGGCACTTACTCTGGATGCTTCCCAATGTTCTAATGATTCGGCAAAAGCTCCATAAGCAACTAAAGTATTTAAAGCACAAAATAGCAAAATTAATAAATAGAAACTATTCAAAGACAAAATGGTTTCTGGTTTAGCAAATGGAGTGAATAACAAAGCACATCCGCCGTAAATAATTAGCATGATGTTAGCGGAAGATAAAGATTGCAATAACTGCTTTTGAGACAAAGCATAAATCGCCCAAGCTACTGCGCCCAAGAAAATCAAACCACTACCTAAAATATAAGTCCCCTGTGATGTGATTAAATTTGTGAGTTGTTCACGAAAAAAGACAATATAACCGGAGGCGAGAATACTGACACCAATCCACTGATGCAGTGTATAACGTTCTTGAAAAATTACTAAACCACCAAAACTTAATAACAGGGGGGCTAATTGAATCAGAACTTGAGCGTTAGCGGGTGATGTTAACGCTAGACCTTGCATGAATAGGAAGTAATTTAATGCTAAAAATAGAGTAGCGATCGCTAATAATTTACCAGAACTAGAGCGCAATTGTTGAGAGTTGGGTAATTTACCCCGCATTCCTAAAAACACAGCCAGTAGCACAAATGACACTAAAAAGCGAAACCAAATAATCGTATAAACATCCAGAACTTGTAAAGTTACCGCCAGCGCAATGGGTAAAATCCCCCACAAAAACACCGTCAACAGCGATAATCCTAGACCCAAACGCCAGCGACCGGAACTTTGATGCATAATTTGTAATTCGTAGTTCGTAGTTCGTAATTCGTAATTCGTAGTTCGTAGTTCGTAGTTCGTAATTTGTATACAGACACAAATCATAAAACTCTTGTGGTGCGGGCATACTTCTCTACGAGACGCTACGCGAACGACAAGCTCAGTACAAGTCTTGCCCGCTATTGGTATACTTCAATTAGATGAAATTTGCTGTATTAGAAGAAATCAACCATTCCCGGAGAGGAAGCGGCAAATATTTGTGTAGCGGCTAATAAGGCTGTTTGGGTAGCATCGATTTTTCCAGTTAGCTGTAATTGGTGGGGAGTAAAGAGGCTACTATACAAAGGTGCTAATCCTCCTATGTCTAATTGCAACTCACCTTTGCCACCTTGAGTAACTTCACCACGTCCATTAGCAACAGATAAAATAAATTTACCATTATTGGCAGGTAGCAAGTCATCTTTAACTGCTAAATGTAGTTCAGTGGAAATTCCTGGCGGATAACCCCGCATTTCTAATGCTTTAACTACATCTATTATCCGCAGCATCCATCGCTGATTTTGGGTAATTTTAGCGGTTTGCTCTGGTAGAAGTAATGTGAGAGAATCAACAATAGAACCCTTCCATTGCACCTTGTCAATTTGGGAGCGATGATTGGCAATAAAAGACCAAAACGTTTTGACAGCAGCATTTGTAAGCATTGTCCAATCTCTCACTTTTAGATTTACACCATCCTGAGTACGTTCTTGAGTCAAGATAATATAGCCTTGGGGTTGGTCTTTGTCACCCATCAAATAACCGTAGACTGCTTCTCGTCCATCTGGTTGAGTTAATCCTTGCCAAATTGCTGAATGTCTGTTTAAATAACCATGTGTGAGTTTTGCTTGTTGCTGATATAAGTCGTGAAAAATTTGATAATTTTTCGGGTCTACAGGTTGTAAAAGTAAAGATGTGTCTCTTACCTGAATATTCTCAGTAGAAATTTCCCAAGTACAATAACTTCCGGCTTGTTCGTATCCGGCTTTACGGTAAAGACGTTGAGTAGCGGGATAGAGAACTGAAATCGGAACTTCTTGGTGATAAAGTTCCTGAACAGTATTTTCGATGAGTGCGATCGCAGCGCCACTACCGCGATATTCTGGAGCAATACCCACCGCAGCAATTCCGGTCATCGGGACACACTCACCACCCCACCATTGACTCATCGGGACAATTGCTAAACCACCGACAATTCGCTGGTCTTGATAAATAGCGCGTAAATTCTCTACACCAATACGTGGGATGTAAATTTCGCTATCACCAGACGACATGATAAAACACTGTTCCAGGATAGACCCCAGTTGCTGAATATCTTTTTTAGCTGTAAGTTTGCTGTATTGGAATTTATCGGTGTTCATCTGTGGTTAATTAAATCCGTTTTAATATGGGGGCGCGATAAATCAATTAGATAAATCAATTATAGAACTTACGCACTTTACAAATTAATCAGGGTATGCTTTCAATAAAATACGTCGTTTCAGACTTTTATTCCCGATTATTTTGATTGTAAATAGACCAGGATTGTAGGGGTTTAGCATTGCTAAACCCCTACGAAAGATATGGTTTTTGACTCATATTTAATTTTAATTGTCAATGCGTAACTTCTAAATTAGATAAATCAATTAGACGCGATTTATCTTATATCTACAAGAGGCTGCGCGAATGCGGTTTGTTAATCTGACAACATCTCCAACAACAACGCCTCACTCAACTGAGTAATTCCCAAACCTTGCGCCTTCTCCAATTTAGAACCAGCATCTTCACCTAATAGCAAATAATCAGTTTTTTTACTCACCGAATTAGTTACCTTACCCCCAGCCTTTTGAATTAACGCTTTAGCTTCATCCCGTGATAAACTGGGCAGAGTACCAGTAATTACAAAGGTTTTACCAGCTAAAACTTGATTACCGTCAGTAGCTGTTGTAGTTTCCTCAGTAGCAGCTAATTGTAATCCTTCTGCTTTTAAACGTTCAATCAAAACATGATTCGCGTCAATGCGAAACCACTGATATACAGATTGGGCAATTTCTGCACCGATACCGTAAATACCGGCAATATCTGATTGTTTGGCTGTGGCTAAATCTTCAACTGTAGGATACTTCTGAGTTAATAATTGAGCATTGACACTGCCAACGTGACGGATGCCTAAACCGTATAATACCCTAGACCAAGGTTGGTTTTTTGATTGCGCGATCGCATCAATCAGTTTTTGGGCTGATTTTTGTCCCATTCGTTCCAATGCACATAATCTTTCTGTTGTCAAGTCGTATAAATCAGCAACAGAATGCACCAACTCTCTATCTACCAGTTGATGTACCAGCTTTTCGCCCATACCTTTAATATCCAAAGCATCCCGACTCACCCAGTGTTCAATTTCTCCTCTGAGAATAGCCGCACAGGAAGCATTCACGCAGCGAGTTACCGCCTCACCTGATTCTCGCACAACTGCTTGACCGCAGACTGGGCAATGAGTAGGCATTTCAAAAGGTACGGTATCATCGGGACGCAGTTCTTTTAATACCCGCACCACTTCCGGGATAATTTCCCCAGCTTTCCGCACAATCACAGTATCACCAATGCGGATATCTAATTGCTGGATGCGATCGCTATTATGTAAAGTAGCACGAGAAACAGTGGTTCCAGCTAATTGTACCGGACGCATTTCAGCCAAAGGCGTTAACGCCCCAGTGCGTCCCACATTCACCGAAATATTTTCTACCCGTGTCGGTGCTTCTTCAGCTGCGTACTTCAAAGCGATCGCCCAGCGAGGGAACTTTTGGGTAAAACCAAGTTGTTCTTGTAACTTGAAAGGATTTAACTTCACCACCACCCCATCAGTCATATAGGGTAAATTCAGCCTTTCTGTATCCCAGTATTGATAATATTCTGCGACTTCGGCGATGGAACCACAGAGTTTGTGATTAGGATTAACGGGAAAACCCATTTGTTCTAATAATTCCAAAGCTTCCCATTGAGTATTAGCAATACTTGCGTCATCCAGACCAGAAATGTGCAATGTATAAGCAAAGAAATCCAACCGTCGTTGGGCGACAATGCGGGGGTCTAATTGCCTAAGTGTACCAGCTGCGGCATTACGGGGATTAGCAAATAAATTCTCACCGGCTTTTTGTCGTGCCGCGTTAATTTGTTTAAACACTTCCAAAGGTAGAAACACCTCACCGCGAACTTCCACCTTTCCTAAACTTTGTGAACCAGCGAAATTCAAACGCAAGGGAATTGAACGAATTGTCCGTACATTTTGGGTAATATCTTCACCGACTTCGCCATCACCCCTAGTTACACCCCTGACCAGCAAACCATTTTCGTAAGTCAAAGCCAAAGCCGAACCATCAATTTTCAATTCAGAAACATATTCCACCGCTTCTATTTTCGGTGCTTGTCGCCGCCAACGCTGATCCCATATTTGCAATTCATCAATATTAAAGGCATTTTCCAGACTGTAGAGAGGAATATTATGCCGTACCGAAGTAAAATGTGTAGCTGGTTTCTCACCCACGCGCTGAGTCGGACTATCTGGTGTAATTAATTCTGAATACTGAGTTTCTAACTCTTGTAATTCTCGATAAAGCTGGTCATAGACAGCATCCTCCATTATGGGAGCATCTAAGACATAATAAGCATAGCTAGCTTGTTGCAACAACTGGCGCAGTTCTTCTACACGCTTAACTTCCGACTGACTTTGTATCATTATCCTGATTGCAAATTACCTAGCAGATAGACAGACTTAATTTTCCCAGAATACTCGCTGTAATACGAGTCAGGCTTCTATCAGCAGAACGAAAATTTACAATTGCAATAGACGCTGAGGAAACCTACTTTAATTTTACTAGCTTATTCCTCATATTTCTTCTTTTGCGCCTCTGCGCCTCTGCGTGATCAAAAAAATTCGTGTAACTATTGATTTGGTAAATTATTATTCCCCAGATATTGAGCTTTTAACTCCTCTAACTCCTTATCAATTGCGCTTTGATTAGCAGGAGGTGGAGAAATCGGTTTTGGTGGTTGTGGTTGATTTGGTTTAGGTTTACCAGCAGCCAAAAATTGACTTTTCAATTCTTCCAGTTCCGAATCAATTTCCAAATTCTGGAAACTAGAAGATTTACTCACAGAAGTAGGTGTTGATTTCGGTGGTGTTGTTGGCGCTGAAGTCGCGACTGCTGGCGATTGATTTAAATCTTTCAGGACTTCATCAGCTGTTTGATAACGCCGCATGGGGATACTTACCAGCATCTTTTCTAGGATGCGATTTAATTGAGGACTCAGGGGAGTTTTGAGGAATTTTTGCCAAATCCAAGTATCATGATTAATATCATAAGAATCGAAAGGCGATCGCGCAGTTAAAAGATGAACACAAGTAGCCCCTAAACTGTAGATATCGCTGGCAAAAATCGCCCTACCCCTCATTTGTTCCGGGGCGACATATTCAGGAGTACCAATACTCGTACCTGTTTGATTTAAAGCCGTACCACTGGCAGATTTAGAAGCCCCAAAATCCACTAAGACTAATTTAGCATGGCTGTCTCGCAAAATATTTTCCGGCTTAATATCGCGGTGAATCACACCTCTAGAATGGCAAAATTGTAAAACTGGCAATAAATCTTGAAGTAATTGCCATATCTGCGATTCACTAAAAGCGCCATTGTGCTGCAATTCCTGGGCTAAATTCGGCCCATCAATAAATTCCTGTACCAGATACTGTCTATCATCTTGGGTAAAATACGCCAGAAGTGCGGGAATTTGGGGATGTTGACCCAAATCATCTAACTGTACAGCTTCTAGAGTAAATAACTCCACAGCCTTCTGTACAGTGTTAGTACCTTGGGCTTGGGGGTAAAATTGCTTAATTACGCAAGGCGGTTTAGAAGGTTTATCCTCATCCACAGCCAAGAAGGTTTTACCAAAACCACCTTGTCCGATAGGTTTAATAGCGCGGTAGCGGTCTTTCAGCAGTAACTTGGAACCACAACTCAAACAAAATTTGACATCACCAGAATTTTCGGGTTGACGACATTGGGAATTTAGGCAATAACTCATGGAGGTTTGGCACTCTTACTTATCTTTATTCTGCCTTGTCTGAGGCAGAATAAAGATAAATTAGGTTCACGCAAAGGCGCACCAGCGAAGCGTTCGCGTAGCGTGCTGTAAGCTCTAGCACGAAGTGCGTTAGGCGCAAAGGTAGGAAGGAAAATATCCGCGTTTATCTGCGTCCATCTGCGTTTAATTATTACTGCTTGTACCTCAATTGAATGAGAATGGGTCTAAACCGAACTTTAGTTATCATAGAAGTCGGGAATATTGAACCCACCAAAACTAACCATGACTCAACTAAAAACCAAACTCACTCTCGAAGAATTTCTCGCACTTCCCGAAAGTGAACTTGCTTATGAGTTTGTTGACGGTGAAGCTGTACCGAAATATAAAAATGAGCAAATGTCTCCTAAATTTTTTCATGGCGCAACCACAGGAGCATTATTTATCCTATTATCCACATGGGCGCAAGCAAAAGGTCGCGTTGTCGTGGAATGGGGGATAAAATTAACAAGAAATCAAGAAAATTGGATACCCGTACCTGATTTAACATACATTTCCTATAACCGTCTTCCTGCTGACTGGCTTGAAGATGAAGCTTGTCCTGTTATCCCAGAATTAGTTATCGAAATTATTTCTCCTGGTCAAACTTTTGGAGACATGATTGAAAAAGCTACTTATTATCTTCAAGCTGGGATTTATCTGGTTTGGATAGTAGATACAATATCTCAAACTATCACTCTCTTTACAACTTCTTCTCTTCCTCTCACCTTTCGAGATAATCAAGTCATTAGCCATGAAGCATTACCAGAATTAGAAATTACTCCCCATACTATCTTTCAACGCGCTGGTTTAATACGTTAGTTTTCGGCTGTTTCGCTTTCATAATTTCATGATTAATTACCCCTGTTCTACTTGACTCCGCATCAAACGTTGCACACTTACCAACGCCCGATTTAACTCATAATTGCGCCGTTGGGGATTCTGCAAATACGCCTGTTGTTCTTCCTCAATCATTTCTACATCTTGAATGACTAAACCATCAAGTAATTTTTGCGCTGCACCAAATAAACTATCTTTAATAAATCGCCGAAACCATACAGGCAATTTATGTAATCTCCAAAAGGAATTTAATGATGTAAAATGAATTAAATACGCTTTGGTTTCGGTTTCACTTATTGGACACAATAAACAATAAATTTTAAAATCTTGACCCAAGGTAGAGACCCAATGAGGATAAACATAACTTACATCTAATGGTTCAGGATGTAATTTTCTAAATGCAGGAAAAAATAACTGCGATATTGACCAAATTTTATCGATTTTGTAATAACTTTGGGCGATATAATGAGCATCTACACGATGATCATCTTCATCAAGATCTTGTAATGATGCTTCTGCCCATGCTTGCAAATCTTGGTGTAAATGCCCATGATACATATCCATTAAATTCTCAATTAAATATGAATAATGGGCTTGAGTATTAATCACGGAAACTGTGGCAATATAATTGAGATGTTCCCATTCTGGTAAACCCAGAGGTTCTACAGATGGTTCAGTATCTCCCGGAAATAACCAAATAAACCCATCTTGTTCTTTAACTGGGTAATGGCGAATCTGACAATTTGGTAATTTCTGATTTTCTGCTAAGTAGGGAACAGCCGCACATTCACCGGCGGAATTGAAACGCCAACCGTGATATGCACATTCTAATTCGTTCCCAACTACCTGCCCGTGACTAAGTTTAACTTGACGATGGGGGCAACGGTCTTCCAGGGCGTGAATTTTACCTGCACTGTCTCGATAAAGCGCCATCGCTTGCTGCCAAATCACCACATTTATCGGCTTATTGGTTACTTCGCTACTACGTGCAACCACATACCAGTGATTGGGGTTAATACCCAACTGACGGACATCACGATTCTGCACAGTCTGAGATAAAGAGGTCATAGACTCACGCATCCTTGTCAGTGTTAGACTTTTTTTGAATGTATGCTGATATGAGTTATCTTACAGGCAATTTTTGTCTAAACAAAACGTAATATTTATGACTGCGATCGCCTGGTTTAAAATATTCTGCGAACCAGCTATAACTAACCTTGCTCACAGGCGATAAAGTATGTGTAGAGAAACAGTAACCAAATCGGGAAAAAAATCTGTATGACAAACTACCAAGAAACCCTACCCAGCAATGAACTCAACTTAGAGACAGTGAGTGTGAACCATGTGGAAGTAATTGAAAATGTCATCGGTACTCTAGAACAAGATGATAGCGCAATGGTGAGCCACAACCCAAAGGATGGTTATCTCTGGAAATTTAAGTACGGGAGTGTGGAAGTTTTTATCCAACTGACTGGAGAAAGTGATGAGGATACCATCACAGTTTGGTCTACGGTGCTGAACTTACCAGCTAAAGATGAACTCAAGTTGATGCGACATCTTTTAGAAATGAACTGCTCCAACACCTTAGAAGCCCGTTTTGGTATTATTGAAAATCGGGTGGTGGTCATATCAACCCGCACTCTCGAAGATTTATCTCCGGCTGAAGTCTCACGGCTAGTTACCATTGTCGCCACCATTGCGGATGATCACGATGAAGTTTTACAATCTCACTATGGTGCTGCTTAAATGGCTTTCCCCAGGTTTTAGCCTTTGAACAGTTCCAAATTGTATTGCTTGCACCCCTCTAAATATCAGTGTTGAACCCAATTGAAAACTTGGATGGTCAGCAGGTTTGGCGACTGATTCCTTTGCTAGAAGCTTCTGGTGATGTGCAGATGGCGATTGACAGATGGTTGTTAGAACAGCACAAATCTGGAAAGCATCCCCCAACTCTGCGATTTTATACTTGGTCGCCACCTGCAATTTCTCTCGGCTATCACCAACGCCAATACCCAGAATTTTGGACAAATTTGACTTGGCGAGGCGAAAAACTAGATTTGGTGAGTCGTCCTACTGGCGGTAGGGCGGTACTACATCAAGGTGATTTAACTTATGCGGTGATTACTTCGGGAATCCCTGGTAGCCGGTTCCAAATATATGAAAAGATTTGTGAGTTTTTAATTCAAGGATGGCGATCGCTTGGCGTGGAATTGCGCTACGGTACAGCTGGGCGGGGCTATATCCACAACCCTAACTGTTTTGGCACAGCGACAAGTGCAGATTTAGTCTTACCAAATGGAGGTAAACTCATTGGTAGCGCCCAACTGCGACGGGGTGAGGTGATTTTGCAACATGGTTCCATGCGTCTACAGCCTGATGCTGAATTATTTACTCAAGTCTTTGGTGCAGAATCTTTTATGAGTATACAACTACCCCCAAATTTGAGTTTAGATCAAATAATTGCTGCTTTGATTACCGCCGCTTGTGATTGTTTTGCGATGCAGATAGAAATACAACCCCTCTCCCAGTCTGAATGGGATGAAATTCTCGCCAAATCCTCATCCTAAATTTTCACCATTCTCAACCAAAACTCTGCGTTTAAAAACACTAAGAATATCAAATTCTAAAGATTCATTGAGACCAATTGACTTATGCCAACTAATATAATAATTCTAATTGCGGCATTAATTGTCGCTGTGATCATCTTCCGAACTTTTCTGAAAGTATTCAAGACATTTTTGAGTAGTGCGATCGCGATTTTTGTAATCCTTGTAATTCTGAATATGTTTGGCTTTAGTCCCGATGATCTCATTCAAGAAATCACCAACCTCCCAGAAACCTTAAAACAACTTTTTAGCGGGAAAACTTGAGAAAATAATTTGTAATTCGTAATGCTCCCTTCGGGAGAGCTACGCTAACGTAATTCGTAATTTACCTCACCTTTGACTTACATAAAAATCTCCCCTCTCCTTAGTAAGGAGAGGGGTTGGGGGTGAGGTTCTTTATTCTATTAATTTGTAGCTGATTTGGCAATCGCCCCCAATTGTAACCCTGGCGGATAACTACCTTCTTCTTTAATCCGCTTAATTTCCTCATCGGTAATGCGTAAACTTAACTTTTGAGCTAATTCCCGCACAATATCCCCCCTGTCAATGACACCTGCTACCGTACCAGCAGGCGAAAGTACAGTAATTCGCGGTAATTGCTCATTTTCTAACTTATTTATCACCTCAGCTAAAGAAATCGATTCAGTTACAGAGGGAATTTCTGTTAAGGGATGGACAATACTTTGCAGAGTTCGGTTTTCCCATTCGCTTCTTTCGACTAAGCGTAAATCGTCAATGGAAACCATACCCCGATAACGTCCATCAGATACAGCAAAATAAATACTTGGGGCGTTGCTGTCCAATAGGTAAGAGTCAGCAAAAGCACGCAAAGTTTGATCAGCATCGACTACCCGAAAATCACGAGTCATCGCATCGCTGGCTACTACTTTTAGTAAGGTTTCTTGTAATGTGGTGACGCGATCATAGCTGTTAGCATTACGCACAGCAAACCAACCGATTAAAGCAATCCATACACCAGTAATTAACTCTCTGGTGAAAAAGTCTACAGCTAATCCTAAAGCGATCGCACTATAACCTAAAATTTGCCCAGACCTTGCAGCCCAATGTACAGCTTGAAAGCGGTTCCCTGAGATTTTCCACAGGGCGGCTTTTAAAACTTGTCCCCCATCTAGAGGTAAACCGGGAATCAGGTTAAATAGGGCGACAACTAAATTAATTCTCGCCAAATCCGTCACCATTGCCGAAAGGGGGGTAGATGCCGGTGTAATGTTAGTAGCTAGACTAAACAGCAAAAATAGGGCAATACTGACTAAAGGCCCAGCAATGGCGACTTGAAAGGCTTTTTCCGGCGTTTTTGATTCTTCTTCAATAGCCGCAACACCGCCAAACATAAACAGAGTAATTGAGTTAACTCTAATGCCTTGCGATCGCGCTGCCAAACTGTGACCCAACTCGTGTAATAATACTGAACCAAATAATAGCAGTGCCATCACCATCCCAGCACTCCAACCGATGGCAGTACCCCATTCCTGGTAAGCTATACCGAAATTAAGTGTAGCCAGCCCTAAAATTACAAACCACAGTGGGTCTAAAAATAACGGGATGCCAAGTAATGACCCGATGCGCCAATTTGTTTGCACTGTATTCTCCTAAAACTAAATATTTTCCGTAATTAATCTTAAAAATGTGCAATTTTTGTATACATAAAATTTAATCCTAAATCTCAAAGCCAAAATTCTGAGATGCCCTAAGTTCTAGGTTGGCATATTACCGACCCCCAGGACAAATAGCTGAGGGTGGGGATTTCCGCCGTCAAATAATGCCGAGATTGGTCAATCCCAAAACAGCACCGATACCAATCAGATGGCCAGCACTCATGGCCGCCAGGAAGGAACCGACGCTGGGATTATTGAACAGTCCTGGAAAGGGTAAAGGCATTTTATTACCAACATGGGGATAGCTAATGGTTCGGGGAATAATCAGAAGACATAATAGACAACTGCCAATAATAATCGGAGTGCCAATCCAATTCCATGTAGTGCCGGTGTTGGGAACAGTTACTTGGACTGCGAATAACATTGATGAGAGCATAGTTTTTTCTCCTGCATGAACAAATTGATTTAGCTGTCATTTCTCAGCCATGTAAATACTCCGCTTGATGAAGTTACCGAATCCTCCCTCAAAGGGAAGGTTAGTTTCTCCCTCTTTTGTCCGAGTGATTACAAAAAAAATCTGATCATGCAGGGGATTGGGTTGTAGGGGCGGGTTTAGTAATATCGTCGTTGATCTTGAATGATATCTGTGAACCCGCCCCTACGGGGAATGGAGAATGGAAAGCGCCCTGCACCAGTTCCTCTTCCCCAGTCCCTAAGTTCTCAAACCTACAGACGACCGATATTAGTCAGTCCTAAGACAATACCAATGCCGACCACATGACCAAAAGCCATCGCACCGATGAATGCGGGAATGCTGATGGGCAGGATAGGCAACTTGGGGCCGACTAAAGGATACTGGATTTTCAGAGTTAGCAAAAGAACTACTAAGCTGCTGACGCTAATAATGATTCCGACAGTGGGAGTCCATTCGGGTGTGACGGGAACAGATGCGGCGGCTAGTAAGGTTGATAAAAACAAACTGGTATCTCCTAAATGACAAAATTAATGTAGTCCTCCAAAATTATAAAGTTCCACAGCAAACAACCGAAAATTATTAGGAAATTTTCGAGTTTTATTTTCACTTACCAATATCTAAAATTTATATGCGGGTTAAAATTTGCGGTATTACTCAACCAAAACAGTCTGTAGCGATCGCCAATCTCGGCGCAACTGCACTAGGATTTATATGTGTCCCCACCTCGCCCCGCTACGTTACCTCACAGCAAATTCGGGCAGCAGTGGCGCAATTACCGGAAAATATTGACAAAATCGGAGTGTTTGCTAACACCAGCATTTCTGAAATTAGCCAGATAGTGATGGATTCTGGATTGACTGGTGTCCAGTTACACGGTGACGAATCCCCAGAATTTTGTTCACTGTTACGTCAAAGTCTCCCGAATGTAGAAATTCTCAAAGCTTTTAGAGTTCGCAGTCTGGAACATCTGGCTCAAACCTCTAATTACACCCAGCATATAGACACATTACTACTTGATGCTTATCATCCCCAACAGTTGGGAGGTACAGGACAAACTCTAGACTGGCAGATGTTAGAGAAATTTCAACCCAGTTGTCCTTGGTTACTAGCTGGGGGACTAACACCAGATAATGTACTAACTGCCTTAAATCAAGTCAAACCCGACGGCATAGATTTATCTAGCGGTGTAGAACTTCAGCCTGGTGACAAAGATTTAGATAAAGTAGCATTGCTATTTGATAATTTAGGTTGTCGGTTGAGGGACTGACAAATAAAAATTTTCCAAATTGTAGTCGCGTGACAAGGCTAAAATAGTGCATTAAAAGTAGGTTGGGTTGCGCTGCGCTTAACCCAACGCTGCCAATGATGTTGGGTTTCCTTTCGTCAACCCAACCTACAATTTTTTGCACGATTTTAAGCTTGTAAGTCCACTAGTAAAATGAAGGTTGGTGACGAATCAAGTTAAAGAATTCTTCACGAGTTTTTTGATCTTCTTGAAATGCACCAACCATTGCGCTGGTGACAGTCCAAGAACCGGGTTTTTGCACACCGCGCATTGCCATGCACATATGGGTAGCTTCCATTACTACTGCTACACCTTGAGGTTCAAGAATAGTCTGAATTGCTTCGGCTATTTGACGGGTTAATCTTTCTTGGACTTGTAAACGACGAGAATACATCTCGACAATGCGGGCAAGTTTACTTAAGCCTACAACTTTTTGGTTAGGGATATAAGCAACGTGTGCTTTACCCATAAAAGGCAACATATGGTGTTCGCAGAGGCTAAAGAAGTTAATATCCCTGACTAATACCATCTCGTTATGTCCCTCATCAAAGATGGCATCATTGAGAAGTTCTTCTAAGGATTGGTTGTAGCCACTGGTCAGAAACTGCATGGCTTCTGCTACACGTTTAGGTGTTTTGAGCAGTCCTTCTCTTTCGGGGTCTTCTCCCACTCCTACTATTAGCGCTCTTACACCATCCATCATTGACTCCAATTCTTCCCCTGACGGTGGGTGCAAATCTGGTTGTCGTCCGTTGTGGGTGTTGCGGTCGGGTTTGGGAGTGATGGCTTCTACTAAATCGGGGCTGAGAGGAGATTTTGAGCGGTTGGAACTGTTGGAACTAGCAATAGTCATGATGTGATTACTTGGTTATGGTTTGATTTATTAGCGTTTTTGATTGGAGAATATCTATTTTTCGGACTACGCCCCACGGGGCTAACACGAACTAGGCGCACCAGGCGCACCAGAGTTAAATAAATACTCAATAATCAGCACTCAGTACTCCTGTAGGGGCGGGTTTACTAAGGATTTGGCGAACCACAGATTGACTCTTGAACCCGCCCCTACCCACTCAGCACTCTAAAGAGCGCCAGCGCTGGGCATGAGGGTTAATTCGTCTATGACGGCTTGCTGTGGTAGTAAGGCTGTGTAGAGAATTGATTGGGCAACGACTTCTGGTGTTAACATTTTGGAACGGTCAAAATCTGATTGGACGGTTTCTGTATCCCAAAGTTCGGTATTGACAGCACCAGGACAAATGGCTGTGACACGAATGCCGTGGGCGCGTTCTTCTTGTGCTAGGGTTTGCGAAAGTGCCATGACACCAGCTTTGCTGACGCTGTATGCTCCCCAACCGGGAAAGGGTTGCTTGGCGGCAATTGAGGCGACATTAATTATTGTGCCTGTATGCCGATCGCCTCCGGCGCGGCTTTGCCGATCGCGCATTCCGGGTAAAATTCCCATCATGCACTCAAAGACGCTGGTGAGGTTCAAATTTATGACTTGCTGCCAATCTTCTAAAGGGGTTTCGCTGAGGTTGGCTGTGTATGCTATACCCGCATTGTTTACTAAGATATCTATGCCCCCAAAGTCAAGGGCGATCGCCTGGATTTTGGCTTTTACTTGAGTTATATTCGCAAGATCAACAGCGTAAGCTTTGGCTACTACTCCCGTATGCCTAGCTGCTTCTGCTACTGTCTCCAATTTATCCAAAGAACGGCTGACTAAGGCGACATCAATTCCCGCCTTGGCAAATGCTAAAGCCGTTGCTTTGCCAATTCCACTACTGGCCCCAGTAATCAGGGCGCGTCGTTGATCAAGACTCATGCTGTCTCCAATTTTTTTGGCAGTTCCGAAAGCTTTTTTCCACCAGCCAATTACCCAAATCTTGCGGATTGGTTAAATTTAATTAACCTGAATTTCCGATGATTTCTGGTTGATAACTAACTGCTATTTTTTTCCGTCAGCGTGGGTATTTTTTCCCGTCAGGTGTGTTCCCAGTCAGGATAACAAATGTTTAACTGGGAAATTATGTCATAGATTAAAATGTGATTACTGAATAACAGGCAAATCACTGAATCAAATCGAGTTGATTTGCTTAAAATACAAAAACCTATGGCTATCAAGATTGTTAAAAATCTTTAAGTAGCCATAGGCATTATAACATTGCTGATGAGTAAAGCGGTTATTTTCTCGTAGGATCAGTGGGCAACTTCAGTAAAAACACCAATTTTACGGAATTTTTCATAGCGTAGTTGCCGACGTTCTGGGGATGTTAACCGATTGAGTTGCTCTAAGTTGTCTAACAAGCTCTGCTTCAGAGTTGTGGCGGCTTTGAGTGGGTCAGAATGAGCGCCACCAGTGGGTTCAGGTAATATTTCGTCGATGATGCCCAAGTTTTTCAGGTCGTGGGAAATGATTTTGAGGGCGACGGCTGCTTGGGGAGATTTGCTAGAATCTTTCCACAGAATGGCGGCACAAGCTTCGGGGGTAGCAACGGTATAAACGGCGTGTTCAAACATCATGAGGCGATCGCCTACGCCAATACCTAAAGCACCACCAGAACCGCCTTCGCCGATGACTGTGCAGATAATTGGCACATCAAAGCAAAACATTTCCCGTAAATTGTAGGCGATCGCTTCCCCTTGTCCTTGGTGTTCGGCTTCTATGCCTGCCCAAGCGCCGGGAGTGTCGATAAAGGTGATAATTGGCATCCCAAACTTATTGGCGTGTTCCATCAAGCGCAGGGCTTTACGATAACCACCAGGGGAAGCCATACCGAAGTTACGGGCGACATTATCTTTAGTGTCGCGGCCTTTTTGATGACCTAACATTACCACTGGTTGCCCGCCCAAACGACCTACACCACCAACTAAGGCTGGATCGTCACCACCGCAGCGATCGCCATGTAACTCCATCCATTCATCACTAATAGCCTGAATGTAATCAAGAGTACTAGGGCGACGAGGATGACGAGCCACTTGCAAGCGCTGAGACGGTGATAAATTACTAAAAATTTCATCCCGTAGTTCCATAGCCCGTGCTTCTAGTTTGCGAATTTCACCAGAAACATCAACGCCATTTTCTTCTGCAAGTTGCCGAATCTGATCAATCCGGTTTGCCAGTTCTGCTAGTGGCTTTTCAAAATCTAACAGTAGTGGTTTGCGCTCGGTAGTTGCCATCGTACAAGTTAAGAGTGTTGAGTGTGGAGTAATTGAAGGTGGGGATGTAGGGCATGGACTATGGGCTGTGATTTACTTATAAGTCTTTAGTTAACGACTAAGGACTCAACTAGCAGTGGTCTAAATCCGTGTTTGATTGATGCTTGACCAATCTGCTCCATTTTGTCTACGGTAATCTGATTCCGCCCCCAAGAAAAGTTCGTGTATAACTTCTCAAATTCCAGCAGCATTGATTCGGCAAAACAAGCAAACAACTGACGTGCTGGCACATCCATATTGACTATTTTCATAATTTTCCAGTCAATATCGAGGGAATGTTCCACAATCCCACCATTTAGCACGTGGACACCAGGATATTGAATTTTAGTCGCTAAGTTTTTAGGGTAGCCACCATCAATCAGCAAACAAGGTCGCTTCAAGACTTGAAAATCAATTTCCATGCTTTTGGGCATACTAGCAACCCAAACGACAATATCAGCTTCAGGTAATGCTTCATCCAAAGCCATGATTTTTCCTCGCCCCAGTTCGTCTTGTAGGTCTTTGAGACGTTCAGGATTGCGGGCGATGAGTAAAAGTTCCTTGACATCTGTTCTGGCATCTAGCCAGCGTGTAACGGCGCTGCCAATATCTCCAGTTGCCCCACATACAGCAACAGTCGCTTTCGACAAATCAATTCCTATTTGTTTTGATGCTTGTTCCACTTGGCGACAAATAATGTAAGCCGTGTGAGTATTTCCTGTGGTGAAGCGTTCAAACTCTAGTTTGATGTTGCGGACTTGGCTAAACTGCTCCAATTTAAAATTTTCAAAAATAATTGAGGAAAATCCCCCTAAAGCAGTGATATTGATGCCATGCTTTTGAGCATGAGCCATAGCGTTGAGAATTTTCCGTGTTGCTGCCTTAATCCGGCGATTAGCTAGCATTTCCGGCAGAAAACAAGATTCTACATACCGTCCTTCAATTGTCTGTCCAGTTATACTCGTAACTGTAATTTCATCGACAATTTGCGGCGGGGCGCTGCACCAAAAATCTAGCCCTTGATCGGCATATTCTGGATAACCTAATTCTTTGGCTACCGATTGAGCGTGTTCTAAACTAGTCAAATGTCCAATTAGACCAAACATGTATTGATGTATTAGGCGTGTGCTTTGTCGAAAGCGTTGAATAAGTGGGGAAGAATTAAATACCAATTCGTAATTCGTAATTCGTAATTCGTAATTCGTAATGCCTCTTTCAGAGGAGCTACGCTAACGTAATTCGTAATTTAGAAAATACGACCTATCCTGGTTTCCCTGTGGGGATTTGTCGGATTATCGCTTCAAATTGATATAACTCTGAGAAGAAGCAAACAAAGCGTAAGATGCTCAAGTGAAGGTTTTCATGACTTAGCACTTCCTTGTCCAGACGCGATTGATCCCGTCTTTCTTGTACAGACGCGATTAATCGCGTCTCTACTAAAATTAAGCGGCAGTGAGTCCGTAGGCTGACATTTTCATGATGTCTCTGGTGGTAAAACCAATGTTATTCAAAGTTTCACCGTATTGAATCATGAAGTCTTCTACCAAGGCTTCTTTTTCCATTGCTAAGACGTGAGCATCAGCTTCGACTTCGTTGAGCATTCTCCAAACAATGGGTAGGTTTTGGCGATTGGCTGCTTCTAATTCTGCTTTGGATTGTGCAAAGTTTTCTTTTAACCAAACTTCCCCAAAGTTGAGGTGACTGTATTCATCTTTTACTACTCCCTCTGTGATTTTACGGGCAAAATCATCGGCTACGGGAATGTAGATGTTGTATGCTGCGATCGCAAAGCATTCAATAATCAAAGACTGAATCAGCAAGCAGGTCACTACTTGACCTTCAGCCGCCGCTTTTTGGAAATTTTCGTGTAGTCCACTGAAAAACTTCTGAGCAAAGGGCATATCTGGTGTTACAGACAGATTGCGCCCACAAGCTTCAAAACCCTTTTTGTGGCGACTTTCCATTTTCGATAAACGAATCAGTTCATCTTTAAGCTCTGGGAGCATTTCTCCCAATGTGATGTAATTGTCGTGAGCTTCCTGTTCACCTTCAATCACAATCGCATTAATGCGGCTGTAGGCATCTTTGTATTTTTCGCTCTGAAAATCAATTTTTAATTCGGCTGCAAGTTGTTGCATTGTGTGTTTACTCCTGTAAACTTGAATCATTTGATACAAAAATTCGATTTTCCCTGTTTATTAAGGGTAATGATCGCTATGGTTTAATTTAACTTAACAAGTCACTATGTTATAGATTAGCTTTTGCTGGGGGCAATTCTCTAGTAATAGAACACAAATGCTTTAACGCTCAACTCATGTCCAAAACCAACTGGAATCTAAAATCTACCAATTTATTGAGATTAGGAGTGCTGGTATTGGGGGCATTTATTGTCCTATTACCTTTGCTCGTGGTCTTTATCACCTCTTTTGCACCTCCAGGGGCTATTTTAGAAGTTTCACCCAAAACTAGGTGGTCTTTAGCTAATTACCGTGATGCTTGGGAGCGAGGTAAATTTTTACTAGCGTTTGCTAATTCTACCTTAGTGGCGATCGCTGTGACGGCTTTTCAAATGGTCACTTCTGCATTAGCTGGTTACGCCCTGGCCAGATTGAAGTTTCGCGGTAAACAAGCGCTGTTACTGGTTGTATTGGCTACTTTGGTAATTCCCTTTCAATTATTAGTGATTCCCATCTTTCTAGTTTTGAAGTGGGGACACATGATAAATACTTATGGGGCGCTGATTTTACCGACGGCTGTCAATGGCTTTGGGATTTTCTTGTTACGTCAATATTTCCAGACAATTCCCGTAGAGTTGGAAGAAGCAGCAACCATAGACGGGGCGAACCGACTGCAAATTCTGTGGAGAGTGATGTTACCTTTAGCCCGTCCCGCTCTGGTGACGCTGTTTCTGTTTACCTTTATTGCTGAATGGAACGATTTGTTTAAGCCTTTGGTATTTACGACACGACCGGAATTAAGAACAGTGCAATTGGCTTTAGCCGAATTTCAAGAACAATTCACGAATAATTGGCCTCTGATGATGGCTGCTGTCACCATAGCGACTGTGCCGGTGATGGTGCTATTCCTTATCGGTCAACGTCAGTTTATACGAGGTATAGCCGCCACAGGGATTAAGAATTGAGTTGTGTCACAGAGGAGTAAGGAATAACCCTCTTCTGTCACTCTCCGAAAACATTTGCAATTTCCCAATTCTCGAACTTTTGCATAGCAAGCGATTGGCTTCGCCAGAGATTAGTTGCATTCTAATTGAGATTAGAAAAGAAATGGGAGGTGAATTCATGGTTTGGAAAATTACTACTGATGAATTGTTGGCTCGGTACAACTCTGGGGAGCGTAACTTTGCTGGTGTCGAAATTTTGCGAATTGTCGGCGAAATGGGCGAAATAGACGGGGTTGATGGTCAGATTACTGGACTCGAAGGTGCTGACTTGCGGGGTATTAACCTGCGTGGAGCTAATCTTGAAAAAGTCGATCTGAGTGGGGCTGATTTGACTGGAGCCGATTTGTTCGGTGCTTATTTGGGCGAGGCTGGTTTGGTAAAAACTATTCTGAGAGATGCTAATTTGTTCTCCGCCAATTTGAGTAGTGCTACTTTGAATGGGGCTGATTTGACTGGATCTGATTTGAGCCAGGTGAATGCGAGTAGCGCTGTTTTCATCGGTGCTACCATAGGCTATTTTGAATATGCTGTTTTGATTGACGCTAACTTCCAAGGGGCTATCGGTATGCTCATCAATGGACATTTCAATTTGATTTGGGATACCACTATGCCCGACGGTACTGTTGAAAAAGGTCCCTACTGTAAATGGAAATAGAAACCCAACATTAATCAACTATAATTAACCATAAAATTATTTTTACATCATCAATATCCGCTTCAATTATTGATAATTTGATAAAATTTAAACCAACATAATATTTTGATATTATTCACTTTAGCTGCACAACAGCTTATCCCTTGTAGAGACGTTCAATGGAACGTCTCTACTTTGTCGGAAATATCTAATGACTAATGACTAATTCGTTTCCTGGATTTGCAAGCGGATTGTGTGTTCAGTACCACCACTCAGTTGTAGTTCCATGATTTCACCACCGAGGGGTTCGATGCAAGTCAGGAGCGATCGCAAATTGGGAGTGCTTGCACCAGTATCAACATATAATCGATCAGCTAAATTACCGATGCGTTTCCAAGTCATGTACAACTTGGCAATTGTTTGTTCTATCTGTGAGGCTTGATTGACTAAATCGGCGGCGATACTCAGACAGCCAATCCTTTGGGCTTCTTCTAGGGCTGTTTCAATGTCAATATCCGCCTGCGTCAGGGCTTGGACTTGGGCGGCTGATTTGAGATATTTAGCTAAATGACGCGCCTCTGAAGTTGCCTGTTTGAGAGTATCAACGTCAGGATTAGCCGAAATTTCGGTGTGAATCATCTTCTGGTGTGATTCTGGCAGTTTTTCCATTTCCTTCACCAGAGGGGCAATGTAGCGCGAGGGAAGGGAGTTGTCGGCTGCTTTTACCTTGACTGATTCCGGTAATAACTCCGAGGACATGGCTGTCCATTCGTCGGTGAGTTGGCGCACTTCTCGCCTGGTAATCTGGTCGCCTTTTTGCGCCGCTTCACTCACCATCTGTTGGACTTCTGCGACTGCTTTAGAGGTTTCAATAAATGCTCGTTTGCTAAAGTTATTCACTGAGGCTGGGTCAAGCTTCCCTTCTTCTAGGAGAGTATCAGCGCTATTAGCTAGTTGAATCCAGGCGTAGGCTTGACTTTTACTGATTTCGTGTTCTTTGAGCCATCTCAGGAATCCTGTACCCCTACCGTCACCACCTCTTTTTTCTCGGTCACGGATAGCCCGTAATATTCGCCCCCGCCAGATTTCAGTTTGCAGGTCAAAGCGATCGCATACCTGCCATGCTACATCCAGTTGTTCTTGAAAATCTGACTCTAAAATCTCTTCATCTTCTGGATCTGGGAGTTCAAAGCTGAGGTCTGCTGGTTGTTGCAAAGCCGCAGCTAGGTCGTTGATGGATTCGGTATCTTGCACAATTGATAGCTAACTAGTGTATGCGATTTTCTTTGGCACTGCTCGGAGTGCAATCGGCTTATTATTACATATTTTTGTAATAGATTAAACCTCACCCCAACCCTCTCCTTGGTAAGGAGAGGGAGCCGGAGGGGGAGTTTTTTCTCTGCTAAATAAATACTAGATAAAGCTAGGCTTGATTGCCAATTTTAGCGGTAATTTTAGCTAACAGATGACTGACTTTTTGCGCGCTTTGAGGTTGTCGCTGTTTTTGTAATAAGGCTTTGGCTTGTTCTAGATTTTCTTTGGCTTTTTCTGGTTGGTTTTCTTCCATGAAGATATTTGCGATCCGCAGGTAAGCATCAGGATTTTTCGGACTGCTGCGAATTACTTCCTGGTATAATTCTGTTGCTTCTTTGATATTGCCTTTCTCTTTTAAAATATCTCCCAATAACAAGCGAACTACGTCATTAGTCGAGTTGTTAGAAATCACTTTGCGAAAAGCTACTTCAGCAGCAGGGTAATCTTTTTCTTCATAAAGTTTTACTCCTTTTTGGAAAGAGTTTAAACTTACCAAGGTTTTCCAAGAGAAGTAACCGAGAATTGTCAAAGCGATCGCCACTGCAATTATGGCGAAAATATCTGTGGTTTTAAAAGTTTCTAACATAGATTTAGGCTAAAAGACAGGCGATGGGGAACATAATATATTCGAGGTAAAACAGTTTCCAGATAAATTGGTAGAAATCAGCGATCGCACTTTTATTTTCTAAGTCTACGCCTAAACTTCTCATCCACATTCCAGCCAACACAATTAGATGAGTAATGACTAAAAATGCTGGGTTAATGTCCGGGAAATTCAGCACACCAACTAGCATGATTCCCAAATAGCAAACAGTTAGCACCCACAGCGCCAAATTAAATACTGCTTGTGGTCCGAGTTGGATGGTGAAAGTAGTGATATTGTAAAGGCGATCGCCTTCCATATCGGGAATATCTTTAAAAATGGCGATCGCAAAGGTAAACACCAAAACAAATATGGTCAGCACCCAAACCGCAGGCGGAATGGCTGGGGTTTGTTCTAATGCCCAATTAAAGTGTAAAAATAGCCCCAAATTTACAATAGTTCCCCGCACTGAAAAGATACACAGTGCCGCCCAAAAGGGAAATTGCTTCAAGCGAATCGGTGGTAAAGAATAAGCAGTACCAATAGCCAAACTCGAAGCCACCAAGCCCAACAAAAAAGGTCCAGTTAGCCAAGCTACAACCAGAGCCAAAACGCCCATAATTATGACAATTAACTGCCCTTGCTTCTGAGAAAATTCCCCTGATGCTAGCGGTAAGTGAGGTTTATTAATCTTGTCAATTTCAACATCTTCTAATTGATTCAACCCCACAATATAAACATTGCCACATAAACAGGCAATCCAAGCACCCAGAACAGGAATCAGTTGTTCATTAGAGAAACCAGTCGCGGAGATAGCAACAGCAATTAAATACAAACTCCACACACTTAGACTCGTACCAATAATCGTGTGAGGGCGGGAAAACTTCCAAAAAGCATAAAACCAATTACTTTGAAAATTAGAAGACTGACCAGAAATTTGATTCATAAAAATTGTAGATGAACGAATGGGTAGCGGCGGGTTCAAGCAGTAAGTCTGTGGGGCGACGAGATTCTTAATAAACCCGCCCCTACAGGAATGGGGAGTGGGGACTTCCAAAAAAACAAAACATCCAAGAACCTAACGTAAAAAACCTTTCTATTCCTAATTTCTCTGTGTCCTCTGCGTCTGGTGTGGTATGCGCTGCGCGCACGCTACGCGTTAGCGGAGCTTTCGCTTTAGCGATACGATTAAAATATTTTATTCCTTAGAAATCCCCTGCTTCTATTTAGTCCCAGACAACAAAGCAAAGCGAATTAACCCACGTTTATAACCGTCACTCATTAATCCCAGAGACAACGCGCCTTGAATGGTTTCCCAACCGGAAGTGAGTAAGCCGAAAAGCGCCTGGGGAGTGAAAGCCGAATCAATCACAAAATCCCAAAATGGGGCTACAGCCGTTGACCAATCAGCCGTGCGAAGATTGTTTAATGGAAGTTGACGAGCGATCGCCTCATATTCAGGTAACGAAATCACGTAGGGTAGACAATAGACCCGATAAATATCTTGTAAATGCTTTAGTTCATCCGCCGTCAATGGAGAGACATCAGTGGGACGATGACACCAAGTCACCACAATCAGCTTCCCACCAGGCTTTAAAACTCGATAGCACTCCTGCAAAAACTTCGTTTTATCTGGCATATGTTCACCACTTTCCAGTGACCAGACCAAATCAAAAGAATTGTCAGCAAAAGGCATTGCTTGAGCATCTGCGACTTGAAACCGACATCTACCACTCAAACCAGCATATTGGGCGCGTTCATTGGCTCTAGCGGCTTGTACTGGACTTAAAGTAATCCCTGTAGCCTCAGCCTTAAACTTACCTGCTAAATAAAGAGAACTACCGCCGATACCACAACCCACATCCAGAATGTTTTCTGCTGTTTCCACCTCAGCCCATTGGAGTAATTCTTCGATTAAATCAATTTGAGCTAGTCGGCGCTCTTTTTTTTGGCTCCCATCAGCGCCGTAATAGCCGTGGTGCATATGTTCCCCCCAAATCTGTTCCCACAGACCAGAGGAAGCATCATAAAATTGTTGTATTTGCTGGTATAGTGTTTCGCTCATGAAGAAAGCAGTGTTAAAACAATGCCGAATTTAAATAAACATACTGGTAGGCTACCATGTGTGTTTTTAATTGAATAAGAGTGTTTTTGCTTCCAGGGGTGTTAACTGATGTATCGTACCTGGAATAACTTGTAAGTATTTATCTTGTTATGACCGTTTCTCGCACAGTTTGCTTGGGATTTTTAGCTGTCATCACCGTGGGGACTATCCTGTTGATGATGCCTTTCTCTACTAGCAGTGGTAATTGGAATGACCCCATTGTGGCACTATTTACAGCCACCTCTGCCGTTTGTGTCACGGGGTTAGCTGTAGTTGATACTGGGACTGATTTTTCTTTTTGGGGTCAGTTGTGTATTTTGCTGTTAGCTCAAATTGGTGGCTTAGGGTACATGACAACCACCACCTTTCTGATTATGCTCGTGGGGCGGAAATTTAACCTGCGGCACAAATTAGCCATTCAACAAACTCTAGACCGACCGGGAATGCAAGGTAGCGCTCAAGTCATCCGGTCAATTATTGCCACAACGATGATTTTTGAAATTACAGGCATTTTGTTACTTCTTCCGGCATTTGTTCCCGAATTTGGCTGGAATCAAGGACTTTGGATGGCGATTTTTCATAGTATTTCCGCTTGGAATAATGCCGGGTTTGGTTTGTTTCCAGATAGTTTAATCAGATATCAGTCCTCTTGGTTAGTAGTTTTCACTATTACCATGTTGATAATTTTTGGCGGAATTGGTTATCAGGTAATATTAGAAATGTATCTTTGGGTGCGCGATCGCCTCCTCAAAAAAACCACCAATTTCGTATTTTCTTTGGATTTTAAAGTAGCATCTAGCACAACTTTAATACTTCTCTTCGTCGGCACAATCGCATTTTTTCTCATAGAGACAAAAAATAGAGTAACATTTGGTTCACTGAATTTACCCACCCAGTTACTAGCAGCTTGGTTTCAATCAGTTACTACCAGAACTGCTGGTTTTAATAGCATTGATGTCGGTCAAATGACAACGGCTGGTTTATTTATTACCATTGCATTTATGTTTATTGGTGCCAGTCCCAGTGGCACAGGAGGAGGAATAAAAACTACAACTTTAAGAGTTCTCACCAGCTGTACAAAATCAATTCTCCAAGGCAAAGAAGACGTTTTATTATATGAACGCAAAATCGCAATATCTTTGATATTAAAAGCTGTTGCGGTTTTAGTTGGTTCCGTCGCTATGGTGCTGTTGTCTACAATTTTAATTTCTCTCACAGATCCAGAATTAAATTTTATTCAACTCCTGTTTGAAGTTGTCTCAGCCTTTGCTACTGTAGGGCTTTCCACAGGAATTACGAGTAGCGTCTCAATACCAGCCAAGCTGATTTTAATTGTCACCATGTATGTAGGACGAGTCGGAGTTTTACTGCTGATGGCTGCTGTACTAGGAGACCCCCGCCCCACGAGAATTCACTATCCTGAAGAAAGTTTACTTGTGGGATAGCTGATCAGGTAGTGAGGTGTTAATTAATAGCTAATTAATCCATCGATGCCAGTAACATCAACTGATAAAATATGAATGATTAGGCAAAAAACTAAAACTTGTCACAAATTTTAGTGTATCGCTTTTACCCTGGAAGCAGGCAGTGAAAAGAAGGATAACAAATGTGAATCTGTCATCGATAGGCTTTTTTCGCAGTTTACGTCGAGATAACCACCAATTTGCGGTAATTGGGTTAGGACGTTTTGGGAGATCCGTATGTTCAACGTTACACCAATTGGGTTATCAAGTATTGGCAACAGATGTTGATGAAAAGCTAGTATCAGAGGCATTACATGAAGAAATAGTTGGTCATGCTTTACAGCTAGACTCAACTGAACCAGCTGCACTTAAAGAAGCAGGAATATTTGAATTTGATACGGTAATCATCGCCATTGGTAACTACATTCAAGAAAGTATCATTACCACATTGAATGTTAAAGAGGGCGGTGTACCTCATGTAGTGGCTAAAGCTTCTAGTGAAGTTCACCGTAAGCTATTGAAACGAGTGGGTGCAGATCATGTAGTATTTCCCGAATATGAAGCTGGTTCGGCCTTGGCGCGATCGCTCACCAAACCAGCTATTTTAGACCGATTTGATCTCGATCCAGAGAACAGTATTGTGGAAATGATTGTACCTGATGAATTTCACGGTAGAACCATTTCTGAACTGCAACTGCGTAACCGCTATGGCTTGAATTTACTAGCCGTGAGTCAGGATGGTAAATTTAAAATCAATCCCGAACCCACTAAGCGTCTAGAACGGGGTACAGCAATGGTAGTGATTGGCCATAACAAAGATATTAATCGCTTGCCAATTTGAATCAGATCAATGGAAGATAGGAATTACACTTAATATGGGTGTAAAAAACCAGTAGAAAAAAGTTTGCTTTTTTGAACGTTTATGGATTTAATACTTGAAGATTTAGCGGCAATTGATAATAAGCTTTCTCAACGATATATTGAGCTTGATCCCGGCGGATATTTCATTATCTATTTGGATCGAGGCGCAGGGTTAATTTACGCCAAGCATTTCACAAATGTGATTGATGAGAAAGGTTTAGCCGTCGATCCCGAAACCGGTAAGGTAATTCCTGCTAGGGGGAAAGTGGAACGAACTCACACAACGGTTTTTAGTGGAAGGACAGCTAAGGAACTGGGAATCAAGATTTTTGAACAAACTCAGCCCTGTCCAGTTACTCAGTTAGACCATGCGGCTTATTTAGGGCGCGAATTTGTCCGGGCTGAGGTAGCTTTAGTGTCAGGGCAAGAGTATATTCAAGATTGAATCAGTGAACAGTTAGTAGGTAATTGTTAACTGTTAACTGTTAACTGATAAAGTTAGCCTTCAGATGATGGTTGGTTGATCTGGTATACAAAGTAAGTAGCCATCGGGATCACGGTAGCGGCAATTAAAAGTCCTACTACCCAAGCAGTAGCGTTACCTTGATCCGTATCTTCGGCTTTGGTGAAAGTACCTTCTACCTGCACAGTTTCAGTAACTTGCGGTGGTCCTGGATCTGCTTCCCCAGACAGGACAGCGACCAGGCGATCGCTGGCATCCACAAATGCTTGGTTGTATTTATTACCGTCTCGAATGGGTATACCCATAGTTTCTGAAACCACACTTTCGGCGATAGAGTCAGTCAACAAGGGCTTAACTTCTTCACCAGTGACAATAGCAGTACCGTTAGTCACCGTGTCCAGTACCAACAATGTTTGATTAGCTTGTGCTGCTGGTGTAGGAAACCATTTTTCAAAAAGTTCTTGAGTAAAACTTTCTGGTGTTTCACCATAATCAAGGCGACGAATGGTCACAAATCTGACTTCGTTACCTGTTTTTTTTGCCAAATCCTCCAAGGTACTGCTGATTTTACCTTCGTTGACGCGACTAATAATGTCACTTTGATCTAAAACCCAGTTGCTTTCGGTGAGGTTGGGGATTTGATATACACCTGTAGCTAATGCAGGTGAGACAAACACGGAAGCACCCAGAACTACCATCAGTAAGGGTACAACTAGCCGAAGTAGGTATTTTTTAAGACTAAATATTTCGTTAAGGATCTGTTTCATCGGATGATCTCTTTAAGACAGGCTTGCACCAAAAATACTACAGAACCACGGTCAAAATCACCTGATTTACACATCTATTCAATTTTGCCTATATTCAGCAGTCTATTTTTCCTGTCACCATATATCTTACAGCTAGTCTTGGCGATGAGCGATCGCGCGCCAGTCGCTTTTCCTGTGTCTAAGCTAAAGTATACACACAAATGATTAAATTTACTCAAAATCCTTATTTGTAGGGTGTGTTGTCGCGTAGCGCAACGCACCATCATTTGTTTCATCTAATTAAAATAAGAAAACCTAATCAAAATAGATAGAGGTTTTTAAATTATATCGCAGGCAGGTTTTAGCTCGGATGGACTCAATGCAATTTATACTGGATTAATTGTATTCATTATGGCAAAGAAGATTTATGGTTGTGTTTAATCCATTCAGTAGTTACAAAGCAACCGCATCTAAATGGATTACTATATTTGACTCAGCATTCTACCCAGATTCTTTAGATGAAGCTAAAATACTCTATGAAAAAGTTCTAGAGCGCTTTACAGAATTGGTAAATCAAGCGGAAAGTTCTGCAAACTTACTTCAACTTATTACAGAAGATCCAGATCCGCTACGAATTCAACTTCTTAGAATATTTCGCAGATACGTATCACCTGATACTTCAGTTGAGATGATTAAGAGGAAGACAAAAATATTGAGTATAATTGATGATTTTGGTGATAGATTCCGTAATTTACATGAGGTTAGGAAAAAATTAAAAGCTCGCCCAATCCCTGATGAAGCTCTGATGGCAATTCTTTTAGAACAGAAGACACGAGGACAAAAAGGTTATGACTTGACAGAAGCTTTTTTCTCACATTTTCGTAAAACTTTTGGAGAACATTACCTAATTCAAGGACCGATTCGGGGTGGAAGAGATGTAATGCTTAATGAGGTTTTAGACAATTGGGAAACTAAAACTCCAGCTGATATTCTGATATCTCGATTAGATGGAACTCCATTGGTAGTTGGATTTGCTCGTTATGACTCTGACAGAGGAGGTTCGCAAGAAGATGATCGAACAGGTGGTAATCGAGATAAAATAACAGATATTTTTAAATATGCTGATACCTATGAAGTCCCTTTAAAAGTTTTTTTTCTGAATGATGGACCAGGATTACTTCTAGGTTCTATGTGGAATGATTACGCTAGCCTGGAAAGCAACGGTAACGGTAGAATAATGGTGTGTACCTTGAAAATGCTTGACGATAGATTTACAAAAGATTGGCTTGACAGTTAAGTTGGCTATTCCAATTTTTTATCGCAGTATCAGAGATTAACTCTAACTCAGGTGTTTCCTCAAAATATAAATCCAGACCAGTATGTAAAATTCGATTTGTATTAATTAAGCTTTGTTGTTCATATTTCGTAGGATTATTTCTATTAACGAAGTCGCCCATTGCTTCAGTTCCTTTAACTAAACGTTGAACTATTGTAGTTATAGCTAGTGATGAGTTATCAATGGCTATCCATTTTCTGCCTAGCTCTTCAGCTACGGCTATAGTAGTTCCACTTCCAGCAAAAGCATCTAGAACAAGGTCTCCTGGGTTAGATGAGGCTAGAATGATTCTTTTGATCAAATCTAAATTTTTTTCTGTGGGATAACCAGTAATTTTTATATTTTGATTGTGAGCATCCTTAAAATTCAGCCAGATATCTTGAACGGAAATACCTTGACTATTATCTAAATAAACTTTTCTTCTGGGATTTCCTGTAGAAGACCAGTAGATTTCTCCTCGTGTATCCATTTCATCTAAAGTTTGAGGAGTATACTGCCAGTGTTTACCAGGAGGCGGCAGCATTCCTCTCCAAGATTGGCCTGTTGCGCCTTTTCTTACACCTGGCGCATGAATAGGAACTTTTTTATAAATTCTTCCTGTGTGTTCTTCAACATATTGATACTCCTTCTTCGCAGTATTTTCAGTCCAAGGATCAAATTGCTGATTCCATATATAATTATCTGTTTTTGTATAAAACAGAATATAGTCTGCAATATTTCCATACTGGTTACGTGTATAGTTTTTAGGATTACATTTTTTTCTAGTAATCCAATTGCGAAAATTTTTAGAACCAAAAATTTCGTCCATTATAATTTTTACAGCACAAGCCATATTTTCATCTAAATGCACATATATGGAACCTTCGTCAGCTAAAAGTTCTCTTAATAAAATAAGGCGCTGACGGAGAAATTCTAAATATTCCGCACCTTCCATTATGTCATGATAAGCATGGTCTCTTTTTCGTGACTCAAAACTACTACCAGTTGCGTAAGGGGGATCAATATAAATTAACCCTACTTTACCAGCAAGAGCTTCATTTTTTATTAATGAACTAAGAACCCTTAAATTTTCACCATAAATCAATTGATTTATTGGGTTTTTATCTACGCTAATTATACGCCGAAGTCTTGCAGGCTGAGTCTTGAGGATCTCTTCTACAGGGATTTTTCCGTCATATTCTAGGCGGAATGAGATTGTATTTTGTTTTTTACTTTTATTACCATTTTTTTTTGTTATACCTGTTGCCATTTCAACTCCTATTTTTACTGTCATTAATTTTCATGGTGGTCAATTCCCATAAAATCGTCTAAATCTTGTTTTTTAATCCGCCAAACTCTTGGTCCTATTTTTGTAGCTTTAAGACGATTTGATGATATCCATCGTTGTACAGTCCTTTGGTGAACACGAAGAAGATTAGCCACTTCATTAGTTGTCAGAAATGAGATTTCATCTTCATTATTGTTGTGTTGTGCATCTTCGAGCATTTGTCGCTTTTGTCGTTAGAGTCGTATAGTATCGTTAATTGTAATGTTTGACAAGGCCTTGAGCCACCACACCAACGGCGCGTTTTTGGATAGATACCCTCAAATCAGGACAATCATGGTAGTCCTGCAACAAGCATAATGATTGTGTATAAATTGGGCTGAGTGAAGTTTGAGAGCGATCGCTCACCCAAGTGAGAAATGCTGCAAAATATAGATATTGGATTCAACAGATAATTAACCATGACTGAAGCCAAGTCAACGCGTACAGTATACCGGGGAAGAATTTTTCCAGAAATTCAGTGGACAGAACACCAGAAAACTCAATGGAAAGCTGAACGCCAAGCATTTAAAGAGCGTTGTCAGTCAATTTTTGCTCAGGTACAACCAGAATTAATTAAAACTCACCATAACTGGTACATGGCATACTGTTATAGCCTTTATTGAGCAAGTGATGGCGCAAGCGCCTGCCGCAGGAAGGCATCGCACTTTATGAAAACCTTCTGGAACAGCAGGAAAAGGCTCATCAAGTAACTCTGGAAGAACGAGAGGCTGAAAAAGCCTTAATTTATCAAAAGCGCCAAGAACTTGAGCAGATAAAAACTGATTTGGAACTTTTGCTCACTAAGTACACTGTTTAGTTAAAGTTAATGAATGAAACTGGGGTGTTCGGTGGGATATGATTTTGGGCAAGTTTGGTGATGAGAATGAATTATTTTTTGAAAGGTGACGGATTAGAAATATCAGTAGATGCATTTTTTGATAGGGAACAACGCGAATTGGTAAGGGAGTAATACTTGGTAATATAAGGTACTTGAATTTTCAAAAACCGCTACTTATAAAAATCTAAAAACAGGAACCTAAATTCTCTTTTTAGTGAGAATAAGCACTGGTAATTGAGATAAACAATGCGATATCACCAAATCGCGTTGCACCCCATTTCTGAACCAGTTGAATTTCCGTAGTTGTTAAGACCTGAACTAAACTCGGACTCAAATCACTCTTACTTTCTTGAAAACCCCCAATTTGCTTCTTGCTTTCTTGGTCTGTTAGTTCAATCCATACCGACGGCGAATCAAGGAGTTCGTCGATTAATATATTATGATTTGACTTCATTAAAATTGTCTCCAGATGTTAGGGTTCTGAGAGAATTGTAGTAGAAAATTAGAGAAGATTTATCTGTATTGGAAAAGTATAACGAGCGTTTAATCAGGAGATATATACACTAAAATTATTGCTATATATAGTTTTTAATAATCATTGTGGAGTTGATTAGGATTTTGTGGAGGAAGAGAGGACTAAAGTCCTCACTACGAACTATTTAGTTAGTTGGGAAAAAAGGGTTTCCCAGTGTATTACAGGTGGTCTTGTTCCTTTGTTGACTAAATTAAAGGCTTGGTTGGCTGTGGATGGATGAAAAATAGATTCTACACAAGCAGCAGCTACGTCAATGCGGCTAGCGTCTCCTGCAAGTTGGTCGCCAGTTTTTACTACCACACCCTGCTTTCCACCTGTCTTCGCCTTGAGTAAGGTGTTGAGGTCGTAGGATGTGTAAGGACCATCAATTAAGCGTCCTGGACGGATAATTGTATAGGGTATTCCTGAATTGATGATGGCTTGTTCTCCTTTTTCTTTGGCATCAAGTACACCAAAAGCATTGAGAATATTAAATGGTGGTTGGTCTTTACGGTGAACTCCCACAGAAGAGACGAAAACGAAGCGTTTGAGATGGGGAGGTGCGACTGATACTAAGTTACTGACACCTTCAGCATCTACTTTTGGGGGGTTATTTTTGGCTGTGCGATCGCGATATTCTGAGTCAATTAAAATTTTTCCCCATTCTAATAAGTTGGGTTTGGGGTCAAATTCCCATCTTTCAGAAGGAAAGGCAGTTGTCCCAGTACAACAGATAATATAGTTGATATCCTGGATGGCTGGGGCGAGTGTGCTGATATCGCGGATGTCACCAACTGCAATTTCTACCTTTTCATTAAACATTTTTGCGGCTTTGGCGGCGTTGCGGGTGAGGATACGAACTCTCATCCCCTTTTCTAGCAAGTCGGCTGTGACAAGTTGACCTACTCCACCAGTAGCACCAGCAACTAGGACTAAATCTTCAATTGAGGCTGTTACATTAGTCATAAACTGACCTTAAGATAGTTTAATGCTAATTTAGCCAATACTTTGAGTGTAATGTTTCTGCCTAGAGAAAGCGATTCGCACACAAAAACCAAAAACCCGGTCATAATAACCGGGCTTCTGATTCAGGAGGTGGGGATATGTTCCCCGATAAGTTATAAGAAGTTCTGTATAATTCGCCGTACTGATAAGTAATACCACTACAGCCAAGACAATTCCGGAAAACTAGGAAAATTTTTTTCGCCCAAACTCTTGAGTTTTCCTCAGCCCTCAGACCCAATACCCATTACCCTGGAAAATATACTAAAATCAATGACTTGAGTCATAAAGAGAGCAATCATGGCATCCATCCGCGAGTTGCACGAACAATTAATTAAAAAAGAATGTTCTGCTGTTGAAATTACCCAAGAAGCTTTAGACCGTATTCAAGCCTTAGAACCGAAATTACACAGTTTCTTACACGTAACGACAGAGAAGGCGTTAGCGCAGGCTCGTGCTGTGGATGCCAAAATCGCTGCTGGTGAAGAAATAGGACTACTGGCGGGGATTCCCATCGGCATTAAAGACAATTTGTGTACTCAGGGGATTCCTACTACTTGCGCTTCTCGAATTTTAGAGAATTTTGTGCCGCCTTATGAATCAACTGTGACACAAAAGTTGATTGATGCCGGGGCTGTAATGATTGGCAAAACCAATCTAGATGAGTTTGGCATGGGTAGTTCTACAGAAAATTCTGCCTACCAAGTTACTAATAATCCTTGGGATATCTCACGGGTTCCCGGTGGTTCTTCTGGGGGTTCGGCGGCTGCGGTAGCTGCTGATGAATGTGTTGTGTCTCTGGGTACGGATACTGGCGGTTCTATTCGACAACCTGCGGCTTTTTGTGGTGTGGTGGGAATGAAACCAACTTACGGGTTGGTGTCTCGCTATGGTTTGATTGCTTACGCTTCATCTTTGGATCAAATTGGACCATTGGGACGCACAGTAGAAGATGCGGCTATAGTATTGAATGCGATCGCAGGTTACGATCCCAAAGACTCTACTAGCCTAAAAGTGGAAATCCCCAACTACGCCTCCAGCTTAAAACCAGATTTCAAAGCTAGAGGAAAGCTGCGAATTGGGGTGATTAAAGAAACCTTTGGTAATGGTTTAGACTCTGTGGTTGAAGAAGCTGTAACTAAAGCCATAGATCAATTACAAAGTTTGGGAGCCGAAGTTCATATTATTTCCTGTCCCAATTTCCGCTATGGCGTACCTAGTTACTACATCATTGCACCGTCGGAAGCATCAGCAAATTTGGCTCGTTACGACGGTGTAAAATACGGTTTCCGGGCTGAGGATGCAGATAATCTGCTATCTATGTATACTCGGACTCGTTCCACTGGTTTTGGTACAGAAGTTAAACGCCGGATTATGATTGGCACTTACGCCCTTTCGGCTGGTTATTATGACGCATACTATCTGAAGGCGCAAAAAATCCGAACTTTGATTAAACAAGACTTTGAAAAAGCCTTTAAAATGGTTGATGTCTTAGTTACTCCTACTGCTCCCACCACAGCATTTAAAGCGGGAGAAAAAGTTAGTGATCCTCTGAGTATGTACTTGAATGACTTAATGACTATTCCCGTCAATCTCGCAGGTTTACCGGGATTAAGTGTACCTTGTGGTTTTGATGAACAGGGATTACCCATTGGATTGCAGCTAATTGGCCAGGTACTACGAGAAGATCAACTATTTCAGGTAGCTTATGCTTATGAGCAATCCACTAATTGGCAAGTGAATCAGCCGCAACTTTGAGTGCTGAGTGCTGAGTGGGTAGGGGCGGGTTTAAGCAGTCAGTCTGTGGTTAGTCGAAATTCTTAGTAAACCCGTCCGTACAGGAGTGGGGAGTGCTGATTGGGGATTGGTAAAAAATTCTCCCCTGCCCCATGCCCCCTGCCCCTCTGCCTCTTCCCCTGCCCCCTGATTATGGTTTTGTTTTTGTGTCTTGAGTAGGGACTGCGTTTTGTGGTTGTGCTTGAGATTCGGGTGTTAGTTTGGAATTAAGGATATAAATCAGTCCCACAGAAGCAAGTACTAATAAGAGCGCGTAGGGGACAATAAGAGGTATATGTATATTTAGTTTTTTGGCTGAATCTTGACTTTCATTGTAAGAGTATTCAGGAAAATCATTGATTTTAAAGGTATGCGCTAAAGCCTGTCCATCCAATCCGATGACTTCACCATAACGTCGGATAAATCCCTGTACATAAATAGGTTCAGGTAATGCTTGAAAATCCCCCGCGTCTAAGGCTTTCAATATACTTAGACGAATATTTGTGTGTATAGCTATTTCTTCTATAGTTATGGATTTTTCTTCTCTGACTCGAAGTAAATGCTGGGTTATTTCTTGCAATTGCTCTGCTTGCGCTTGAGTTAAAGGCTTCACAATCTTCTCCTAACTAATGGCTAAATATTTATTATGCCCAGTAATATTACTTAAGCACGTAAATGTTTTTACTATGCAGATTATTTCAATAAGTTTAATTCTAATAGGATAATACTGAACCTTTTATTGTTAATAAATATTTATTTTATTTATAAATATTTGTTAAAGTATAAATTCCAGTACTTAAATATGAAAAAACCTCAATTTTCAATGCAATTGTCTTTGAAACTGCTACTCCCTGTAGTAATGGTTGGTGTCATGGCTTACTCTGCCATCTGTCTACTGCTTTTTGTGAAGCAGCACAAATTTATTTTCTTTCCCTCTACTGTGATTGAAAGAACACCAGAGTTTTTTGATCTTTCATACGAGGATGTATGGCTACCTGTAAAAGTTAGCAATGGTCAGACGAAACTGATTCACGGTTGGTGGATTAAAGCCCCGCGACCAGATGCTGATGTGTTGCTGTATCTGCATGGTAACGCCATCAATGTTAGCGCAAATGTTGGTCATGCCAATCGGTTGCATAAACTAGGATTTTCTGTGCTTCTGATTGATTATCGCGGGTTTGGTCGCAGTGAAGGCGACTTTCCTAACGAAAAGCGAGTTTATGAGGATGCCGCAGTAGCGTGGAATTATTTAGTTAAAGAGCAGCAAATTTTACCTAACAAAATTTTTATTTACGGGCATTCAATGGGGGGTGCGATCGCTATTGATTTAGCTCTTAAACAGCCAGAAGCGGCTGGATTGATAGTGGAAAGTTCCTTTACCTCAATTAGGGAAATGGTGGCTTACAGGAACTTGTTTCGGATCTTCCCCGTCAATTTGATTTTGACACAGCGCTTTGAATCGCTGCAAAAAGTACCGCAGCTAAAGTTACCAGTGCTATTCATTCATGGTACTGCTGATACAACTGTGCCATCTTTTATGAGCCAAAAACTTTATCATGCTGCTCCCGAACCTAAAAGACTGTTTTTAGTACAGGCAGCAGATCATAATAATACAGCCACTATTGCTGGTGATGATTATATGCAATGGATAAAGTCTTTTGTGGAACTAGTTAGGAATGACAATTTTGTAAGTAAAAATTAATACATTTATTTTATGTAATTATTTTTCCTACGGTGTTATCTATGAATCTCAAGACGTGATCCAGGCGATAGCGAAGCGCTGCTGCTTTCAGCAGATCGCCAAATTTATCTCGGCTTTACCAAAACTTTTTATTTGTACAATCATGCTTGAAGAGAAAATCTAAATTCCACCTGAACTCAGTAAATTTACGATTTTCTAGAAAAACATATATAATTAATACAGAATAATCCGGATTATAAAGCAGAGAAAGCGAGAAATTATACAGATTAATTACTTTTTGACTTCAATATCAGGAGCAACTTTAACCATGACTATGACACCTGTGTATTTGTTTACTATTCCTGGAAATCCTAGTATCAAAATTTCTCAAGATGAATTGCGATCGCTATTAGGTGAAATTGAAGCTGAACTTCATAGCAGTAAAGTTTATCTTCGTGCTATGGCGACATTACAGAAATTGCTGGGTGCTTCAGGAGAACCAGTGAAGATTTTGTTGAAAGCGGTGGGTAGAGAAGCTATTAGTTTGGCTTTTCAGCAATTCGCACAACAAGAAAAAGCTACAGAGGTTCATAGTGTTTCACCTTCACCAAGTGTAGAAGCAAAAATAGCTCCTGATTCACCCAGTATAAAAGTAGCACCGCAAACCAGCACCGCATATATTAACGAAAAAGAAGTATCACCAAAGGCTACTGTAAAACCAGAGAAAAGTTCGGAAATAAACTCTCCAGGTGCAGCACTGATTAATTGGTTAAAGCCAAATAGAAAATCAGACCAAGCTGCACTAGCCAAGCAAACGGCGGCCGAACAACGTAAAGAAATTATGTGCAGAATAGGTCAACAACTCAAACAAGCACGTGAGTCTCAAGGCCTGTCTCTGTGTCAACTTAATATTTATACTCATGTGCCAATTCATCGGATGGAAGCAATAGAAAATAGTAATTTTGACTTATTGCCAGAAGATAATTTGGTACGTGGATTTATTCGAGTTATGGGAAATGCTTTAGGACTAAATGGCACAAATTTAGCGGCTTCTTTACCCGCAACCGATACAGTGCAATCAATTTTACCTTCTTGGTATGGTTCTACGAAACCTGCTGGAGGATCGGGGATAGATATTCGTCCCATACATCTGTATGTAGGTTATACAGCGCTTGTGGCTGGGGCTGTAGGAGGGGTATCCTTGATTTCTCAACAAACAAATACTGGTAAAGTTCTGAATCCAGATATAGTAACTTCCCCATCTTCGTCTGTGTCTCAATCATCACAAAACTCTGAAGTAAATACAAAACCAGGGTTAAAGTCTAATAATGTTGGTTCAGATATTTCCCCACCAGAATCTTTTTAACTAAAAGTGCGGAGTGCTGAGTGGGTAGGGGCGGGTTTAAGCAGTGAGTTGGTGGTTGTTGAAATCCTTAGTAAACCCGCCCTTACAGGAGTGCTGAGTGCGGAGACAAACCTATTTGTTTTAAAAATCTCAAGCAATCAATAATGCCGTCACAACTTTCACGATTGCTATAGCAAAGAATTAAGAAACTTCCACAACTGCAAATCAGTAAAATCTGGAATTGCCATAAATGTGCCAACTTGCTGCAAAACTTGCGGATCATGGGTAGAAGCAATGCCAATGGTACGAATACCAGCACCCACTGCGGCACGAATTCCAGAGGGAGAATCTTCTAAAGCGATCGCTTGTTCTGCGGCAATTCCCAACTTCTTCAAGGCAACTTGATAGGGTTCAGGATTGGGTTTACCTGCTATACAATCATCAGCTAAAACAATCGTGTGGAAAGCTTCCTTAATGCCTAAAACTTCCAGCATATATTCTGCATTTTGTCTAGGAGCATTAGTTACTAAAGCCCGTTTTAGCTGATGTGTTTTTGTCCATGCTATGAGTTCAGCAAATCCACCTAATGCTTGCAGATGGGGGGCGAGTTCGCGAAAAAGTGCCTCTTTTTCATCTGCAAAGTTTTCACCTTCAGCTACTGTTAATTGTGGCAAAATATCTTTAACAATTTCTGGGTTTAGCCGTCCACTAATCCGAGATTTATAGAATTTTTCGTCAATTTTAAGATCGTAACTCAGCAACATTTTCTGCCAAGCTTGGAAGTGAATGGGATCAGTATTAACAATAGTACCGTCTAAGTCAAAGAGAATTGCTGCCAGCATGATTTGGTAAACTGTAAATAATTATTAAGTTAACTTACATAGTTTACAGGGTTTTTTGTCCTCAATCATTGTGCTGGCGTGAATACAGGAATAAAACAATCTGAAATTCTGATATCTATACTAAAAAAAGGATGTCAGTGCATAATTGTCAAATATCCCATGTAAGCAAATGTTAGCCGCTACAAACTTTTTTCGCGTTGATGATTTATTGGTGCAGATTTACAAGTCTGAAGTTGAAATGGCAGAGAAAGTTGCCGAAATCGCCCAAAATTATTTACAGCAAGTTCTCCAGCAACAGGAAACCGCAGCAGTACTGTTAGCCACAGGAAATTCCCAACTCAAATTTCTTGATGCTTTAATCAAGTTGGGTGGTGTAGATTGGTCACGGATTACCTTATTTCATTTAGATGAATATTTGGGGATTACAGCTGATCATCCGGCGAGTTTCCGGCGATATCTGCAAGAACGTGTAGAGAAGCGGGTTTCTCCCCGACAATTTCATTATATAGAAGGTGATACATTGCAACCTCTAGCAGAGTGCGATCGCTACACCAAACTATTGCAAGCCCAACCCATTGATTTATGTTGTCTTGGTGTTGGTGAAAACGGACATTTGGCTTTTAACGACCCCGCAGTAGCCAATTTTCAAGATGCTTACAGCGTCAAACTGGTGAAACTAGATACAGCCAATCGCCAGCAACAAGTTAACACAGGTCAATTCCCTAATATTGATAGTGTTCCGCAGTATGCTTTTACTGTTACTTTGCCTTTAATCTGTTCAGCCAATAAAATTATTTGTCTAGCACCAGAAAAACGAAAAGCCCAAGTAGTAAAACAGATGCTCAAAGGGTCAATTAACACCAATTGCCCAGCCTCAATTTTACGTCAACAATCCCAAGCAACCTTATTTATAGATGTAAATTCTGCCAGTTTATCGCTCCCTTAATCCCCTTTCCGGCTCCCTCTCCTTACTAAGGAGAGGGTTGGGGTGAGGTTCTATGGCATTGGTTTATGACCGAGTTTAAAATGAGATAAACAAGCTTCTAAATAGGTACAGTCTTCACACTTCAGTTCCTTTCCAGGATTTGCACAACCACAGGGAGGATTGACAAAGCAATCAGCAGTATTTTTGGGTGTGGAGTATTTTTTCAAAATATAATAGAAAGTAGCTTCTTTTAGACAAAAAATAATATCTTGTACCATAAAGACGATTTGCCGAAATGTATTTAAGTGATGAGTAATGATAATTTCTTGAGCATTCAAAGCTTAGATAAAGTTGAAACCACACACCACTGATTTCATGCAGAATTTTTATTTTTTACCAAAAATGTGAACATAATGGCATGATGAAAGTTTGAGAATGTATACACTATTCCTTGCACATTCTCATTCTCTATACGCTAGTAAATAAAAACCTCATACTTTAATGGTGTTTTATTTAAAACTTAGGTAATATTTTATTATCACTCAGCTTATTACTTTGGATATAGCGATTCTCAGGGAAATTAATAAATGAATTGCCCCTAATCTCTAAATATCCTCTAAATTACTCACATTATGCGAGTTAATTGATCTTCCCAATAGGTGCGGACGTTATCATATTTACCAAAAAGGTTGCCGACATAAAGATCGTATTTTCCCTCTTTGACAGCTTGTGAGTAGGTTTGTTCTCCAACTGATGGCATGATTTTTCCTTGTGATAAATTACAGAGTTTCAGCTTCAATGAAGAGTACCTTGCCACTTACCAATGCCGTAAAGTTTTTGCCCAGCCGCGCATAAAGGTTGATGACCACCTTCCACATCCACTATAGATAAACGCTGGTGTCCCAAGACAAAGTTATCCTGTGCAATTACCCCAATATCATCAGGCCCTCGATGAGCCAAAGTTGATAACATTTCTTGGAAATCATTGCTATTTGTTACACTTGCGCCGAAAACGCCAAGAATGCCACACATAATTAGTCCCTATGATTAAATCTGGTTGTGTTGCAAAAAGTCGGTGATCATTTTTTCGTTGTTTAATCACCTCTTGCCAACCAGATCCAATAAATTTAACGCTCGATAATGAGCATTTTATCTATCAGATTTACCCAGTGTATAACAAATTGTAACAACAATTACATTTTGCCTTTCTCTCAGTAACTGAGTTTCTGGCAACTTGGCATAAAAATTTGGATATTGTGTTGAAAATTTAGGCTTTTCAGATTTTTTGAGACTTCTACAAGATATATTTAATTTGGCAAGGCAAAATTAAACTTATATTACGTAATGCAAATATAGAACCTCACCCCCAACCCCTCTCCTTACTAAGGAGAGGGGAGACTTTATTAACTAATGCCAAATACTGAACCGACACTGGATTTAAATGAATCTCTGGCATCCCTTAAAGTTTGAGCCAAAGGATGTTTTGCTTGCAAAAATACCCGCGCACAATTACGTCCCGGCATTCCTGAAATTGAACCACCTGGATGAGTTCCCGCACCCGTTAAAAATAGATTTTCAATAGGTGTTTTGTAGTTAGCTAATTCTGGCAAAGGACGGAAAAACACCATTTGATCTAAAGTCATATCAATATGGTAGTAATTCCCTTTGTAAGAACCTAACCTTTCACCCAATTCGGCTGGACTTTCCACACGACGGGCGATAGTTGCTGCTTTCACATTTGGGGCATAATTAGCTAACTTATCAATTACTTTGTCTGCAACTTGATTCTTCAGTTCATCTGTCCAACCTGTACCTCTTAAACCAGTACCTTCAGCACCTGCTATTTGATAAGGCGCAAAGAATTCAATCCATAACGTATGTTTACCTGGTGGTGCTAATGTAGGGTCAAGGGCGCTAGGCATCACCGCATACATGGAAGGGTTAGCATCGGGAATCTCGCCTATGGTACATTTACTGTGAGCCTGTTCAACGTGAGCCATTGAATCTGCAATTAAAATAGATCCAATGAGATACTCATCTTTGTGGTCATGGTGCGGAAAATGCAGAGGTTCGTCTAAAGCCAAGTCTATTTTCAGGATTGTTTCGTTATTATTAATGATGCGACGTTCTAACCTTTCTCGTAAATCAGGATCAGCATCATCTACTTCACTGGTATCCATTAGCTGTAAAAATAGGCGTTTAGCATCAATATTGGAAATAACGCCATATTTAGCACGGTATTCTTCACCACCGCCAACCCTGACACCAACAGCTTTACCGTTATCAATTAATACTTTTTCTACCTGTTGGTCTGTTAAAATTGTCCCACCTTTACTAGTAACTAATTTAACTAATGCTTGGACTAACGCCCCAGTTCCCCCACGAGGTCTAGTCATACCAGGGTTGTGACGCATAGCCATCATCATTACACCAATGGCTAGGTTTTTTTGTGAAGGTGGCGCACCCAATTCTGAAGCTAGTCGAGACAGTGGGGCTTTTAAGAATTCCTCATCAAACCATTCATCAAGAATATCCTCAGCACTATTTAGCATTGTGCGAATAAAATCCAAACTTTTGGCTGGCGAACCGACTACCGAAAATAAATCTTTAAATTTTTGTACATTGTAGTTTCCAAAAATATCTATAAATGATTTTGGTGGCGCGTTAAACATCGGAACCATTGCACTGATTGCCCTTTGCCAATAATCTATAAACTCGGCATATTTTTTAGCATCGCGTTCATTGTAACGAGCGATTTCTGCACAAGTTTTTTCTACTGATTTGTGAGCTAAAAAATACTTTCCATCTGGATGGGGACAAAAAACAACTGGGTCACAATCTAAATATTCTAAGCCATATTTTTCTAATTCTAATTCTTCCACAACTGGCCCCAAATGAATAAATTCGTGGTCAATTGCACACAAATTAAATTTAAATCCAGGTGCTTCTTGAGGTAAGCATTCTTCGGTTGTAGCTGCACCGCCGGGAACCGAACGCTTTTCTAGTAGCAGGACGCTATAGCCAGCCTTTAGTAAATAACCAGCACAAACTAGCCCGTTATGTCCTGCGCCAATAATAACAACATCATACTCTTGCATATTTGTAATCTGGGAATATAGTAATAGACCATTATAAATGGTGATCAAAAAAAAATGACAATTATCAGAACTTAATTAGCATTTCTCACCCTGACTCAGATACAGTGATACCATTTCTTAATCAGAAACAGCGCCGAATTGCTTTCTTCCTTCTCTCCTCTTCCTTCTTCCTTTGTGTACTTTGCGTACTAAAGCCCTGGGGGCATACGCTGCGCGAATGCGGTTTGTTACTCATGAATTTATTGCAGCGTATCGAGACGATACAGAATTAACATAAGAATTAATTGACCACAGATAAATTTGGATCACAGTAAATGCTTCAAATCCATAGGACTACTGAAGCTGGTCAATAAACTCAAATTGTGATGCCGATATTTGCTTCACATTAGCTTCAATCATGAGTATTATACTATCCTGTTCAACCTCCATATTTATAATCCGATAAGCTATATCTTCCCACTTCAAAAAAGGTAGACTTGCTAGTTCTTTTATCTTCTGCATGAATGCTAAAATTAGTTCTACAGAAATGCCTTCTCCTTCAGTACAAGTGACACTTTCCAACAAGATGGGATGGTAATTAGTCCGGGGGCGAAAAGTTAGATTTACACCTAGTAAACGCGTATTTTCTTCTAATTTTAGTAGCCCTGTGGCATTGAAACCAATTTTGCCATCTCCAGGTAAAAATATATCAGTATGTTGGGGCTTAAAAGTGACAATTTTGCCATTTACATTTAAAGGAAAGTTTTCTACCAAACTACGAATTAGCTCTGAGGTCAAAGCCAGGTTTATATCTGTTTTTGTTAATACAATACGCGCCACCGCATTGACTGGTTCATTCAGTTCAATTTGACCGAAAATAGCACTTAAAGGATTGACGGCAACATTATCTGTTTGCAGTTGAATTTCCTGCACCCGAATATCTGGTTTTATTACCAGTCCTTGACCTGAAACTGAAACTTTCTCAGCTTGTCCCTGAACAATTTTCAAGACATCAGTTTGTACATCTACATCAATTTGTTCAGCTGTATCTAGTTTTTCCGATACTCTTCGTTTTGCTTCCTGTGATACAAACTGTTCTTCTATGCGTTGCTTGTCTGTCATGAAATTTGGCGTTACTCAGTTTTATATATTGGTACTTTAAACTCTGGAGACTCAGAAACGTATCTACACCAAGATGTATGCAAATATGAGTATTTGAACCACATCTGTCGTCAGGACGCAAATCCTTGCGCCCCTATCGTGTGGTCTATTTACCTGGAAATAGCTGGAAATAGCTGAGAGTGGGAGTATAAACTTTTGGTGTTTAAAGCAGTAATATTACTTATTCTAATTCGTTCTTTACTCAACAACTATTTAAACTGCTTATCCTCACCTGGGGAAATTGCAATAAGTTCTGACCACCTCAAAGATGTAAAATTTTTGTTAAATTCATCAAGCATCTAGAATTTGTCCTCTTTTTATAAGGTTCTCAGCATGATATCAAAAGCATCTTCCGCGCTTCCTAATTTTTGTGAAGGAATTCAATATTTTGGTGAGGCATTACCAAACTTTGAGACTTATGGTATAATGCCAGCTATAGATTCTGGCAAGAAGGCGATCGCAGATCCTACAGATCCCGCAGCTGTCTATCAAACTTTACTTGCTGCCGATGCCCTGCGCTACCTGACGCTGCAAGTTACAGCTAGTAAGGCATCTGGACACCCAGGCGGTTTTGCCAGTCAAGCAGAAGCTTATGCAGCCCTAGTAATGCTGGGTCATAAGAATATTATCACCGAAGTGGGACACCATGCCCCTGGATTCTATAGTGCCATGTTTTTGGATCGTTCCTTGGAAGACATGGGCATTTCTACAGTACAGCAATTGCGCGATCGCTTCCGAGAAAAGCACGGACTCTTAGGACACCTTTCCGGTTTCATCCCTGGTATTCTCGCACCGGCTGGACCTCTAGGACAAGGACAACACTTTGCTATGTCCGCCGCTTTGCTGCATCGAGATAAATTATTCCCCTTTACAGTGGGTGATGGTGGATTGGGTGAGCCTTATATTGTCAGTGCGATCGCCCACTTTAACACAGCATATCCCAGCGTCACCAATTTCTTACCCGTCATGGTGTGGAATGGTTACAGCCAAGAACATCATAGTATGGTTTCCCTCAAAACCAACGCCGAAATGAAAGCCTACTGGCAAGGAAACGGTTTTGCGGAAGTCGTATTAGTGGATGCGAAAGACTTTGACGACCAAAACCAACCAGAGGATTATGTAGATAGTACCGTCTTTTCCTTCGAGCAGCGCCTAGCCTTCACCAAAGCCGTACTTTTGGGAATCGATAAAGCCGCCCATTCTGCCTTAAATGGAAAGTTAACGGTATTCATCATTAAACAACTCAAAGGCGCAGGAGTTCACGCCCTGGGTTCCCAATCTCACAACCTTTATCCGAAAGATACCCTAGATGCGCCGCACATTATCAGTGCATTAAAAACCCGTGCTTTATCAGTAGAAGCTTGGGAATTAGTCCGCACAAATGCCGAACGCGCCGGAGGAGGTCCCGCAGCCAAAACAGTAGTTACTGAATTTGAATTACCCTTAGCAGATTTAGGACAATTACCCTTAGAAGAATATCCAGTAGGTGGAGATCCCAAAGTTGCTACAACTGTAATGGGTAAATTAGTGGGATTTGTGGGTAAAAAAGATAGTAACTTCTTAGTCACCAACGCCGACGGTAACGCCGCATCAGGAATTGGTAATATTAATGAGGCATTAAAAATCATTCACCCCACCACCGATGAAACCTATCATCAAGCACCAAACGGACAAGTTTATGAACCATTGAGTGAAGATGCTTGTGCAGGTTTAGCGGCTGGATTAGCGTTAATGGGTGCGAGAAGTTTATGGTGTTCTTATGAATCTTTTGCCATCAACGGATTACCAATTTGGCAAACAGTCATCCAAGCAATGGCAGAATTGCGCCGTCAAACTCCGTCAACAATAACATTATTTACTGCGGGTGCATTAGAGCAAGGGCGCAACGGTTGGACACACCAACGCCCGGAAATTGAAGCTTACTTTGCGTCACTGATGCGAAATGGAAATGTCTTCCCATTATTTCCCCCTGATGCTAATAGTATCCAAGGCTGTTATGACTGGGCATTGCAAACAAAGAATAAGGGAATTGTGATTACAGCCAGTAAGTCACCCTTACCAATTCGCACTACCTTAGAACAAACTCGGCAAGGTTTAGAAGATGGTGCAATCTTATTACAAGAAGTGCCAGGAGATAAACAAGTTGTGTTTGCAGTCATTGGCGATATGACCTTAATTCCTGTATTTGAAGCGGCGGCTTTCTTAGAAACTGAAGGTATTGGAGTGAAGATTATTTCTATTATCAATCCTCGCCGTTTGTATCGTCCTGATGATACAGCTTGGGAAACTTGTTCAGAAGCCGATGGTGGTTTTATGGATGATGCCAAGTTTGCCGAATTATTTGATGGAAGTGCCTTAATTGGTGTAACTGGTGGTGCTGCGGCGATGCTGGAACCAATTATGTTACGCAGTAATTGCAAGCGTGATACTTTCGCCTGGAAGCGTGGGGAAACTACCGCCAGTGCGGGAGAGTTGATGGCGTTTAATGGGTTGACTGCTGAGGCGTTGACTAAGCGGGCTATTGAGTTAGTGCATTAAGGATTTTTAACCGCAGATGTACGCAGATAAATTATTGTTGAAATGCGTATATTTGCGGTATTAATTATGTCTAATTCAAGATATGTATATAATGATTAGCTTATATGTAAACTTACAAGGTAAATATGAAACTTAGTCTTGGAAATCTACTTACACTATCAATCTTGATTGTTTTTATATCCAGTTCTTGTTCACAGCAAAATCAGCCTAATCAATCAGTAGAAACCGTAACACCTATTCAGCCAAAAATAGAAACGATAACACCGATTGAGCCAAAAGTCGAATCTTCTCCAGTTAATCCAGAAATTACATCTACTTCCAAAACAATAACTAAAGAAGAGGTTGTATGTGCCTATAAATCTGAAGTTGCTGCTCAAGAATTTGTTAACAATGTTAAACAAAACTTTAATACTAGCGATGTTGAAATTGAGGCTAGAGGTAATTGTGTTATTTACAAATGGTACAAATAGACGATTAGAACATTCAGTTTTAGTTTTCACAGTTAACTAGACAAATTAAATTTATTTCTCTTAATTTTATAATCAGCCTAGTAGTGTTTTAGATATTTATTAGCGTGATTTATGGATAATTTTCTTAAACAAGTTAGACGTTTTATTGGTTTTGTCCCTTTTACAAGAGATGCAATAGCCATGTATTTTTGTATGCTAGACTATCAAACACCAGCTTATGCGAAAGCTACAATTGCAGCTGCATTGACTTATTTTATATCACCGGCTGATGCTATACCTGATTGGATAGTAGGAATTGGTTTTACAGATGATGCCGGCGTTATTGCAACTGCATTAGCAACTATACGCGCTCATGTAAAAGATGAACATTGGAAAAAAGCAGATGATTTTTTGAATTATTAATTATTTCACATATACAATTGCTAAATTAAAAATATTAGATTAAAATAATGATGATATTTGAACATTTTGATTTTGCAAAGAAAACAATTTTATGAACTATGTTGAACGCCTAGCAATCCTTCTAGACCTATATAGACTAGAACCGTCTGATAAATTTTATCAAGAAATTGAAAATCTAATGATAAGTTATCAATCTAATCCTCCTGATGCAGTTAGAAAAAATATGGAAAATATAAGCAGTGAATCTATGCAAGAAATCAGGAAACATCCAAATTGGATGAAACCTGAACCACTAACAGATGCGTTTAGTCATTTTATCAATTGCCCAACAAATAAAACATTTGAGATTTTGAAACTAAAAATGCAAGAGTATAAAACACATTTTAATACTAATAACTAAAGTTTTAGTTTTTAACTTTTCTAAAATAAGAGTTTAAACTAAAATAATCAATGATTCTGAAATTAGGTAAACATCAAAAATCATGCTTAATTCTGAGTTTAAATACTCTTTTATCGGTATTTGTCAAAGGTCTATATGTTCTGGACAGTATGCTTTTTCTGCCGCCAGTTGTATTGATATATCTATCATATCTATATCTGCTGATTTTTCAGGTGTAAGCTTACCTTGATTTATTAGCTCTAGACCAGTTAGAATATTATTCTTTCGTATCTCTTCTTTACTTATACCTTTGGTTAATAATTGACAATATTCCATACCTTGCTGTCTTGATTTATCCCGACCATATAATTCATTAAAAAATTTTTTTTGTCTTGTATTTATCTCATTACTTTTACTACTATTCAAAAGTCTATTTAGTTCTTTATCAAATTCTGAATTTGCATTAGAACACCCATAGGTTATTATTAACAATAATAGAATCATACTGAAACGTGCTAAATATTTAGTCAACATTTTTATTAATAGATTCATATAAGCAATGTAATAATATTAACATATTCCTGATTAGGATAAATAGGGTGTAACATAAGTTAAAACTTATACATCTTACTAAACCCCAAATTTAATCATGACCACAGATGCAGAATACCAAGGAAGAATTACCAGCTATGACTGGGATGATTTAATGAGATTATGGTCAGAAATTAAAGCAAAAAATACTGCAAATTTTTGGGATGCAGGTAAAGCATTAGAATATTTAGTATTACGCGCATTTCAACTTGATGGTGCTGAAGTAGCTTGGCCTGATAGTGTAAAAATTAAAGGAAAAATAGTAGAACAAATTGACGGCGTGGTATACACAGACAGCCTAGCTTGCCTGATAGAATGTAAAGATACCACAGAAGAGGTTAATATTGAACCAATAGCAAAGCTACGAAATCAACTACTCCGAAGACCAGCAACAGCTATTGGTAGCGTGTTTAGTCGCACTGGATTTACAGAAGCCACCGTAACTTTAACAGGGTTTGTTGCTCCTCAAACTATTCTATTGTGGGGAGGAGAAGAAATTGAATATTCACTACAACATAAATTTATCTGTAAATCCCTAGTCAAAAAATATCGTGTTTGTGTTCATAAAGGTATCCCTAACTACGACATTATAACGGAGAGTTTTTCATGACACTAGCATATATGATTGCAGAAAGTGAAACAAATATAGAGATTTTACAGAAATTACTGCCAAAAAATCTGATTCAAGATATTCAATTTATAGCAGGTGAAAGTTCTTACAGAGCGCGTTCTTTAGCTACTTCACTTCTAGCGACTCGAAAAATACCAGTTGCTCTTGTCATGGATGCAGATACAGATAACGAATCTCAAGTATTTGAAAAGCAAGATTTAATTAATTATGTATTAAATCAAGCATCTTCTGGTACTCCCTTTCAATTATTTTTGGCTGTTCCTCAATTAGAAATTTTATTTTTACAAGATAAATCATTAATTGAGAAAATAGCACAAAGGAAATTTAATGATTTAGAATGGCAATTTGCCCAAAGTAAACCTAAAGAATTTTTAGAGACAGTTTTAGGAAAAAAACACTCAATAAATGAGAGAATATTTAGCAATATCAATGAGCAAGAAATTAAGATATTACGACAACACCCATTAATACAAGAAATGATAGTTTTCTTATCATCTCTGACCTCAGACGTGATGATAACACAGCGATGATGGGTTAGCGATCGCGTAACCCACCAAAGCAATAAACTAACCTAAAATGGTGGGTTAGGTTGCAAACAAAAATCTTCACGTTGAACATATTATTCTCTGCGCCTAACCCAGCCTACATCCTTTGTGTGTTTAGGTTGCAAAGGTCAATCATCATGTTTACCAGATTATCCGGTGCGCCTCAGTTATAATAAATTAATACTGAAAATCTTACTGAATTTAAGACTTAAGGTTAGTCATAATGCTGCAAATCATCCAAGCAACCTGTACAAACGGTGAACTTGTTTTGAGTGAAAAGCTAAGTTCCGAATTAGAAAGTAAAACCATACAAATTATGATTCTCGAACCAAGCGAATCTACTCAAGCAATAGATTCTGAAGAATCAAAAATACAGCAATTTGTAGAGCGAGTTAATAACTACTCCTTTCCACTTCCCCCAGACTACAAATTCAATCGAGAAGAAATCTATGACAGATAAAATTTTTCTCGATACCAATCTCTGTATTTATCTCTATGCTAAAAAATCTTTATTGGTAGACAAATCATTTGCTGATTCCACACAACCAATGTATTCTTGAGCCATAGTTAAAGCCGAAATATCTGATTTTTGGGGTTGATTTGATAACCCTTGTTTGTCGATTTTCGCTAGTAAAAATTCTACAAAATCCAGCGTCTCTTGTTGCCTATCAGGAGGTAATATCCTTACCTTATCTATAATGATTTCTTCAATACTCATTTTATTTGTCCTCTAGGATAAATAAATATAGTTCAAATTTTATCACATAACACTATAATTAGCTAATAGTGTAAATAGTGGCTGAGGTTGCAAAGGTCAATTATCATGTTTACCAGATTATCCGGTGCGCCTTAGTTATAATAAAATAATACCGAAAATTTTACTCAATTTAGGAGTTAATGATGGTAATAAAATTTGAAGAAATATATAGAGATATTGATACTTTACCAGAAGAAGCTCAAAGCTTACTACTTGATTTTATTCAGTTACTCAAAAAGCGTTATCCAAAACCCGAAAATCAACACATAGAAAATGAGAAAACTTTCTCATCTACCCAAAAATAAAAACCACATCCACTAGACACATTTATCGAAAAACATGGTGCTTGGGAAGATGAACGCACAGCAGAAGAAATAGTCAAAGAGATTTACGATAGTCGGAGTATTTCTAACACAGAAAGCAAATGAACGTCTACAAACCATGCTCTTAGAAGGATTAAACTCTGGAAATGCAACAGAAATGACTGCTCAAGATTGGGAAGATATCCGTCAAACAGTCAGTGAAAGAATTAACAAACGTCAAAGCGCAATTTAGCCGTGATGTTTGAACTTAAAAAAAGACCTCAAAAAAAACGCTATGAAATTTCAAGTAATATTCACTTATGATTCAGAATATCTAGGTTACGTTGCTGAAGTACCAGAACTTCCTGGTTGTGTCAGTCAAGGTAAAACCTTAGATGAAGCAATTGAAAATATCAAAGATGCAATAAAAGGCTATCTTCATGTATTAGAAAAACATGGTAAACCGTATGTACCTAAAGAGTCTCAATCTTTTGTAGGAGAAGTATTAATATAAATGGGACGTTTATCAAATATTTCGGGTAAACAAGCAGTCAAAATTTTTCAAAAATTTGGCTATGCTGTAGATCATCAAACCGGAAGTCATATCATACTTTAGCACGAATCAAAACCCATTTTATCAGTTCCCAATCATAAAGAACTAGCACCAGGGTTACTCAGAAGTTTAATTAGACAAGCAGAAATTACAGTAGATGAATTTTTAGGAAACAAGTAATACCTTTAGTGGGTAACTATCACCCAAACTATTTTAACTAATTTCAATAGGTGAGATATTTTTCCATTCTTCAGACTCATTTTGTTTTTGAATAGATTTAGTTATTTATAATAATTTGGTACGTCATAGTATCTATTTACGCTGATTGCTTAGATACTGCTCAAAAGTAGTATATTCACCATTGGCGTATTCATCACGTACTAACTGAATCTCTCTTGCAGTTGCTTCATCTTCTTCCCAATTTTCTTCTTCAGCTTCAGCAATAGCTTGATCAAGAATCTCCCAAAGTAGCTTTTTTTCTGATAGGTTTAGCGCACTTAAGGAGTTAATGAGTAACTCTATAGGAATAAATAAATTTAGTCCTGCTTGTGACATTGCTTTGATTATCCTAATGTCTATCTTTATATTTTATCAGATAACTATTAGGCGATCGCACAAAATCTTATAAACGCCTTTCCCACTGTTGCGGATCACGTTTAACATGAAAACAAGCAATAATTGAAATTCTTTCATCTATAATAATATAAAATAATCCATAGGGGAACTTCCGAATTAACTTTTTTCTAATTTGTTCGTGAACAATTGGACAAGCAAAAGGATTGCGCTGAATTGTAGAAAAACTAGCATCAACAACACGAATAAATTCAGAACCTAATCCAATCATTTGCTGTTCATACCAATTATAAGCATCCTCCAAATCAAGTTCTGCTTCTGGTGTAATTAAAATTTTGTAATTCATGTATTAACTAAGAATTAAATTTTTGTTTTACTTCCTCCCAGGTAGACACTTGATGAGGATTTTGATCATAAATTTTTAAACGTCTCTCTAATTCCTGTTTTTGAGCATAACTAATATTTACATCATCAGCATCTATAGTGATACTATCCCAAATATCTTGGACTAATTGAATTCTTTCCGCAATGCTTAATTGCAAAATGTTGTGAGGTAGTAAATTTTCCATAAATTTTATCTCTTGAATAGACAATATTTTTTATTTTAACTCATCATTAGCAAGTAGGTTAGGTTGAGAAGCAAAACTCACCTACCATAACCAGTCTGTAGCGATCGCATGACCCACTAAAGCTATAACCTAAGCTAAAATTGTGGGTTAGGTTGCAAACAAAAATTTTCACTTTGAACAGATTGTTCGCTGCGCCCAACCCACCCTACATTCTGTGTGTTGCTTTAAATAAAGTGCAAAATTGAGGTGTACGCATTGATTAAACAAGGAACATGGACGCAGAGAAAAAAGCAGTTATATCACCAGTCAATTTACAAACGCCAGCCGATGCGGAACTGGAACGCCAGCTGCGGGAACTCAAGTTTAGACAGGAACTCAGAAAAGACTGGATTCTATTTATTGTCCGGGATGTTGTGATTTTTTCTGTAGCGATCGCCTTCGTTTTTTCTATCTGCGGCTATTCCCTATTCATCCTGATTAACCGCTAACTCAAGTTCCCCTCCTAGCGGGGTTTCCCACTAAAAGTTATAGCCGATTCCCAGTAACAAACCGATATCAGTGCGATCCAAAAATGCCGCATTTACAGTACCTGTGGCGGTAAAGCGATCGCCTAAAGGCAAATCTACACCACCAGACAACAATAAACCAACATCAGAACCGCCCCCAGTATTAATAGCGACACCAGCACCTAAATAAGGAGAGATTGATAACTGTTGTCCACCCAAGGGATCTGCGGAACGGGGAGAAAAATCTAATGTTACGGGAACTAGAAACATTGTATCGCCCCCAAATATCACCGATGGGCGCACCGAAATCTTATTTGTCAGCCCAATTTTGCTGATGACTGCATAGTTACTTTCGCTAAGGGTAGAATTTCCACTGATGCCAATGTTACCAGCAACGCCCACATAACTAGAACCACCACGAGTAGCTGCACCTGGATCTATAGGAGTGTTCTGTGTTTGTGGCTGCTGAGTTACTCCCAAGTTAGGTGGAATGAGGACTTCGTTAATTGCATGGATGACACCATTACTGGCTTCTATGTTCGCCTGAATCACATTCGCATTATTGACTGCAATTTGATTGGTGGCTCTATCCAGCTTAATATTTACAGGTACGTCCTCAAAAGTTTTCAATTCTCCATCTGAGAGTTGATTAGCACTTACCTCCCCCGGAATCACATGATATCTCAAAATCTGAATCAATAATGCTCTGTTTTCCGGTTGCTGTAACTCCTCTAGAGTCCCCGCAGGTAAAGCCGCAAAAGCCGCATCTGTGGGCGCAAAAACTGTGTAAGGGCCTGGCTGTTGCAGAATACCAGCTAAACTTGCTGTCTGCAATAAAGAGGTCAAGCTGCTAAAAGATTCACTCGCAGCAGCAATCGAAACAATATCTTGAGCAGTTTGAGTTTGTTGAGCAACTCCAACTATATAGTTAGTCGCCATAACATTACTAGTCAAGGCTTGCATTTGTCCCTGTCTGACTAAAGCTTGATATAAAATAGCCGATGCTTCAGCACGAGTTAAAGGATCTAGCGGGTTGAGTAAATTGACATTGGGATAATTGACTACAATATTAGCTTCTGTGGCTGCGGCGATATTATTCAATGCATAGTTGGGGATGGCTGAAGCATCTGTATAGTAAGTATTCACTACACCTAATGAATTTTCGCTCGTTTGCAAACCCAAACCATTTGTTAAAGCAACTATGGCCTCAACTTTGCGAATTTGCTGATTTGGCAGAAATATATTTCCCGGATAACCTGACATAAATCCCGTTTCGTAGGCTTCCTGAATTGCCGAACTAGCCCAAAAGCCAGCACGAACATCTCTAAAACCGTTTGGACTTATTTGCCTCACAGACTCTTGATTAAAAGCTTTTTGAATCATGGCTGCAAATTCAGCCCGACTCACAGGTTGATTTGGCCTAAAAGTGCCATCAGGAAAACCAGATACGATGTTTCTTGCAGCTAAAGCCTGAATAAATGGACTTGCCCAATAATCTGAACCAATGTCAGACAAGTTAGCAGCTATAGCAGGCGAGAGAGTCCTAGGAACCCTAGTTTGAGCCGAAACTATTATGGGATTGATTGTGGCAACTGTCACTCCCAAGGCTAACAAAGTTGTGCTGACCGATGACCAACGCCGGAAACTAATCATGAAAATATCCTCCTAAAAAAATGAACATTATTGTCTATGAGTCTGAGTAAACAAGCCTAGAAACACAAGTTTTGGTTGATTCCAATAGCTCCATTATGAATGCAATATTTAACTGATGGGGAGATAAAATTTTGCGGACATAATCATTTGTGCCTAAAACATCTTGGTGAATTTGTCATTTCTTTGATAGTGGCAAGTTAGCATAATCTGAAGCATTTAATGGCCATTTTGCCAAATGACTGAACAAGGATAATACCACTAAATTCATACATTCTGGCATCTAAATAGGATTAAAAAAATGCTTTTTCATCAATATACAGTAAATAATCTCAGATTTAACTCAATTAAACAACTAGCTTAGGGTTTAAATATTATTTTTTTGATATTCCTCTGGATAGTTGACGACAATCAGAAAATATTATTGAGCAAAAGCTTATTAGTTTATTAAGTCTGATTATTTAATTAAATTGTCTTCTATTTAGTGAACAAAAAGATCCCCTACTTATTAAAGAAGTCGGGGATCTGAAACTCTTGTTTTTTATTCATATAAATTACAAAATTTTCCAAAACTAACTTAATTCAGTTAACTGTAAGATGAGTTTTTATGCATAAGTTAATACTCCGATATACTAATTTATGCTGCTCAGTTTAGCGATGTCATCAAATACACAAATTTTTGGCTTCTCTAGGGGCAAAATATTTTGATAGCAGACACAATTTCCGGTAAGCTAATGACGAGGCTCAGTTTATACAGACTGAACTCTGAAGACAAGCACTAAATTCGTTCCACATCCTGAACAGGGGACAAAAATTCAGTCGTAAGGGCGGTAATGCAAACCAAAAAAAAATTAGACCAATTATGGATTGTACGTTGTTTTGCTGCATTGCTACTCTTTGGTCAAGTACTGCTGCATTTACTTCAAGGAAAAACTTACTACCGGAAAATTTTACAACACATGGTGACAGCCGGCCCAGCTTCGGTGGCTCCGGTGATCCTGGTCAGTGGGTTTGCGGGGATGATTTTTACTATTCAAACTGCTAGAGAATTAGCCAGGTTTGGGGCGTTAGATGCGGTTGGGGGTGCTTTTGCGTTAGCTTTTTGCAGAGAATTAGCACCACTGTTGACAGCTAGTATTATCGCCGGACAAGTAGGTTCGGCTTTTGCCGCAGAAATAGGTGCTATGCGAGTTACAGAGCAAATTGACGCACTTTATATGCTCAGAACAAATCCCATTGATTATTTAGTGCTTCCTAGAGTAATTGCTTGCATTTTGATGATGCCAATTATGATGGTTTTTGCTTTAGTTGTCGGCATCGCTGGCGGAGTTTTTGCCGCATCACAATTTTACAATATTGATTCGGAAGCTTTTTTAGAGTCGGTGAGAACTTTCTTAGAACCATCAGATTTACTTATGGTTTTAGTAAAAGGTCTGATTTTTGGAGCTATAGTTGCCATTAATGGCTGTAGTTGGGGACTAACTACCAAAGGCGGAGCCAAAGAAGTTGGAGAATCGGCAACAACAGCAGTTGTCACTACTTGGGTATTAATCTTTATGACAGACTTTTTTCTCTCTGTGTTGATGTTCGATAAGTCTATCCCTTAATTATAGTGTTACATCTGAGTCTACTGTGCTAAAAAATAAAAATGCTATGGTCAAGTTTTTTATCAGCTATATGTAATCATTTACCAAGAAGTTTGAGTCTGAAAATATAACTAATTCTCAAGTAAAAACAGTATCAAATTGTACTCAAAACTTTGGTGTGTAGCAATTAATTCCATAGGAAAAATGGCAGAAATTATAATTTAACGAGCCATCAATAAATTTGATTGCTATATTGTACTAAATAACTATTCTGGTGAGGATGGGGAAAGCTGTGCGTAATGATTTATATGGCTTAGATATTAGTCATAAAGAATTGCGAAAGTTGACTAATTTACCTGTGAAAGACGAATTAATTATTATTAGCAATCCGTTAATAAAAGTTGCCACAAGGATTTTAGATAAGCTCAAGGGTTCTGAGGGAGCTACTGTAGTTTTTATTAGTTGTTCTATTTTTGTCTTTAGTTATTTGCTGTTTGATTTGATTATTAAAGTATTTGCTACTTGGGTGACAATTCCATCCTGGGTTTTGTTAATAATATTAACTTTGTGGTGTGGTGGAGTGACACAGATTGTTTTGTATTTATTATGGTGGAAAAAACTGAAAACTTTGGCTCGTAATATGACAAATTCTTTAGAAATACTTTTAAGTGATGTTGATAGATATAATGCTGTGATCAAAGCTATAGATATCAATGATCAAATAGAAGCAGCTGGCAACCCAGGAGTAGTTATTGAAGAAAGAGAAAGAGTGATCGCCGCTTTGAAACTGACAAGAACCGATTTAATTCGGGCTTTGAAGACAGAAAGGATTTTAAGAGAAAACAAGAATTTTATTCTCAGGAATACAGAACTATTTGCGAATAATTTAGCAACTTTAACGGCAATGCAAGTTACAGAAGAAGCGAGCGAGCATGGTAGATTGCTCAATGAAGCTTTGCAAATTGCCTTAGATGTGCAAATTGAAATGAAAAGGCTGCAAACCCAAGGCTAGGCAATAAATCAGCTTTTTGACTTTTGACTTTTGACTTGACGGCGGTACTAAACCTTGTCCATCATGAAAAGTGGAGTTTTTGTCATTGCGACGTAAGGAAGCAATCTCACCATCTTGACTAAAAACTACGGGTCTCAACCTAGACGAGGTTTAGCTCCCCAGGAGTGCATCAACGGTCTAACATAAAGAGGTGTGAATTTAGCGATCGCCTATAGGTATGGACTGGAAAGAAATTAGAGGTAACTGGGTACTCATTCCCCCAAAGCCCATTGGGATGATTCATTTTCTGGGAGGTGCATTTGTCGCCACCGCACCCCATCTCACTTATCGCTGGTTACTAGAACAACTGGCAGATAAGGGCTATGTTATTATTGCTACACCATTTGTGAATACATTGGATCATATTGCGATCGCCAAAACTGTACTGCTGAACTTTGAACGCACCATAGAACGATTACAAGACTCTGGGGCTTTACGCCAGCTCTATCTTCCTACCTATGGACTAGGGCATAGTATGGGTTGTAAACTACACCTACTCATCGGGAGTCTGCTACCTGTAGAACGTGCGGGGAATATTTTAATTTCCTTCAACAACTACGCCGCCAAGGAGGCTATCCCCTTAGTCGAACAGTTAAATTCTACTTTTATGGTTGAGTTTACACCCTCGCCATTAGAAACAAACCAGATGATACAGGAAAGTTACAATATCCGGCGCAATTTATTAATAAAATTTAGCAACGATACCATTGATCAATCAGCACCTTTAACCAAAATCTTACAAGCCCGCTTCTCTGATATGGTGACAACACAAACTTTACCAGGCACTCACACGACACCTTTAGGTCAAGATATCAAATGGCAATCAGGAACATCATTTACTCCTTTAGACGCTCTAGGGCAATGGTTTAGACAAGAAGTTTACCGAGATTTAAACCAGCTAAAACGCGCCATTCTCTTATGGATAAATCCGTTGTCGCCTCCTTAATTTAGATATTTAATTATCTCTATTCATCTTGCGTAGAATCTACCAGAGTTTTATTTTTGATTAATTTTAAAATTAGTTTTTTCTATGTTTCAAATTCTGGTAATTGATGATGATATTTCTATTCAAACACTCCTGAAGAGGATGTTAGAAAAACAGGGCTATAAAGTAGTTGCTGCTAGTAATGGAGAAGAAGGAATTGCTAAGGCGATCGCTTACCATCCAGCCCTAGTGATTTGCGATTGGATTATGCCAGGATTAAATGGTTTAGAAGTCTGTAAGCGGATGAAAACAGACCCTAGTTTATCCACGACGTTCTTTATTTTTTTAACATCTTTGGATTCCATCCCTGATCGTGTCAAGGGATTAGATGCTGGCGCTGATGATTTCATCTCCAAACCTATTGAACAAAATGAATTGAAAGCAAGAGTTAGAGCCGGATTGCGCTTGCATCAGTTAAGCCAGGATTTACACACGCAAAAGCTACTCTTAGAAACCGAATTAGCAGAAGCCGCAGAATATATGCGATCGCTTCTACCTTTACCAACAACCGAACCCTTCACCATCAATTCTCGATTCATTCCTTCGCGACAACTCGGCGGCGATTGTTTCGATTACTTCTGGCTAGATTCTGACTATCTAGCTATATACCTACTAGACACAGCCGGACATGGACTTAAAGCCGCCCTTCCTTCAATTTCCGTGCTAAATCTCTTACGTTCTCGTGCCTTAAAAGGTTTGAATTACTATCAACCCAGTGCTGTACTCAAGGCTTTAAATCAAACCTTTCAAATGAATTATCAAAATGATAAATATTTTACTATTTGGTATGGAGTTTATAACCGAATTAATCGACAATTAATTTATGCAAGTGCTGGTCATCCACCAGCCATATTAGTATCAGGTACATCTCCCAAAAAGACTACTACTCAACTATTGAGAACCCCTGGTATGCCTGTGGGGATGTTTCCAGAAGCCAAATATGTGGATGCGTATTGCAATATTGATCAAGCGAGCAGCCTTTATATTTTTAGTGATGGTGCTTACGAAATCACGAAATTAGATGGCACACTTTGGAGCTTGGATGCTTTCATTCAAATACTTGTTAGCTTACAATACACCATTGATAGCCAACTCGATCAGGTATTGAATTATCTAATTGCTTTAAACTCCAAAGAGGCATTTGACGATGATTTGTCAATTCTAAAAATTAAGTTTGATTAATCATTTTTTAGAGAGTAAGGACTGATTAAACTCATCTTCATTTGAAAATATCTCAAACACATTATCCATACCCGTTAATTCAAATAATATTCTGATTTGTTCATTAATAGAACAGAGAACTAGCCTTGTATCTGCTGCACGTAATGTTTTGAAAGCTAATACCAAAGCCCCCAAAGCAGAACTATCCATAAAGGAAACATCTTGACAATCAACTAAGATGATTTTAGCACCACTTTCTATAAGTTGAGTAATATATTGCTCCCGTTCTAGTGAATTTGTAATATTGAGAATTCTACTCAGTTGAACGACTTCGATTTGTTGATTCATAATACTTATGCCCGGATTGTTTTAAAAATGTCATGATTTTGTTAGTATTATATACCAACAAGCCTGATTTAGAAAAAACTAGGAAAATAAAACACAAATTATTCAATAACTAGTGGTACATGATAAAGCCTAGGTTATAAATAAAAAAGTATCAAAGATTTCATTTCCTCAAAATGTGGACTTGATTTACTAACAAACTGTTGTCTGTCTATTTTATCTAAATTACCCCAATCTAGTTTTAATTTCTTCAGCCAATTTGTCCAGTGAAACTTCTATCTGCTCTCCTGATTTTAAATCTTTAAGAGATGATTTTTCTGCTGCTGCTTCCTCAGAACCAATAATGACGCAAAATTGAATTCCTTGTTTATCAGCCAGTTGAAATTGCTTACCCAATGGGCGTTTATCAAAATTAGTTACAACATTAATTCCAGCCTTCCGCAGGTTTTGAGATACTTCTAAATAAAGAGGCATTAAATCTGGTTGCATATTCACCACCATCACCTGGGCTGGTGTCGCAGACAAGGTATTAATAATACCCGCTTTGAGCAAGCGACTAATTAACCGAGTTAAGCCAATAGAAATACCCACCCCAGGCATTTTCTCGCCTAAAAAAGTCCCAACTAATTCTTCATATCTACCGCCAGAACAGATACTACCTAAAGCTTCATGTCCTAATAACGTTGTTTCGTAAACTGTACCCGTATAATAATCAAGACCACGAGCAATAGATAAATCAATACAAAAACGATTTTCAGATACTCCCAAGTTACGCACACCTGAAATCACAGTGGCTAACTCTGTTACTCCCAAATTAAATTGTTCTGCATCTGGGAGATTTTCAGCCAAATGCTTAAGCTTATCTAATACCTGGTCAATTGTGCCATGAATGCTAATAAAATCAATGATTTTTTGAGTTTGTTCAGCGATAACTCCTTCTGTTTCTAAAGCTTGCTTAACTTTAGCTTCGCCAATTTTTTCCAGATTATCAATAATACTAATACAAGATTTAATTTTAGTTTCAGCAATTCCCACTGATTGGAAAAATCCTGTCAAAATTTTACGATTATTAATCCGAATTAGAAAATCACCGATATTCACAGCTTCAAATATTTCTGTGATAATTGCGGGCATTTGAGCATCGTAGAGTAAACTAAGTTCACGACGAGCAACTACATCAATGTCACACTGACGAAACTGGCGAAACCGTCCATCTTTTGCCCGTTCTCCCCGAAAAACTACATCAGTTTGGTAACGCGCAAAGGGAAAAGTTAATTCATTTAAATGACGCGCAATATAAGCTGCTAAAGGCACAGTTTGGTCAAATTTTAAAGCCCTAGCTTCTGAACCTGTTTCGCCGGCTTTTTCTTTCTCAGCTTGGCGATTTGGTGGCAGTATAGGCTCAATACCATAAATGATGTTATCGCCTTGATTTCCTTTGGCTTGGAGAACTTCTAAGCGTTCGACTGCGGGTGTTTCAATGGGTGTAAATCCATAGCTTTCAAAGACCCGGCGAATATTATCTAATAAGTGTACTTCTAAGCGTTTTTCACTGGGGAGAAATTCTGGAAATCCACTGGGTGTTGAAAAGTTGATTTTTTCACCTTTTGCCATGTTTTTAATTTGTTAATTATGGGTTTTAGCGATTAAATTATAGCGCTTGTTGGCTGAATTAAGAAAATTTAGGAGGAAATAACCGCAAAGTACACAAAGGAAGAAGGAGGAAGAAGAAGGATGAATGAGACAGAAATATGCCAATTTAATTTACTTGTAACGGCACATTCAGGAAGGTTCATGCACGATAAACATAATAATTTATGAAAAAATTATATTCGTTGTTCTTGTACTAAGGTACGTTGATAGACTTGATGATTTTGGAACCAATGCCAAGTGCGGAAACGAAAGTTATTACAAGGACTTAGGAAAATTGTTTCATACAAATATGCGTCGGGCATTTCTTTAAAGGCGAAACGGAACATCATTGTGGCATCGTCTACTTCCCAGGCATAACCATCTAGGCGTTCGGTGTCAAACCATACTTTTTTATCACGATATATTCCCGGTAAAAGATGTTCTTCTTGTCTACCATCAGTCCATTGATAGCGATTGGTTTGGTAGTAAGAAAAGGGGGGATTTTCGATAAATTTACAGCTTAAATGAGAAGTGTATTTATCTAAAATTTTTCCTTCTGTATCAACTAATGTATAAACACCTGACCATTCTCCTTCATGGCGTGCCATTACGGGCATTTCTACTTTAATGATAGACATTTGAGATTTCCTATAATGTGGGCTTGACTCAGGATTAATTCTTATTTTCCCTAGTTTTTCATTGGTTATTAAACCACCAAGGGTCATGACTAGAGTTACTCTTAATCAAAAATGCCTTTTTTCGCAGGAAGCGTTTGATTGACGCTGGCCCCATGCGTGACCCACCAAGACCGGAGAATTTGAAAGCATTTTTTTCTCCCTCGTACATGATGGCAGTCAAAGCGGCATCATTGATACTGATAGCACCTGCATCAATATGGTCAGCTACTGCTAAGGCTTCCGCTTCGGTCTCGGCAAACACCGCAGCACTGAGTCCATATATAGAGTCATTTGCTAAGTATACCGCTTCCTCTACTGTGGGAAATGGCATCACTGGCATGATGGGGCCAAAAGTTTCTTCGGTCATCACTTTCATGGAATGGTTGACTTGGGTGATAACTGTGGGACGACACCACCAACCCCCACCTAATTCTTCTACTTTACCGCCACAATGAATTAATGCGCCCTTTTCGATCGCATCTCGCAGATGGTCGTGAATAATTGCGGCTTGTCTTTCGGCAATGATGGGGCCAATTTCTCCACTGTCAACTCTGGGATGGGCTAACTGCAAACGATGGGCTTTGGCTACCAGTTGATGATAAAACTCTTCAAATATCGATTCTGCAACGTAAATTCGCTCAATTGAAAGGCACGACTGTCCAGTATTGACCACTGAACCCCATAAAATTGCTGAGGTGGCTAATTCTAAATCGGCTGATTCTAAAACAATAGCCGGGTCTTTCCCCCCTAATTCTAAAAAAGCGGGAATAAATCTTCTCGCTGCGGCTTCTGCTACTTTTCTGCCTGTGGCGACACTACCTGTAAAGCAGACTAAATCTACATTTTCTATCAGAGTAGCACCTGTTTCTCCTGCTCCCTCAGCAAAACTTAGTACGTCACGCAAATCTGGGACTGTATTCAAGGCTGTAATCAATGGGGCGACGAAGCGGGGGGCGATTTCACTGGGTTTAACGATGACGGCACAACCTGCCAATAATGCCGGAATAGTATCAATTGTAGATAGCAATAGGGGAAAATTCCACGGGCTAATTACTCCCACTAAGGGGTAAGGTACTGATGCTTGTTGCAGGCTGATGAAGGGAATGGCTGTATTTTTGGCTGAGGTTTCGAGTAATTCTGGCGCTAATCTACACCAACGGTCAATGCTAGTCAGGAAAGAGTCTATTTCTAATACCGATGTTGACAATCTTCCTGTATCACATACTAACGCTTCTGTCAACTGTTCCCGCCGCAGCACTATGGCTTGCTTCCATTCCAGTAAAGCGTCAATTCTCGCTTCTATACCTATGTTTTGCCAATGAATTTGCGCTCTCCGGGCGCGGTTACATTTGTGTACCAACAGCCTGGGGGATGGGGGGAGAATTACATAGTCATATTTTCCAGTTCGGGGGTTACGGATTTCGATTGGTTTAGTCATTAGTCATTAGTTTTTATGTTTATTCCCCCTATTAGTTACAAGTTAAATTATGCCCAATTCGGCTAAACGTGCAATGATTTTTGGTTGCGTTTCGATCAAGTGTTTGCGGTCTACTTCTCCCTTCAGCATGGTATTGGCTGGGTAAAAATGTGAATGTACGTAACTTTCGGAGTATAGCTCAAAACGTTGACGTGAGGGTAATTTATTTAACTCCGGACGGCGGCGATCGCGTCGTAATGCTGCCAAGTCAATTTCGGCAAAAGCTGCCATCCTCTCGCCTGTAGTTGTCTGCGCTGGGACTTTCCCCCGATCATCAATGATTTTAGAACCACCGTCAGCCGAAGCTAGAGGAATGGGAATATTCTCTATGCCTGCCGTATTAGCTGAGACTACGTAAGCCATATTTTCTACTGCACGAGAGATTTTTGCTGCATTTTTAGGAGTGACTGTATTAGCTTATACTTCAGATGTGGAGTGTAAAAGGAGGTTAGGACATTGTTGATTCCTGAAATTGTTGGGGTGAGGGGTGATACCCCTGAATAGCCAGATGTATCTTACCAGAAGTTGGGGATCTTTGGGTTCGTAATTTATTTAGTTGGTTGAAATGGCGTATATTTGCCCCCCAATGCTTCTACAATAGTGCGGGTATTCGCCTCCATCATTTTGATATAAGAATCTGCTTCGCTGCCTTTTTCGCCAATGGAATCAGCGTATAGTTCTCTGGGTGCTAATTTTACACCTGCTTCTTGAGCAACGGTTGTAATTAAAGCTGGGTTAATTGTAGTTTCGGCAAAAATTGCTGGGACACTGTTTTTTTTGATTGACTCTACTAAACGTGTTACTGTTTGGGCGCTGGGTTGTTCTTCTGTGCTAATCCCAATTAAAGTGCCGGCGATCGCCATCCCATAAGCGTTACCATAATACTGAAAAGCATCATGAGTTGTCACAAGTTGACGTTTGTCTGTGGGAATCGTTTGAATCTGTTGATTAATCCAGTTATGCAACTGCTGTAATTCCTGAGTTAATTGTGACGCTCTTTGAGTAAATTCGGCTTCATCTGGGGGAGATAATTTAATCAACTCATCCCGGATGACATTTGTCATGGCGATCGCATTCTCCGCACTTCCCCATACATGAGGATCTGGGACAACTTTTCCTTCATATCCATCTAGCTGTAAAGGTTTGACAACTTCCCCCACTGGTATCTTCCGCACCTTCTCACCAGCCGCATTCATTAAATTAATCAGTCCTGGTTCTAAGTTGTAGCCGTTATACAAAATTAAATCGGCTGTTTCTAAAACCCGACTGTCTGCTGGTGTCGGTTCATAAATATGAGGATCAACTCCTGGTTGGAGAATACCAGTTAACTGAATTTCCTCTCCCCCAATTTCTTCAGCTAAATCAGCAATAATGGTGCTAGTTGCAACTACTCGCGGCTGGCCATCTATCCCCCCAGAGGTGCGGTTAGTGTCTATTTGATTACACCCCCCGATGGAAACTCCTAACAAAACTCCTACCACTGCTTGCCAGCAGGATCTGGCTTTTGACTGAGTAATCGCTTTCATATACTTGTTACACTGGTTATCATATTTTTCTCATTTTTCAGGTTACACTATTTTCATATTCTTTTCATTTTTCTTGGGATTCCTCAAAATGAGAACCGTTAACTTGCCCTTAAACCCTGTCTACCCCATGCAAGACACCCTCATACCCACCACTGCAAGTATTAATATTGCCCATGTCGGGGTGCATTACCGGACAGATGAAGCTTTAAGAGACGTTAACTGTATTGTCAAAGCAGGCAGAATTACGGGGATTTTTGGACCGAATGGGGCGGGAAAAAGTACCTTAATGAAAGCCATGCTGGGCTTAGTTCCTCTCAGTAGCGGCACAGTTCTGTATCAAACCAAACCTTTGATGCAGCAATTAGAGAAAGTTGCATATATCCCACAGCGTAGCCAAATTGACTGGACTTATCCAGCGACAGTTTGGGATGTGGCGATTATGGGGAGGGTAAAAAAGACAGGTTGGTTGCGTAGCTTTTCCGCAATGAGTCGCCAAGAAACCAAAAATGCCCTCAAACGGGTGGAAATGTTTGACTATTGCGATCGCCCCATCGGAGAATTATCAGGGGGACAACAACAAAGAGTATTTTTAGCCCGTGCTTTGGCACAGCAAGCAGACATATACTGCTGTGATGAACCATTGGTAGGTATTGACCAAAAAACCCAAGCGGTGATTTTTGAAGTCTTCCATGAACTGGCGGCGGCTGGTAAAATTGTCCTGGTAGTTAATCACGACTTAGGCGAATCCATCACCCATTTTGATGATTTAATTTTACTCAATCGTGAATTAATCGCTACAGGTTTACGGCAGCAAGTCCTGACAAAGCAAAACCTCTATCGTGCCTATAACGGTCAAGTCATGTACTTTGATGATGCTGCTTAAATTTAGCCTATATCTGCGATTCGTATAAATACTTATGCTTGTATAGCTTTTCCTAATCATATAAGGTATATCATAGCCCCCTCCTCGCTTGCGGGGAGGGGGTTGGGGGTGGGGTTCTTGTACTGCATTAAAGTGGGAAATGCTGTAATAAGTCAAAAACATACAGATACCTGATTTTACCGTCAGGTATATTAAGTACTGTTATATTTAGAGATATGCTAGAAAAACTAATACTTGAAAATTTCAAAAGCCATAAATCTACAGAACTTAATTTTGATAGTTCCCGATTACATGGACTCGTAGGAAAAAACAGTGCTGGCAAAACAAGCGTTCTACAAGCATTGCATAATCTCAGTAGGCTGACTGGTCAAAATTCATCATTTGCCAGGATATTTCAATATGAAAGATCACCTAATTTCATTACAACAGTTGGGAAAACAGATATGTCTGTGACTGCGAGTGGTTTTTGGGGATATAACAATCGGCAGAATTGGCAGGCTGCTTATGCTTGGAAACAGGACAATAATGATAAATGGTATCCAACAGCATCATGCAATATAGATGAGAAAGAATATAGTGAGCAAGGATGGACAGGATCATTAAGTAACTCTCCAGATGCAATCCGTAATTCTTTAAAATATGCTGTTTACCTGAAATTAGTTGCAAGTAATCTTGCTAAACCAGCTTATAGTGATGAAGTCACAACGAGAGTTGAGTTTGATGGTTCAGGATTAGCACCCACTTTAGATTTTTTGCGTGATGAAGCTCCAGATAAATTTCAATTAATAGAAGAAATGTTAAGTCGAATTGTGCCAAATGTACGTAAAATTGGCATAAGAAGGGCAAAAGTTCCAGTCATTCGCCAACGTTTAATCGAAGTTGATGGTAGGTCTATTTCCTATGATGAAACTCAGGAAATCACAGGTCAAGAAATTGTCCTAGATATGAACACAGGTGAGCGGATTCCAGCCCACGCAATTAGCGAAGGAACAATGCTAACTTTAGGTTTGCTCACTGTATTGATGAATCCTAATCAACCTAATTTAGTGTTATTGGATGATATTGAACAAGGACTTCATCCCCAAGCACAACGTCAGTTAATGACTGTTTTTAAAGAAATTATTGCCCAAACTTCTAATCTACAAATTATTTTTTCTACTCATTCTCCTTATATTATTGATGAAATTAGTCACTCTCAAGTCCATATATTAAATAACAGTAACTCAGGTTTCACAATTGCCAAACGTTTGGATGAACATCCTGATGTAGAATGGGCAAAAGAAACCTTAACAACTGGTGAGTTTTGGGATGCGGAAGGGGAAGATTGGGTGGTAGAAGGAGAAGTAAGTGCTTGAGTTTATTGTCATAGTTGAAAGTGGTGCAGATGCTAGAACAGCTACTAAATTAGCCGAGCGCATTTTAAAGGCAAAAGTTGATTGGTTAGATGATTTTCTTATTCGACATATTTATCACTGGACTGGTTTAGAGGAAGGAACAGAATTCTCTTGCTGGAAAGACATTACAAAAATTATTGATGATGCAAAACAACAACTAAAATATAAAGAACCCAGATTTCTAGGTCATTATAGTGAGGGAGTACGTTTTCAAGCCGATGGAGCAAGGGCTACGAAGACTCTTAATTTAGTCCGTTTCCTGCAAAAAACACGAGAGATTAAAGCTGTTTTATTAATCCGTGATGTTTAACAGATTATCTTCAAGAAGTTGAGCAAAGATTGGCTGCAATTATTTTATCTGAGTAAGAACTATTTATGATCCAAGCATTAATTGAACCATTGCAATACAGCTTTATGCAGCGATCGCTCGTGATTGCGATTATAGTCGGCTTGCTGTGTGCCGTTGTGGGTAGTTATTTAATGGTGCAAAGACTAGCATTACTGGGTGATGCTATCAGCCATTCAGTATTGCCAGGATTAGCGATCGCCTTTATGCTAGGGGGAAATATCTATTTTGGCGCATTTATAGCCGGTGTTGTCAGTACAATAGCGATTGCCTGGATTCAAACGCGATCGCCAATTAAAGAAGATGCTGCAATGGGGATAGTTCTTTCGGCATTTTTCGCCCTCGGTATCACCTTAATTACTGTTATTCAAAAAAGTCAAAAAATTGATTTAAATCACTTTCTTTTTGGCAACATTCTCGGCGTGACATCTGATGAAGTAAGAGACACCGCCATCATCGCTGCTATAGTTTTAATAGTTATTTTCTTACTATATAAAGAACTGCTATTTTACACCTTTGATCCTGTAGGCGCACAAGCCGCAGGTTTACCAGTCAATCGGCTCAACTTTGGACTCATGCTGCTCATTGCCTTAACCATAGTTGCCAGCATGAAAACCGTAGGAGTCGTATTAGTATTATCACTGTTAATTACACCCGGAGCAACAGCCTATCTCTTAGTTAAACGCCTACATAAAGTCATGATTTTAGGCGCATTCATTGGGGTAATTTCCAGTATTAGCGGAATGTACCTCAGCTACTATTATAATTTACCCTCCGGTCCCGCCATCGTTTTAGTAGTATCAGGACTATTTCTGTTAGCATTACTGTTTAGTCCCAGACATGGGATTTTTACCCCAAGTATAAATCAGAAATAGCGCAAATCGGTTACGATATAAATATATATACTATATACTTTCCCACAGTTAATTATTTATGCTGCGAGAAAAGCTAAAAAGAGAACTGGACAAATTCAACGAAGAACAACTCAAACAAATAGCTGACTTTATCAAATTCATTGAGTTTAAGAGTAAAGAAAATACTGTGCCTACTCCTTTTTGGCAAAGGGCAACACCAACAGAACGGGCTAAAGAGTTTCGTAAATGGGTTTCGCAACTGCCTAAAAACACTCCAAGTCTACCTGATGAAGCTTTTAGCCGTGATAGCATTTACGAATAATGACGGGATATCTGCTTGATACCAATGTTGTTATGCGTTTTTGCAACCCGAATGATGTGCATCATGATCTGGCAACAAATGCAATATCTTGTTTGCTGACACAGGAAGACGAATGCTATATTACAGCGCAAGTGCTTGTTGAGTTTTGGGTTGTTGCTACACGACCAGTTGAAGTGAATGGTTTGGGCTGGACTGTAGAACAAACGAGAAGCACAATAGACCAACTTCTTGATCGTTTCCAATTACTAGAGGAATCTGCTCAGATTTTTCCAACTTGGTTAAGTGTGGTGACTACTAACAAAGTCATGGGGAAGCGGACTCATGATGCTCGTATAATTGCTGTCATGCTAGCACATGGAATTACACATATTCTCACCTTTAATCCGAGTGATTTTAGACTGATGCCAGACATTATAATTGTTCGTCCGCAGGAACTAGGTAAAAATTGAGGTACTGGGTAAGCTTGTCTGTAGTCCATTAATAAATCAGTTTGGGTAACGTCACCATACTTTTTTCTCAACTGATAAATTATTAAATACTAACAAAAAATACTGCGTCGTGTGAATTTCTCAGCTAATCTAACAATAGCAGTTTATTCCCCAACATAATGACCGCCAGTAGTCCCACGATTTTAGCCCTAGACTTTGATGGAGTAATTTGCGATGGACTAATTGAATATTTTGAAGTCGCCTGGCGCACATACTGTCAAATTTGGTCGCCTGTAGACGATACACCACCAGATGATTTAGCCTTAAGATTTTATCGCCTCAGACCTGTGATTGAAACAGGTTGGGAAATGCCAGTTTTAATCAAAGCCTTGGTAGATCAAATTTCTGAAGAAAAAATTCTTCAAGAGTGGGCGAAAATTACACCACAAATTTTATTAAACCATAATCTCCAGTCCCAAACAATTGGTGCAGCATTAGACAATTTGCGGGATGAATGGATTACCAACGATTTAGACGGTTGGCTAAGTCTGCATAAATTTTATCCTGGTGTAGTCGAAAAAATTAAACTTACCATTGCTAGTGAAACCAAACTATACATTGTCACCACCAAAGAAGGACGCTTCGTGCAGCAGTTATTACAACGAGAAGGCGTAAATTTACCACCCACAGCAATTTTTGGCAAAGAAGTCAAGCGCCCTAAATACGAAACTCTGCGAGAATTTATTCAGAAAGCCGAGAAAAAACCAGTTAGTCTGTGGTTTGTAGAAGACAGAATCAAGACATTACAGTTAGTTCAACAGCAAACAGACCTGGAAAATGTCAAACTTTTCTTGGCAGACTGGGGCTATAATACCCAAACAGAAAGAAAAGCTGCCCAAGATGATCCAAAAATTCAGGTATTAAATCTACCTCAGTTTACCAAAGATTTCACTGGGTGGTGATCATTTACCCCAAATAGAACTCAAACATATTAGACATCTCCCACAAAGAACGTAGGGTGGGTTACGCTGATGCTAACCCTCCATCATTTATGAAATTTATAGTGTATTTCAATATCTTCCTAATACATCCAACAAATTGAATATTTTTTATTTGCAAGTACGTACAGAAAAATTACCAATAAACTAACGATTTAATTATGCTTGATTTAACAAAATTGGCGCGACAAATGCAGGGTTTAAGTCAGCATCTTACCTTAGAAGCTGCTGCTAGTCGCCAGCGTTTAGAATTGGCACAACAACACCTGCAAAAGGCTTATGAGTGTCAAGAAGATTTAATTGATACTCAGGAAAAATGGCGCGATCGCATTATATTTGCTAATGCTACACCAATTGAGCCACTAGAAACCTGTATTGATATCCCCGTCCCGCCGAAAGTCCATACAGTCATCTCTACCGACGGTTCCCAAATTGCGCCCAATCATCATGAAATTGCTTATTGCTATCTGTTGAATATTGGCAGAGTCGTTTTACACTACGGACAAAATCGCCAACCGTTACTGGATAGTTTACCAGAGGTATTTTATCGCCCAGAAGATTTATATATGTCTCGGCAATGGGGAATTAAAACTGAGGAATGGATGGGTTATCGCCGGACTGCTTCCGAAACCACAGTTTTAGCAGAATTGGCTTGTGCGTCGAAAGGGGAAGCACCAGCTTTAGCAATGGTTGATGGTTCCTTAATTTACTGGTTTTTAGAACAGCTACCAATGGATGCACGCGATCGCATCTTACCCCCAATTCTGGAAGCATGGCAACAGTTGAATGCCGCGAAAATTCCGATTATGGGCTATCTCAGCGCCTCTCGCAATATCGACTGTACCAACTTCTTAAGGTTGTTAGCTTGTCCTCATCCAGTCCCCGATTGTAAGAGTTATTGTCCAGACCAACTAGAAAAAGTACCCTGTAAACTTTTTGATACTTTGCGAGATACTACTCTCTGGGGAAGCAAACTACAACCAGGACAAAGGGGACCATTGTGGCGCAGTAATAACCGGATTTTAGAACTCTATGGAGAACAAAACGTTTACTTTTGCCATGTCCACGTAGGTAGTGAAATTGCCCGCATAGAAGTTCCTTCCTGGGTAGCTGAGAATACAGATATGTTTAACCAAGCACTGGGATTAATGCTGGCGCAGGTGCAGAAAGGCTATGGCTATCCTGTGGCTATAGCAGAAGCCCATAATCAAGCAGTGGTAAGAGGGGGGGATAGAACTCGGTTCTTCGCCCTGTTAGAAAGACAAATGATTAAAGCCGGTTTGAGAAACGTGGGAACTTCTTACAAAGAAGCCAGAAAACGCGGCAGCATTGCTTAATTATAAAAATTCTACATTTTTTGGGTAACTCTAAAAATCAAAACTGCCATGTCGGTGTAGAAATGACACAGCAGGAGTTAATTTAATTGAGTTTAATTAGGACTTATGCTTTAACTGTAGCTTGTTGTTTACGCTTACGAAGAGAGGTAACACCAAAAGCACCTAACCCTAAGAGACCAATCATAGAAGCAGGTTCAGGGACAGCTTGGGGAGCGTGGAAGTCGGAAATGGTAACAGTTGCACGACCCAATAGGTTATCCTTCGTCCTAACGGCGAAGCCGAATATATCTCCCTCGTTCACTAAAAAACTAGAAACACCATTTTGGATACTAGAGGAACCAGAGGTTAATTGTGTAAATACACCATTGAGAAGGTAGCCAAAAGGATCGCGGGCAAATCCAAGAAAGCTAGCTCCAAGCAAATCATTAGTGTTATAGCTCCAATCAAAGCTAACTTCACCACTACCAACAGCAGTTGTTGTATAAGCAGTTTGACCGCCGAATCCGAACGCGAATAGACCTCGGTTTCCACCTCTTACGCTAATTGATGCGGGAGCGTTAGTTGTATTTACAGATCCATTAGTATTGAAGTTAGTGACATCCCAATTGATTGGATCATAACTTCCTGAAAATCCAGATGAAGCCTGAGCCGTTCCTGCTACTGACAGTGCAATTACTGCTGCTCCGGCTGTAGCCATTGATAACTTTGTCAAGACATTTACTGTAGCCATCATGTTATTAACCTTTAATAATGAACTTTGTGTTTTCTTGGTTCAGTCATGCTGATAGTAATACGTATTTATAATGTTTGGGAAACTTTATTTAGCTACTTCACAGAAAAAATATACTTAAATAATGCGATAAATGTGGAAGGCAAAAGTTAAAAATATTCCGCAATCAGGTTTTCCAGCACATTTGAAGACATTCAAATTCTGAGTTTATACTTAAAGAAATCGTGAATCAGTAATAATACTCTGTTGCTTTTTTAGCGCTTATAGGTTTACTTCATCTCGTCTCATGGACTATGTAAATATACGATTTATAAATTACTGCACAGATACAGAAAGTCATGGTCACGCTAAACACCACACCGACAATAACACTCACAAGCCTATAATTAATTCATGACCATTGATCCATTTTCCCCACTTTTAGGGCAGTCACAAGCCATAGAATTACTGACTCAGGCGGTCAAACAAAACCGAGTCGCGCCAGCTTATCTATTTGTGGGCATAGATGGTGTGGGCAAAACTTTAGCCGCACGGTGTTTTGTGGAATTATTATTTTCTGCCCAAACGCGGAATATCGATTCATTACAAAGTCGTTTGCGTCAAGGTAATCATCCTGATTTGTTTTGGGTACAGCCGACATACCAACATGAGGGAAAACGCCTCACAGTCGCAGAAGCAGCCGAGAAAAAACTCAAGCGCAAAGCACCACCTGTAATTAGACTAGAGCAAATACGGGAAATTACAGAATTTCTCGGCCGTCCCCCCTTGGAAGCACCGCGAAATGTGGTAGTGCTGGAGTCAGCCCAAACAATGGCAGAATCAGCTGCTAATGCTTTACTGAAAACTTTGGAAGAACCAGGACAGGCGACGTTGATTTTGATTGCACCATCTTCTGAGTCGGTTTTAACTACCTTAGTGTCACGCTGTCAACGCATTCCTTTTTATCGCTTGGATACACAGACTTTAACTCAGGTACTCACCCAAACAGGACATGAGGAAATTTTGCAGCATTCGGCAGTGTTGAGTATAGCAGCTGGTAGTCCAGGCAGTGCGATCGCATCCTATGAGCAATTACAAATAATTCCTGAGACATTACTCCAAGATGTCACCAAAGTGCCTTCATCTTACCGCCACGCCTTGGGGTTAGCCAAGACAATTGCTCAAGATTTAGATACAGAAGCACAACTATGGTTAGTCGATTATCTTCAACAATCCTACTGGCAACAGTGGCATCAACCAGAAATTATTAAGAAGCTAGAACAAGCCCGTAAATATTTACTTTGTTACGCCCAACCGCGCCTAGTTTGGGAATGCACATTTATCGCACTGTTGAAGCATCTGAGTTGATAAGTAGCTCAAACTTAAAAAACGTCATATCCAGAATATCCAGATCCCCGACTTCTCAAAGAAGTCGGGGATCTATATATAGCGTCAGGACTTGAGTCCTGTTTTCGGGACTGTACTTTGCAAGGCGGCTTCTCGTAGAGTAGAGGCCTTCTCATCGGGTACGTAGCGAAACAAAGTACAGCGCGAAACAAAGTACAGGTGTCTGAAATCTGGGAAAAATTTCACTCAACCACTGATGCTGAAGCCCCTTCATTTGATTGAGGTAAGCTAGGCAACTCTAAACAATATCCTGCACCATACACTGTTTTGATATAGCGAGGGTGACGGGGGTCTGGTTCGAGTTTCGTTCTCAAGTGGCGGATATGTACCCGAATGGTTTCAATGTCATCATCTGGATCATAACCCCAAACTTCCCGCAGAATTTCGCTGGGGGAAACTGTCTGACCGTGGCGTTGCAGTAAACAGTGGAGTAGCTCAAATTCCAAATGAGTCAATTTTACGGTTTCATTGAACCATATCGCCTCAAATCTTTCTGGAACCAGGGTCAAATTCCCATAGTTGAGAATTTCGCTGTGTTTTGCGGCTTGGGGGATGCGGTCAGTCCGCCGCAATAAAGCCCGCACCCGTGCTAACAGCTCTTCTACTTCAAAGGGCTTGGTGAGGTAATCATCAGCACCAGCATTGAAACCTTCGACTTTATTCTGAGTTTGGCTTAAAGCAGTGAGCATCAACACGGGAATTTCGGCTGTGCGGTCATCTCGCCGTAGGCGTTGGCAAACTGTAAAACCGTCTACTCTGGGCAGCATCAGGTCAAGCATAATCAAATCGGGTTGTAGCTGTAGCGCCAGCGCTTGACCTTTGATACCATCTTCAGCTTGACTGACATCGTAGCCAGCCATTTCCAAATTCACGGCAACGAGTTCTGAAATGGCCGCGTCATCGTCTATAACAAGAATCCTGGGCATTATTTAAAAAATTATTACTACTTAATTAAGGATAAATAAGAACCTTGGATAGATACAAAGATTTCTATCTTGATTATCAAAAACATTCAAATCTAGCATAAATTTTAAAACTAAAGGATGTGGAACCAGAACTAAGGTAATCTAAATTCCATATATGTTGTGTTATTCTGCCTACAATCCGCCCCTGTTTCTCAAAAATGGTGTGGCAATGACTCTTTACACCGCTTTGTGGGGAGAGCGTTATTGGCAACAAACTACTCTCCTGGCCGAGCCGCCGTACCATACAACTGTGCTGATTGGTGGGCAGGGTGTGCCAATTTTTAGTTGGGTGGCGATACCAAAAAATGCTCATAGTACTATTATTGCTACTTATGGGATTACAGGTGAGCTAGATCAACAATGGTTTTTGAGACTTTTGGGGCTGAAAGCTTATGCTCAAGGATATGCCGTAGTTTTATTTGATTGGCGCGCCCACGGCAAAACCGCCGAGTTGTCTCCGACTTTGGTTTCCGATGGTTTGTATGAGGGCGAAGATTTTGTGCGGATTGCGGCCGCAGCAGCAAAAATGGGATGTCCGAGTAAATTTTGGTTTACAGGGTTTTCCTTGGGTGGACAATTAGCACTATGGGCTGTAAAAACTGCTACTGACCTGATTCAAGGCGGTGAATTTTTAGGATTACAAGATAGTGATATTGGTGGTGGGGTGGCGATTTGTCCCAGTTTGGATTCCAGGCGATCGCTTAAATATTTAGTCAAAAAACCTATTAGTAGATACTTAGAGAAGGCGATCGCCAGTAATTTAAAAAAACTAGCATGGCGAATACATGATTTGCATCCTGGCACAATTGACCCAGCAGCAATTGAACGAGTCAATAGTATCTGGGCTTTTGACCACGAACTAGTAATTAGCAGATTGGGTTTTGACTCAGTAGAAGCATATTATGAAGCCAGTAGTGCTTTACAATTGTTGCCGCAGATTTCCAAACCAACTTTAATTTTATATGCTGCCGATGACCCCTTGTTTCATCCAGACATCATTCCTGAGTTACAAGCAGCTTGTGCTATTAATACAGCGCTAGATTTGTTACTTACTCCTTATGGTGGTCATGTGGGTTATGTAAGTAGCAAAGCAGGTCAGCGTCAAGCCGAAGATCCAGACATTTGGTGGGCTTGGAATCGGACTTTACAGTGGCTAGATAACCAGCGAGAAATTAAATCATGATGGGATGACAAACACCCCAGTAGTCAAATAAATGTAAAAATATGTATTTTTATGCTGCTTTACACTTAGCTTTTAGTCAGTTAACAGAGTAATAAATTGGAACAATTGAGGAGAGGATAACACAGAAATAAGTTTCAATTGCTATAATAAAAATAGATTAATTAACATTTAATTTATCATGGAAAATATTACTATTCAAGTTGACCCTGCAATTGCCAAAGCGTACAGAGAAGCAGAACCAGAAAAACAGCAAAAAATCCAAATGTTTCTTAATATAATGCTGAAAAAAGCAGTCAGTCAAAAACCACTTTTAGATATCATGGAAGAAGCGAGTCAACAAGCAATTTCTAACGGAATGACTCCAGAGATTTTAGAATCAATTCTCAATGATGAAAAATAACCGTATCGTAATTGATACAAATGTAATTGTAAGTGCATTAATATTCTCTAAATCTACCACAATGCAAGCTTTTAGAGAAGCCAAACAAAACGGATTAATCTGAATTTCTGCGGAAATTTTATCAGAATTAATTGATGTACTTAGTCGTAAAAAATTTGACCGCTATCTATCGAGAGAAATTCGGGAAGACTTTTTAGCCAGTTTAGCCAGAGAAACAGAATTAATAACAATTAACGAAACAATTGATATTTGTCGAGATCCTAAAGATAATAAGTTTTTAGAATTAGCCATCTCTGGAAATGCCACTCATATTATCACAGTAGACAAAGACTTATTAGAACTGCATCCTTTTAGAGACATCTTGATTGTTACACCTAGTCAGTTTTTAGATAGTGTATCTTCAAATTAAACGCCAAAAGCATGAAATAGATACCACAGAATTAGAAAGATAAATAGAATATTTTGTGTAATCCTATCTTGAATTGACAATAGTCTAGCCAAAAAAAGCTATGGTATGACTTAACAGAGGAAGAGATTCAGATAATTGAGGAGAGCGTAAAACGATGATCTATAATTAAAATATCTGTATTTATAAAAGATTAAACTAATGAAACCAACAACAATTTATTTACCAGAAGAAACTGAAGCTAACCTACAAGAATTAGCCACTCAAACAGGAAAATCTATTCCTGAAATTATCCAAGAATTAATCACCGATTATCTGACTGAAAAACCTCAAAAATTACCCAAATCAGTGGGAATGGGTGCAAGTGGAAGATCCGACTTATCCTCTAAAGCAGAACAATTATTATGGACAGAAGAGTAATAGCAGATACCAGTGGAATTATTGCTTTTTTAGATAAGGATGACCACTACCATTCCCTAGCGGTTAATATTGTCACCAATTATCAAATTTACATCCCTGTAACCGTTTTGCCAGAAGTTGATTATTTAGCTACCAAATATCTAGGAGAAAGAGTCGCTAGAAGTTTTATAGAAGACTTAGGCGATGAATATTTTAATTATCTTACTATCGAGTTAGACGATATTAATAAAATTACAAAACTTATGGAAAAATATCAAGATTTACCCCTGGGATTTGTTGATGCTAGTTTAGTTATTTTAGCAGAACATCATCAAATAAAAAGAATTTTAACCTTAGACAGAAGACATTTTAATTTAATTCAATCAGAACAAGTTAAATATCTAGAAATCTTGCCATAATTTTTATTATAATCAAACACCAAAACCATTAACTAGATACAAAAGAATCTAACCGTATCGTAATTGATACAAATGTAATTCTCAGTGCATTAATATTCTCTAAATCTACCAAAATGCAAGCTTTTAGAGAAGCCAAAATTAATTGTTTGTAGTGAGGACTTTAGTCCTCTCTCTCTCCTCTTTGAGATGCTAGTCGGTAAATGTAGTCATGAAAGATTAGGGCTAAAGCCCTTACTACGAACTTAAATATATAGCGTTTCCTAATCATATAAGGTATATCATAGCCCCCTCCTCGCTTGCGCTACCGTGTACACACAAGTCTTATCAAGTTGCCTAAGAGCGTTTCGATCCCCCC
>NZ_CAWUDG010000015.1:0-123440 GCF_963920885.1 Anabaena sp. CCY 0017 | reverse complement strand
CACTGCCAGTCAAACCACGAGGACCAACACTGCCAGTCAAACCACGTTGACCAACGCTGCCAGTCAAACCACGTTGACCAACGCTGCCAGTCAAACCACGAGGACCAACACTGCCAGTCAAACCACGTTGACCTGGGGGTCCAGGAATTAGCGGTTTTGATAGAGCCAAGTTTGCTTTTCCTAGTGCGGTTGTAGCTTTGCCATCAGCTATAATTACCTTCCCTTGTGCATCACGAGCGAAATTAATTGCTAAATTCACCTTGGGCTTTACCTCAGCAAACTGCAATTCTAAAGCTTGCTGTTTGGCTTTTAATGGCTGAAGTTGCGCTTGTGTACTGTTGGCTGTTTGCTGTGCGGCTCCTGCCTTATTTAGTGCTATGTTTGCTGTACCGTCTGCTTTGGTAGCCAGGGATAATGCTGGTAATGCAGTTTCTAAAGCTTTCCCAGCAGTAGCATTGGCAGTGCCAGCTAAAGCTAAAGCAGAAGTAGCCTTGCCACCTGCCAATAAAGCGGTAGCATTGGCAGTGCCAGCTAAAGCTAAAGCAGAAGTAGCTTTACCACCCGCCAACAAAGCAGTACCTTGTGCAGTGCCAGCTAATGTTAATGCACCGCCGGCTGTGGATTGTGCGCTAATTATTTGAGCTTGCATAACTACAACCTGCCCCTTAACGACAGTTGCCAGTCCCAACGCAGAAGTAGCTTTAGCCATAGCAGCAGCTATTAATCCTTTGAGCGCTCCTAACGCTGAGGCTATCAGAGGCGCTGCGGCAACTGCTACGAGTGCGGCAAGTCCAGCCCCAAAGGCAATTAAGTCTCTTTTGAGTCGCTGGACTTCCTGATCCACACGGCCTACTTTCAGTTCTACTTCCGCTATGGCTGTGAAAGCTCCGGCGACATCTGCTTTGGTAGCAAATCGTGCCAGTCGCGGTTCAAGGCGTGCTAATACTTTTTGTACTATTGCTTCTTCATTTACTGGTTGAATTTTGGCTATATCAGCCCTTAATGCTGCGAGTTCCGCAGATATCTGAGAGCAAGAATCACTCATTTTATAAACGCGAAATTACTAGTGACCTAATATTTTTTATTGCTGAAAGAACGGAATCGCACTGGAGACAACAATCGCCGCAGTCAAGTGTGTTCGGGGGGCATTCTTCTAAGCACTCTACTGAATAATTACAGTTAGGAAATTCGGCAGAGAATAGCTCATCCCCAGCGCTGCCAAAGACCTTTATGATTTTTCCGGGATCGGGGTTGGTGTAATTTAAAGATACTAAAATAGCGTCTACAAAAATACGATCAGTTCGTTGAGGTCTACCCGCTATACTTTGCCATTTAGTTTCATCTTCACAGAAACTAAATGCAAGTCCTCTAGTTTTCGCTTCTATAATCCAGGGATAACCAGGTTGTACCCTTATTCCTTCGTAAGGCAATCTTCTACCAGCGGAAGTAGTCCTGTAGACAGTAATCACCCCAAAATCACTGTAATAGGCATCGTAAGTAATCGAAAATGGTTCACAATCCGGTCTAGGAATGTCCTCGCAAATGATATTAATAGGAGTATCAGTAAAATCCTGTATACTCCCATCGGGGAAAGTTACCCTCGCCGTATCTCCTTGATTACAAAATTGAGCCATTAGTAATCATTCGGGTTAATAACACCACCATTATCAATTTTGGCTTTGGTGAGTGTTAGCTGGTCAGTTCTATATTGTTCCCCATCGGTTCGGGTTACAAAGCTTGAAAAACCCTTTTCTACAACAATTGATTGGTCAATATTGCTATCGAAATTGGCTTGAGTAAGATAAGATTGAGCGCCAAGATTAATGGCAACTAAATGACCTTCAGCCGTTGCGGTTGGGGGACTATCTAACCCTGCTGCTGTTAATGCAGTATCGGGAATGAATAAACCAGCCTCTGGGGTGGTAGCACCGGATGCTAGTCGGGCTGCACCTGTTCCAAAAACCTGAACTACTGTTGGTTCTGCCATGACTTTGTATGATTAAAAACTGTTGTCTCTAACTATACATGATACAAGCGTACTAAATCAGTTTCAATTCGTTGGCGTAGTAGGAATAAGCCATAGTATCCCCAGCAAACCTAACCCAACAGAGATGATCCACTCTGTCTATTACCCCTTTCTTTCCTTTGCGAATCTTACCGACAACCACCACAGTGTCGTGGGGCTTGAATTTAGATATAGGTGATTCCTGAGTAGCACGAATATCCATTTTCTCAATTTTGATTTCTTGGAAGTCGCCATGCTTGTGGCAAGTTACTTTCCCTGTAGTGCTAAAGATACAGGTTATTTTGATTTTTGAGCGAAGGGAGACGGAATAATAAACCCCACCCAAAGTTAAGTTAGGGCAAGCGTTCACGATGGGGCTATCTTTAGCATGGCAAACATCATCATGGCTGAATGCCCATTCCCCACTATCAAACCTGAGTGAAGCCTCAGCAATCATTTGGATTGTCTGGGTTGTACCTATTAAGTAGGGATTTGTCTCGTGATAAAGAACCACTACTTTATCCCCAGGTTTGAATTTGTTGGTTGTTTCCTGAATGCCCCCTGGTAGTATTTGCGTACTATTTTGAGTTTCAGTTTCTAAGCCATTTTTTTCTTCTGAAATTTCTAACAAATTATGGCTATAGCCGTCACTGCCGTCACTTTCCTTTACTAGCAAGGGTTCTGAGCCGTCACCAGAGCCGTCACTAAGGTCGTCACTAGCCGTCACTTTTTCTAAATCTTGACTAGAAAGTCTATTAGCAAGGAAAACATCATGAGTCGCCTGACCATCATCGAAGGTCAGGCGACGTAATCTAATCCCCTTAATAAACTTACCTGTGTTGGTTGATTTCTTCTCGACTGGCCAGTTTAAAACCGATTTACATAACTCAAGTAAGTCAGGCGAGAAATTATTATGGCTTTTTGGAGCATTGCCCAGGTTATAGCAGTGACGGGTATAGCTACCGAATAGGGTTACAATTTCCTCCCCATTGCTTCCCTCATTTTTGTTAAACCCCACTGGGGTTAGTGCTTCGGCATCCCAGATGACGCTTTGGTTAATCCAGGACGCGATGCTATCAATTCTCATTCTGTTTTCCCAGAACTCTAAAGTACATTCTGGGATTTCTTGCAAACCACGCAATACCGAAGTTACGCGATCGTCTGGAATTGAAAGTATGAAATTAGTGAAAGCTGGAAGCTCTGGCTCAAATACTTGCTTAAGGTCGAGCAGTTTATCCTGGGGACAGACATTGTTGCAAGGGACGGTGATCACTCGGCGTTTGACTCGACTGGCCGCTTCTCCCCCAAAGATGGGTAAGTTGCTCATAACCATTACCATGCCGTCATATTTAAATTTAAAAGCTGTCTTGTGCTTTTCCTCAGCCCTGAGATAATCTTCACCGGTCAGACTCAAGAATTTACCGATTTTCCCTCCCTGCCTGTCTTCATCTGGAAAAATCACCAGTCGTTTCCTGTAGGCGTTGGCAGGCTCGAATTTATCTCTACACCAATCATCTAGGCTTGTGGTGTGAATATTTTCTTCACCAATCAGGGAAGCTATCAATCTGGCGAAAGTCCCCTTACCAGTTCCGCCCAAACCAATCAAGTGGATGAATCGCTGTAAATCCGACCGCCCCTTGACCACGGCATTGCAATAGCAAATCAGTAAATCCTTCATCGCAGTATTGTCTGCGGTAAGGTCATCAAGGAATTTATTAATTTTCTCCCACGTACCACCTACCTCATGATTTCTTGGAAGTTGCCAGGTGAGGCGATATCCTGGGGCGTGTTCCAGTAGTTTGCCTGTCCCAATTTCTAAAAGTCCATTCCTAAATGGTAAAACTTCAGTTGGCAGTTTCTCATTCCATGTACGCTCAATCAGTTCATGCCGAAGCAGCTTGACCACGCTGGAAACGAATGAGCTACTGAAATTGTCGTGACCTTCAGACAATACTATCTGATAAACAACTGACTCAATATATTCATCAGTTTCCCGTGACCACATCCCTATATGGTCCGCTGCGTAAAGCATCCAACTACCTATCTCATTATTGAATGCTAAAATGTTCCTATATTTCTCTGCTATTTCACGAGCAACATTAATCTGTTTGGGCGGTTTAATTTTATCGTCATCGTCTAACGAATAACTTCCCGCCTTAAACTGTTTTTCAAGTCTGGACATGGCTTTTGCATAGGCTATATCAAAAGCACCTGTCCCACGGCTAACGATTAAGTCGTCAATGCCCTTACCGTCTTCACTATTCCAAAACATATCTTCGACGTAGCACTTAACATCTCGTGTTAAGCATAGCGTCAGCCGTTTCTTACCTATGGTCACAGCCCTTTTGGCTGACTGTTTATCATCCCGGTCAAATCCAAACAACCAAATCCTGTTTTCTGTTTGGAATGGTTTCAAATCATCAATCAAAGAATCCTTGCCACCACAAGTGCAGCCGTACAAAGCAATAGAAACATAACCCTGAGTGAGTGCTGCTAGAGATTTTTTACCACCCTCAGTAGCAATCAATGGAATGTTGGCTGTTGTCTGTACCCACTCCCAAAAGCTTCCCTCCAGGGGAACTTCTATGCCGTAACGAGATGCAATTTTATTCCTAATGCTCTTTGGAATTGGTGGCAGGAATGCGCGATCGCCTCCATCATTCGGCGCTCTATATATATAGGGGCGTTGTTTATCTTCATCCCACTCGCTTACTATTGCCTGCCATACTGAGCCATCTTCATTCCTTAAAATAGCTGCATACTGCGGTTCACGGGCTTGCCTGCCAAATCGTGTGAGCTTCCAGCCCAACAACTCGTGGATTGGGTAACTCGCCTCATGCCCATGATCCACCTCTAAGTCAGAGTAGAAATCGACGCACTCAGAATAAAGTGCTGGATCTATACCGCTTCCCTGTATGAAAGCGTTTTTTACAAAGTCTTTGAAGTCCTGAAGGTCAGAAAATCGGTTACGTTTTTCTGTTGGGGCTTCTACTGGGGCTTGATCAACTGCTTTTGATGCTGTTTTACGTGCCATTTTTGATTTCTAATAAAAGTGACGGCTAGTGACGACCTTGGTGACGGCTATAGTGACGGCTTGAAAACATTGCTGTGTAAGGAAAGTGACGGCTGTGACGGCTAAAGGGCATATTTGTTAGAAAATTTTAGAAGAGAAAAACAGCTTAGAAAGGTATATCGTCAGAGTCAGGTTGGATATCGTGGTTTAAAAGAGTTCGTCCTCTGGGGTAATTTCCTGCCACTTTTTTAATTCTTCATCCGCTTCCAATAGCCAAATGCAGTAAGCGGCCTGGTAACATCGGGCATGGTGTGGGACACCTCTCTTAGTCATCATTCTCAGGAATAATTCCAGTTGCTCCTGTGTTTCGTTGCTGATTCCAGTGATGTCCTCCAATACAGAAATCAAGCCATACGCCAAAGCCACTACTTCCCGGTGGGTAAGGTCTTTACCGTTTTCGTTTTTTTTGATCCGTTTTAGGGTGGATAGGATAGCTGATTTATTCATTTGCTTGGGTGGGAATTCTAGGAAAGCGGGTTAGCGGTAACTAACCCGTTTTGTTTATTTGGTTGAAACTTATGGATTTACAAGATAGTGATGTCATCCACATGGAGAACAATAAAAATCTCGGCGATGGCGCAACTTCTCGGATTAGTGAGATAAGACAGAAAATCAAAAATCAATTCCCTGGATATCCAGATTGGATTAGTGATGATGGTGCTGAATGCGAGTTGCTGCGTGAAGGTGGTCGGTGGCAAGCGGGTAGAATTCGGTTAAGGCTAGAGTTTGTCCCAGAGGATGAGGACTCGCCACTGGAGGAGTTACGCTCTGACCTAAATATTTAACCTGTTGCGAATTTCAATTTAGCCAACCTGTGAAACCATCGTTCTGTAAAGCTTCTAACTGCTTTCTTCTTTGATTTGCCAACCTGCCAAATCATTCTTTTGAATAGCATTTGTTGCGATCGCACTAAATAAGGTCAAGAAAAAGACGAGGCTACCAATAATTGGTAATCTCGTCTCAACTTTTGTGTCCGTTCCCGTTACATTCCTCTTCTGTTACCAAGGCGTAAATTTCTTGGCGAAGTTCAGTTACTGATTTTTGAAATAATTCTTCTAATTTTCTAGACTCGTCCAGACGCGCCTCTAGTCTGGTTTGATGGGCGCGGACATATTCTGTATGTAACCTTTCAACTAATTCGAGGCGCTGGAGGATTTTCCCAATAGCTGTGGTTTCGTCGTAGACATAGCCCCCAAAGGAATTTCTCCCAGTCCAATCTTTTCCACTAGCGATGATCGGGTTAATCCTAGAGCCGTTGCCCTCTCCTGTAATTCTTCCCAAGCACTGCGACTGAGCTTCAGCCCGACTGACGTTACATCCTCTGCTGATTTCTTTGGCCTTGCCATTTTGGTAATCCACGAAACTTCCCTTCATTCTACATGAGCGAAATAGTTTTGCATTGGCGAAATGCTTGACATTTATTCTGCCTCTCCATAAGATAGCATCATGGTTCTGGTAATGCAAAACTATTTATAACAAGCTCATCCATAATTTCCACGAAAAATCCAACTTTGGAGAGATGGCAGCCTCCAGGACAAAGACCTGCCAGATGATTCGCGAGTAGAGGATAGCTAAATTACGCAAACCGGGGAGAGATGGTAGCCTCCCAGCCACTGAGGTAAATCCCAAAGACCTACCAGCGCAGGAATACACAGAACATCAATGAAGCAATGCAGGAAATACAAAATATTTCCGGCTGCACAAAAGTTGAGGCTGATTTAGTTTTGGCTTTAACAATAGGGCTGTTCGTGTACAACTCAAAAATAGGAGTTAACACCGATATAACAAAAGACATGATTACAACAGCATTGGAGAGAATCAGAACAGAAAAATGCAACTAACAACGATACTTACCCATATTTTGAAAGCGATGAAATTGAAATTGAAATCAGAAATCACTAGTGCTGGATGCGTTTGTCTAAACTTTGGGCCGTTGGAATTAAATTTTCTGGGGGCGCAGACCAGAATGTTTCCCTTTGGTTGGGCTGAATTTTGCTGGTCAGATTGGCTCTATATCTTCATTTCACCAAAACTAGATTGCGATGAAAATTAAAAGTCAAAGGTTAGCTAACCTCTACTATCAAAAGCAGCGCGTCGGCAAAATCATTTCGTTAAGAGTCTGGGCGAAAAGCCTAGATAATTGCTTGAGAGTTCGTTATTAGCCTTCATTGAATAGTCAAAAATGGAACTTACTTTCAGAGGCAGTGGCAGATGAACCAATCACCCTGGTTAGTTTATTCAGATAATGTTTTACCCTGGATAGTTTACTCAGACCATCCCGTTCATTTATATAGAGTCGTTTGCCGATTCTCTACCCGTTCTCAAGCAGAAATGCACTCTCAAAGCTTAAACCGCTTAACTCGTGGTGCAGTCTACAAAGTTTGTTATGCCAGTCAATCCAAAGCCTCAGCATAGTTGATTGACAACAGCTTCAGCATATCTGCAATTACTTTTAATGATTGCAGATATATCATCTCAGAAATAGCAGAGATACATTTTATGAATTCAATGAAAAACTACGGAAAGATTTGTCGTATTTCTTCTTTCCCTGGTATTTATCGCATTACTGGTTACGACGACATTAGAGGAATGTACTGGATTCCTGTTGGTAAACCTCTCACTGCTGACTGTCTGATTAATGAAAACATTGTTACTGTAATCGACCACGAATAAGGAAGTAAGAAATATGAAAGCACTCAGTTTATGGCAACCTTGGGCTAGTTTAATTCCGTTAGGTATGAAGACAGTAGAGACACGGCACTGGAAGACAAGTTATAGAGGTGATTTATTGATTTGTGCAGCAAAAAAGAATACTAAAGCACAGGAAGAATGGTTTAATTCAGTCATATTCCCTCTCAACACCCGATTAAGTTATGAACAATTTCCGTTTGGCGTAGCGGTGGCAAAAGTAACAATGGTTGACTGTTTGCTTATGACTCAAGACTTGATAGATAGCCAGTCAAAAATAGAGCAAGCTTGTGGACTTTGGGAGGTAGGTAGATACGCCTGGATTTTTAACAATATCCGCCCAACCTCACATTTTCGAGTAATGGGGAAACAAGGACTTTTTAAGGTTAATTAAAATGAAGGAAATTAACTACACCTTAAACGGGACAATAGTAGCTTACCAAAATGTATTCGTAGGCATTCCCAACATAGAAGTTATAGCCTGCTCTTATGAAGAAGATTGCATCAATCAAGAGTGGGCAATTATTCAACAAGAAAAATACAACGAAGATGTAGATAATCTTCGTATTGGGATGTTTAATGCTGGTTGGTGGTGGGGTATCTCATTGCCTTACGAAAATCATCCAGAAGGTGGTCTCCTGGTAATCCACCATCGTCCACTAAATTGGGAAGTCACTTTTGAGCAACCCTGGGATTTCCCTACTCAAGGCTATAATCCATCACCCACAGCCAGAGAATCTTTTTGCCCTCCAGTCCCCCTGTCAGCACGTCCTAGTTGGACTAAACACGTAGAATCTGACGGCTTTGAGCATGATAGCTGGCTAGTTTGGAGTTGGGAATTAGAGAATTAACATGAGTGATAAGTGGATAAATGTAGATCCGCGAACTAAAAAGCTTTCACTACGCTTTAGAGTTCGCGGTTTTTCTTCACAGTTTTACCTCAGCACCGGACTGACCGACACCAAAAAGAACAGAATTATCGTTCAGTCGCGCCGAGATGCAATTGAAACCGATATTGGCTTAGGACAGTTTGACCCCACGCTGGAAAGATATAAATTTGGTTCCCGCAATTTAGCCCCAACTCGCCCGGCAACCAGCACTAAACAGATTAACGAACTTTGGGAATTATTCACAGAATTTCAATCTACCCAGCTAGAAGAAACCACAATTAGGAATAGTTACGCATCTGTAGCCAGATATATTAAACGCTTCCCCACACAGGATTTAAATCGGGCATCGGATATCAGGGATTGGTTAACTAAAAATACTACTCAGTTCATGGCATGGAATTTACTGGGCAGGCTTAACAGGTGTTGTGAATGGGCTGAGGTTTCAGGGTTGATCATAAGCAATCCATTCCAGGGCTTACAGATGCAACGCCCAAAACGTAAATCAACTGATAAGGAAACTTACCTTGCCTTTACCTTAGAGCAACGGGACATTATCATTAATGCCTTTGAGCATCATGACCGCCATACTCACTACGCTCCACTAATTAAATTTTTATTCTTCACTGGTTGTAGACCTGGGGAAGCTTTCGCACTGACCTGGGGAGATATCAGCCCAGATTGTCGCCGGATATCAATTACTAAAAGCAGAAATTTTGCAGGCATCCTCAAAGGAACCAAGAATGGTAAGCGAAGGATTTTCCCATCTGGGGAAAATTCGAGGCTTCAAAATCTGCTTTTGGATATCAGACCAGTTATTAGTCATCCTGGTGAATTGGTATTCCGAAGCAAGCTAGGCAACCCAATAACTGGAAATATTTTAAATAAAGTATGGAATCAGGGTTCATCAATGCACGATGGGCTTAAAACGCCCTGTCTAGGGGTGGTGAAGGAATTAGCAATCAACAGGGAAATCCCCTACTACCTCAAGCCCTACGCAACCAGACACACCTTTTCTACTTGGGCGATCGCTTCTGGAATCACAGTGGAAAAAGTGGCGTTATGGATTGGGGATGATGTCTCGACCGTAATTAAGTATTATTGCCACCCCAACGTGGTAAATGCGGAATGTCCTGATTTTTAATCTTGCTTCTCAAATCCTACTCATTTAATCCCTGGGGACAGCTATCTAACGTTGTAGGCTTAATTTCTCAGAGAAATCACATCAAAATCGAAGGAACCAACCAGACGGTTATCAACGTAAACCTTTATTTGATGCTTACCACCAGGATCTCCAGGAACCATCGTCCAGAAATTCTCAATTTTGCCATCATTGGTGAATACTGTCCGAGTGGTTACAGCTTCAACACCATCAGCTGATAACGACAAAGTTTCACCATCATCTGTAGCCCAGGTTTCTGGCGCTTTTGGCAATCGAAATACTTCTCGCCATGTCACTTTACCCTTGTAATCTTTTAGTTGAATTCGCCACCCGTATTTACCACCTTTATATAGTACGACTCTGGTGGTGGGAGTAAATTTACCTTGACCTTTGGGATTAATTCTCAGGACTCCAAACTCAGCTTTACTAGCGGTAATTGGTTTAGTGTAGGTTGACTGAGAGATTGATCCCGAAGACGCTACGCTATGGTCTGCTAAAGAAGATAAGGCTTGAGAAGCTATGAATCCAGATATCAGCAAAGAAGAGGTGATGATAATCGTCGCAGTCGAGTTTCTCATTAGCACAGCAAAAGGTTGTGGTTGCTTACTGGTACATATTCCAGAATTGCGACTGCTTTCCGGGTTGAGATAGAAGTCATCGATAATTTAATAATCTCCCCCCTGCCCCCTGCCCCCTGCCCCCTGCCCCTCTGCCTCTTTCCCCCTTGCCTCTTCCCCCAGTTACCCTGCTACCAAATTCCAGAAATAGCCATCTGGTGCAACAAAGGAAAAACTTTTCTCTCTGAACTCATTTTCGATGATGTTAGTATATTTCAGCACTGAACTGGCTTGAATGCGATCGCAATATTCTTGGATATCACGCACACGATATGTATAAAGTGACATTCCTAAACAGCCAGGTTGCGATGTCTCAAAGCGTGATTCTAAATTCATCGCTTCTGGAAATCGAATGATGTAAAGTCTACCGCTACGCGCCGCCGTCAAGTCAGACTTGGAGGAACGAGGGTCATCAAAGGCAGTAACAATAAACTTCTCACCCGGTTGGAGGTCAAACATTTCTCGCCCGGCTGGTGAAGATTCATAGCTAGTTTCCACATCATCGCGTACACGCAATAAACCTAAAACTTCTTCATAAAATTTCAGGATTTGCTTACTATCATCCTGAACTATCATCCCCGCATGGGTACACTGACTAGTTTGAAAAGCAGCATTATAGTTAATCTGCCCATAATCTGGCAGTGTATAGCCAAACCGTTGAAACAGAACTTGTCTAGTTAAAGGTTGCAGTAATAGCATTTCTCGCACTCCCACAGCCGGATCTGTAAAAGGTCGGCTTTTTCGCTCTTTGTTATAAATGACTTCCCAGTGGGGATGGGTATATCTAATCGCCCAACGTCCGACCTTTGCATCCTCTGCATGATTTAAAATGGTGAGAATATCAGCAGTTAAAGTTGTCGCCCAGCGATTTCCCTTCACTTTCATTGACGCTAACCCTAACCCCTGATTTGTGGGTTTTTGCCAAACCATCAACCTAATTAAACCATGATCGGCATTTTGATGGTAAAGGCGAATCGAACGCAAAGAAGAATTCACCCCATACAATTGATAAGTTGCATCTGCGGGTAATTCACCCACTTGTCCAATGCGATAGCCAAATTGCTCCCAATATTGAATGGCAAAAATTGGGTCTGGAACACCAATACATACTTCATATATACCTGCAATTGCAGTTTCATTCCCATCAGTCATACAAATTTTGGATTCTACGTTTTAGATAGTGTAAATTTATCTAGGATTTGAGGATTGAAGAAACTTTAGAAGAGGTGGTAGACGTGGAATTAGTCAGGTGATTTAAATCTTGCATCACCTCTGCGGCAGTTTGATAGCGATCGCTAAAATGATAGCGTACCATTTTATCTAAAATTTCTGCTAATTCGTCACTAACTTCGGCTGTTTGTCGCCACAAAATATTCCCTGTGTCGAAATCTGGACTAAGTTCTTGGGGTGGTATTCCAGTAATAGCTTGAATCCCGATAATTCCCAAAGCGTAAATATCACTAGACAAGCGGGGATGACCAGCAAATTGCTCTGGTGGCGCATAACCCCGTGTTCCAATGGCGACAGTTGCTAACTCTGTTTGATCGCTATTTTGGGGTTGCATCAACTTGACTGCACCAAAATCAATTAATACTAGCCGATTATCTTCAGAATTTCTAATAATATTAGTTGGTTTGATATCTCGATGAATTATCCGACGCTCATGCATAAATACTAGTACTTCTAGAACCCCTTTGAGCATATCAATCACAAAAGCTTCATTCTGTACAACCTGCACAGGTGGTAATTCCTCATTTAAGGTATGTCCAGGAATGTATTCTTGAATTAAATAAAATTCTTGATTGTCTTCAAAATAAGCTAACAGTTCGGGAATTTGCCGATGTTTTCCCAAGACTTCTAAAATTTCTGCTTCAGTATTAAATAACCTTCTTGCCACTTGTAAAAATTTCGTATCTCGACGTGCTGGCATTAATTGTTTAACTACACAAATCGGATTACCCGGTCGTTGAGTATCATTTGCTATATAAGTCCGGCCAAATCCCCCAGCCCCTAAAATTTTTGATATTTGGTAACGTCCACCCAAAAGTAAATCACCAGTTTTCTTTTCTGGGATTATGGGTGTAGATGTAGAGTGAATATGTACGTCACGAATCGTCGTAGCTTTAGTATCTTGTAAAAGAATATTTAACTGTTCAATTGCTTCCTGCTGTTGTTCAATTTGTAACAGTATAACTTTTGTTTTCTGCTGACTCTGGTAGGTGGTGTAAACCATCGTACTAACACCACTCATAATAAATCCTATGGCTGGGGGAATTACAGGTATCCAACCAGCTTGGAAAAATACGATTGTGCAGATTACCACTAAACCAGCTAAACTTGCACCTCCGACTACTAGCAACAAAAAAGGATGTCGCATTCGCCACCCGACAATAGTACCTATAGTTGACCAGCCACACAGCCAGAGAATTTCCATCCCTTCAGACCAGTACCAAATTAGGGGTCTTTTATCTAACACTGTACTGAGAAGTTGACTGACTATCTGTGCATGAATTAAGACAGGCGGCGTTCTAGATGGTTGGTCAGGTGCAGCATTATAAGGTGTATTTAAACCAGAGTTAACACTGGGTGCTGTTGTCCCAATAAGTACTAATTTGTCTTTGACTAAATTAGGATCGAGTTGATTGTTAAGGACTTGTGTGAGAGTGACTTTTTGAGCTATACGATCAGTATTACGATAATTCAATAGTAGTTGATAACCTGCCGCATCTAGTTTTTTATAACTACCGGAATTGGCTTTGAGGGTAGAAAAGCGAGTTTCACCTATAGAAAAATTATATTGATCAGGAAACTTGATGGAAAAACCCAAATTGTCTAGATAATTAACTGCTAATCTAGCAGCAAAAGAGAAAGGAGTGGTGCATTTACTATCGTCAGACTGGGCAAATAATAAACTGCGGCGGATTATTTGGTCTTCTTCGTAATCGGGAATTAAATCTTTAAAGCCTAAATTATCTTCGTTAAAGTTAGGTGGTGGCGGGATTTCTGGCCTATTTATGCTACTAAATAGGCAAGTGCTAATAATTTTTTCGGGGTTTTTCAGATTGACTGCTAAATTTTCCTGGTTAGCACGGTTGAAATGGATACCAATAATACTGGGTTCATAGGATTCTAGTTTAGCCAACATCTGATTGATTGTGGCATCCGATAAAGGCCACGGCTCTAGAGCTAGATCCTCTTGAGTAATTTCGACTAATAATATGCGGGGATCGAGTGGTTCCACAGGACGCGATCGCAGCATCTGATCATAAGCTTTTAATTCCCAAGGCTGTAACCATTTCAGTTCCCGAACTCCCCATACCAAAGCTGTTACTCCCAGGCTTGTTACCAAAATCACTTGCAACCAGTGCTTGTGGGGAGAGATATCACGGGATGTCTTGTCTTTAGCAAACGCAGCTCGAAGTTTTTCTAAGATTCCACTAATCACGGCGTTGCGGCATTAGCCTAAATTTGGTGAATGTTACCAACCCGGAATAAAATTACCGAATTGGATTAATTAGCTTTTAAGTCAAACTCTTTTTAATTTAGCAAAATTTAGTAATTTACTGTTTGCTCTGAGCAATATCTTTGATTTGGTTGTCAAAATGAACTATCTCAGGTGAAAGTAAGGAGAGATTCTACTGTTTACCCAGTGGCTTATGCTACAAGAAGACATCAACACTCTACAACACGAGAATATGGGGATGCAAACGGCGCTTGCCATCGCCCTTGAGCAAAAAAAAGCCGTTCTGGAACAAACACCTCTGGCTCGTCTGTTGTCAGCCACAGCCGCCGCCGCCCAAGCGCTATTGACAATAGACGACTTTAATGAATCAGTTAATACAGCACTGCAAATTATGGGAGAAAGTTTGGATTGCGATCGCTTCACGGTGATTGAAAATTTTGAGTCTCCATCTAATTTAACAGTGCCAAACTGGAGGCTATTATACGAATGGACTTCCTGTGATACTGTGTCTCAAATCTCTGACTCTGATGTAGCCCAAGGAACTTGGGAAGGAATCGAAGCATGGTATGAGCGTTGTCGCCAAGGTGACAGCATTAGCTATTTGGTCGAAGAAATGCCGGAACCATTCCGCAGTGGGCAAGCAGCAATCGGTGTAAAAGCACTATATGCTGTTCCCATTTTTGTCGAAAATCAGTGTTGGGGAATAGTGGGTTTTGATGACTGTCGTGTATCCAAACGACGAAATCCGGCAGAACTGGATGTACTCAAAACCGCAGCTGCTTGTATTGGTAGTGCCATTCAGCGTCAACGTAGCCAACAAGCCTTACTGCAAGCTGAACAAGAAAAGGCTGCTGAATTGGTCAAGGTAAATGAGCAATTACAACAACGCGGTAGCGAAGCGCTGCGAAGCAATCGCATACTTTCGGTAGTTTCCCAAATTACCAAAAATTTGTTAAAAACTGAAGATATTGATGTGGCAATTCCAACTGCCCTGGAAGCTGTGGGAAAACTAGTGAATATGAGTCGTGTTGTCCTGATTTTAGAACATCAAGATCCATCCACCCAACGGCTCAAGCACTGCGTCATCTATGAGTGGGTTGCAACCGGAATCGCAGACCATGATTCTGTGGGGATGTCTGTCATGGACAATGATGATTTCCAAGTCATGATTAAACCACTGTATCAAGGTCAGTCTATGTGGCGGGTTATAGATGAATTACCTGTAATTACACGACAGCAATTTGATCAACTGGAAATCAAATCTACAGGTGTTGTCCCCATATTTATTGAAGGAAGCTACATCGGTTGTGTCGGCTTTGATGATTGTGTCACTCCTCGCCAGTGGAGCCAACAGGAAATAGATGTACTCACGGCTGCGGCTGAAAGTATTGGAGCCGCATTACACCGTAAACAATTAGTAGAGTCCCTAATTACCGAACGCGCCAGAGCAGCTGAAGCCAGAGCAGCCGAATTAGCCAAAGCCAATGAATCATTACGAGGCTGTGTGAATCGATTGGCAGATCAACCCAACTGCGAGACATTTTGGGAACATATTCTTTTAGAAGCCTCCGCTCAAATTAATTCCTATGCTGCGGCTTTATTCCTCTATGATGAGTCATCCAACACACGAGTCATGAAACGATATGTGCGAGCAGGAAAAGTGCTTCCCATTAAAACAACTCCCGAACTAGCACAATTTAAAAAATCTATTCCCGGAGATATCGCTTCCTTTTGGGAAACAGCACTTTTTAGAGGTGAAGCTGTCTTTTTTAATTTGGATGACTGTAATCCCAGGATATCTTCCCAGATTAACTGGCATCACCATCAAGGGCATCGTTCCATTGTCCGTGTACCATTGATTTTAGGCGATCGCCACCTGGGATTTATTGGGTTTTGCTTCCGGGAAGCCAGAACTAGCTTACCCGAAAATATGGAATTAATTATGGCATTGGCACAGCAAGCCACCTTAGCAATTCAGTTAACCAATTTAGCCGAGCAAGGTCGCCAAGCTGCGATTTTGGAAGAACGTAACCGCATGGCTAGAGAAATCCATGATACTCTAGCTCAAGCCTTCACAGGTGTAATTATCCAGTTGGGTGCTGCCTCCAGAATCATCACGGATGAATCAGCAGATGTTCAGGCGCATATCAATCAAGCACGGGATTTGGCACGTGAAGGACTGGCTGAGGCTAGGAGGTCTGTTAACGCCCTGCGTCCACAAATATTAGAAACTAGCAATCTACGTAAAGCTTTTAACCGCCTCGCAGCACAAATGTCTTCTTCCATTGATACGCAGATCGTCTGCACAGTTATCGGGGAAGTATATCCGTTATCGATAGACAGAGAAAATAACTTGCTGCGTATTGGACAAGAGACATTGACAAATGCGGTCAAATATGCACAAGCCAGTGAAATTCAGATTCAATTAGTGTATCAACCCACTGAATTTATCCTGCGGGTAAAAGACAATGGGCAGGGTTTTGAAATGGATAGTTTATCTATGGTGCAGGGTTTTGGATTGATTAGTATGAAAGAACGTTGCGATCGCATTGGCGCAGAGTTAATAATTCAAAGTATCCCAGGACAGGGAACAGAAATTATGATATCAATCGATAATGACGCAAAAAATCTCGATTCGTATCTTAATTGTTGATGATCATCCTGTAGTCCGCCAGGGTTTAGCGGCGATGATTAACAGGGAATCAGATATGGTAGTTGTCGCTCAAGTTTCTAACGGACAAGAAGCAATAACAGCATTCGGGCAGCATCAACCTGATGTAACTTTAATGGATTTGCGAATGCCAGAAATGGATGGAGTTGCTGCTATTACTGTCTTATGTGCCGAGTTTAGCAACGCCCAAATTATTGTTCTGACTACCTACGACGGCGACGAAGATATCTATCGGGGATTAAAAGCTGGGGCTAAAGGCTATTTACTCAAAGATGCCGAACCTGATGAACTACTAGCAGCCATTCGGATTGTTAACTCTGGCAAAAAATATATTCCACCTTCCGTCGGCAGTAAACTAGCAGAACGAGTTGGTAGCTTGCAACTGAGCAAAAGAGAATTAGAAGTAATTCAACTGATCACCACTGGTAAAAGCAATCAAGAAATTGGTGCGGTATTGCAGATATCAGAGGGAACTGTCAAGTACCATGTTAATAATATTTACAGTAAATTGGGAGTAAGCGATCGCATTCAGGCAGTAATTACAGCCTTGAAGCGGGGAATTGTTAATCTTCAGTAGAAATCTAAAATCCTATTATGACCATCGCCGAGCAGATTTACGCACTCGTCAACTCTCTTCCCCAAGACCAAGCCCACGAAGTTTTAACTTTTGCAGAATTTATTCGGGCTAAGTACCTCAAAACCAATCAACCCACCGATACAGTAGAGACAGTTCCTTGGGCAGAACTTGTTTATTCCCTTGCTGGAACTTGGAAAGATGATTTTCCTACCCTAGAAGACATTCGTGCCGAAGCTGGGCAAGATATCCGGCGGGAGAGCCTTTAAATGTACGTATTGGACACTAATACCCTAATCTACTACTTTAAAGGTCAAGGACAAGTTGCTCAAAACCTTGCTAATGTATCTGCACAAGAAATTATTGTCCCGACAATTGTTTTGTTTGAATTACAAGTCGGCATTGCAAAATCCACCTCCCCTGGAAAACGTAGCCAACAACTTCAACAACTTGTGAGCCGAGTGAAGTTGGTTGCATTTGATCGAGATGCGGCGCTTGCAGCTGCTACAATTCGCGCTCAGTTGGAAAAGCAAGGAACTCCAATTGGTCAGATAGATGTTTTAATAGCCGGAACAGCCGTAGCACTTGAGGCAATTCTAATTACCCACAACCTCAAAGAATTTTCCAGGGTTCCAGGACTAGCGATCGCAGATTGGTATTGATTAAACTTTCTTAATTACGGATTAAACCTAGCCTCAAGTTAGGGTAATCTCCTACTCTTCCGGTCAAATTATGCTTCACCTTTATATATGCTAAAAACTTCAACCTTGGCATAGGGACAAGCTTTTACTAATTTTATATATTAAAACCTAGACGATGCTGAACCTGTGGACTGACTTTCACAGACTTTTAAGCATTGTCTTTCACCAAGGTTTTTCATGAGCCAGACAAATGATCATAACAGGTTGAGCGTACCGATTTCTGATTGCGATCATCGCCACACTCAAGGAGCCATAGATGCGCCTATAGTGCTGGTTAAGTATGGCAATTATCAATGCCCTCATAGTGGAGAAGCTCACAGGATAATCCCAAAAATTCAGCAACAACTTGGTAACAAAATTTATTTTGTATACCGTCATTTTCCCCAAACTCAAATCTATCCCCAATCACAAAAAGCTGCCGAAGCTGCTGAAATAGCTGGCGCTCAGGGTAAATTCTGGCAAATGCACGACACTTTATTTAAGTGCCAAAACGAACTAAATAATGGTTACTTAGTAGAGTACGCCCAGCAATTAGGACTGAATATTCCCCAATTTCTCCGGGATATGACAAATCATGCCTATGCTGACCGGGTAAATCAAGACTGGCAAAGCGGCGTGCGTAACGGTGTCACTGATACACCTGCATTTTTTATTAATGGCGATCGCTACGAAAATGCCTGTGATTTTCAGAACCTGCTTCAGACACTCTTAGAAGCAGTCAAGCAAACTGAACAATTTACCAATAAAACACCATGACCAATATTGCCATTGACAACAAGGTTTTGTTTGAGCAACTCACCCCTGATAATGCGGCCATGTTGTTAATCGATCATCAAGTCGGGACAATGGCATTCGGTCTGACTGACATCGATGCAGTTAATTTAAAAAATAATACTCTTTGGTTAGCAGAAGCCGCTAAAGTATTTTCTCTACCAACAATTCTCACAACTAGCAATCCTGATGGTGCTAACGGCCCTTTATTTCCAGAATTAATTGCTACCTTACCCGAAGCACCGATTATTGATCGCGTGATTATTAACGCTTGGAATGACCCGGCATTTGTGGATGCAGTCAAGAAAACTAAACGCCAAAAACTGATCATGGCAGGAGTCACAGCCGATGTATGTCTCACATTTCCCGCAGTCAGCGCAGTTGGTGAAGGCTTTGACGTTTATGCCGTCATGGATGCTTCTGGCACAGTCAATCAACACGCCATGTATGCCTCAATGTTCCGCATGAGTCAAGCAGGTGTAAAAATTGCTAACACCAACATGGTACTAGCAGAACTCCAAGCAGATTGGACAAAACCCACAGCAGCAGAAATTGGCGGACTTTATATGAATCGTCTGCCCAACTTTGGCTACATAGCCGCCCATTTAGACTATCTAGCAAAGCAGTAAACTATCCCCCTCAATCAAGCATTTTTTCCTTCTCCTTCTTAACTTGGCGTACTTGGCGTACTTGGCGGTTCGTTAAAAAAAATTCACCCACACAAAACCATGAATCCCGAATCCGAGAAAAAAATTCTCACCACTGATGCTGGAATTCCCGTCAGTGATAACCAAAACTCATTAACTGCGGGACCACGCGGCCCCCTATTAATGCAAGACTTTCACCTGATAGAGAAAATGGCGCACTTTAATCGGGAAAGAATTCCTGAAAGAGTTGTTCATGCCAAAGGTACAGGTGCTTATGGTACATTCACAGTCACCAATGACATCACCCAATATACAAAAGCCAAACTCTTCTCCCAAATAGGGCAGCAAACTGAGGTGATAGCTCGTTTTTCCACAGTTGCGGGTGAACGGGGTGCGGCCGATGCTGAACGAGATGTCCGCGGCTTTGCTGTAAAGTTTTACACCGCAGAGGGTAATTGGGACATGGTAGGTAATAATACTCCCGTGTTCTTTGTCCGCGATCCTTTGAAATTTAGCGATTTTATCCACACCCAAAAGCGCGACCCCAAAACCAATCTACGTAACCCTACTGCTATGTGGGATTTTTGGTCGCTGACACCGGAAAGTCTGCATCAAGTAACAATCTTATTTAGCGATCGCGGTTTACCCCAAAGTCATCGTTACATGAATGGTTACGGTAGTCATACTTACAGCTTCATCAATGCCGCCAATGAGCGCTTTTGGGTGAAGTTCCATTTCAAAACTAAGCAGGGCATTCAGAACTTAACCAACGCAGAAGCTACCCAAATTGTGGGAGAAGACCGCGAAAGCGCCCAGCGTGATTTATTCTACGCCATTGAGTGGGGTGATTATCCGCAATGGCGCTTCATGGTTCAGATTATGCCAGAAGCCGATGCCGAAAAAACTCCCTACAATCCTTTTGATTTAACTAAAGTTTGGCCTCACAAAGATTATCCCTTAATCGAGGTGGGGATTCTGGAATTGAACCGCAATCCCGAAAATTACTTTGCCCAAATGGAACAGTCTGCTTTTGCGCCCTCAAATGTTGTGCCAGGAATTTCTTTGAGTCCAGATAAAATGCTCCAGGCGCGGATTATATCTTATCCCGATGCCCATCGCTATCGTCTGGGCGTGAATTATGAAAGTCTCCCGGTCAACTGTCCCCATGCAACCAAGGCACACACCTATCATCGAGATGGCTTAATGCGCCACGACGATAACGGCAAAGGTTCTGTGAACTACGAACCGAATAGCTTTAGTGGCCCTGTAGCAGATTCGCAGTATAAAGAACCACCTGTGAAAATTTCTGGTGATGGCGATGGGCAAAGCCCCGCCTTTGGCGATCGCTACGACTACCGTGATGGCACTGATGATTACACCCAAGCTGGTGAATTATTCCGCTTACTATCCCCAGATGAACAAGAAAGGCTATTTACCAACATTGCCGCTTCTTTGGAAGATGTCCCGAAATTTATTATCGAACGCCAACTAGCCTTATTTACCAAAGCCGATCCAGCTTATGGTAAAGGCGTTGCTGAAGCACTTGGTCTTTCTTTATAACCGCCAGTTTTTTCATACTACCCATCAACATTAAATACTTCCATGACTAATTTAACTAGCACCAATTTATTCGCTTCTGTCCAACTAGGCCCCTACACACTGCCCAACCGCATTGTGATGGCTCCAATGACTCGCAATCGGTCTGGTGAGGGAAACGTCCCCACTGCAATCAATGCCAAGTATTATGCTCAAAGAGCCACGGCAGGATTGATTGTAACTGAAGCGACCCAAGTATCACCCCAAGGTGTAGGCTATCCAGCAACGCCTGGAATTCATTCCCCAGAACAGATTGAGGGATGGCGGCAGGTAACAGATGCCGTACATAATGCAGGTGGTCGAATATTTTTGCAACTGTGGCACGTAGGGCGAATTTCTCACCCATCTTTGCAACCAGATGGTGCATTACCAGTGGCTCCTTCAGCGATCGCTCCTGTAGGTGAAGCTATGACTTATACTGGTTCTCAACCTTTTGTTACCCCTCGTGCTTTAGAAACAGAGGAAATTGCCGATGTAGTTGACCAATTTCGCCAGGGATCCAAAAATGCTCTAGCTGCTGGCTTTGATGGTGTAGAGATTCATGGAGCCTTTGGATATTTGCTTGATCAGTTTCTTCAAGATAGTGCAAATCAACGCAGCGATCGCTATGGTGGATCTATAGAAAATCGGGCGCGATTCCTCCTGGAAGTTACTGAGGCAGTATGTAGCGTTTGGGGTGGCAATCGTGTGGGAATTAAACTTTCGCCTAGCAACACTTATAACGATATTCGTGACTCAAATCCCAAAGCCACATTTAGCTATGTGATTGATGCACTCAACCAATTTGGGCTAGGGTATATTCACTTAATGGAACCCACACCAGCAGATATCCGGCATGGTGGTACAGCGATTCCAGTTGATTACTTCCGGGCTATTTATCAAGGAACACTAATTACCAATGGTGGTTATGATAAAGAAAAAGCGAATAGTGCGATCGCATCTTGTAATGCTGACTTAGTTTCTTTCGGCACATTATATATTGCTAATCCAGACTTACCAGAACGTTTTCGCTTAGATACAGCATTGAATGAACCTGACCGCAGCAGCTTCTACGGAGGCGACGAGAAGGGCTATATTGACTATTCCTTCCTCAACCCCTCAAAAATTGCTTAACTCAGGGACTGACAAGCCTAAAACAGTGGATTAGACGTAGGTTGGGTTAAGCGCAGCGCAACCCAACGCTACCAATGATTTTGGGTTTGGTTAAGTCAACCCAACCTAAAATTTTTTGCATCATTTTAAGCTGGCCACGACACTACAATTTTTGGGTAATTTATTTTTTGATATTCCCTAAAATTGTGTTTCCGATTGCTGTACTTGTTCAACAGGACTAGGGAAAGAAATAGGATCAAGGGATTGGCTAGGGGAATTTAACTGCGGTTGTTCCGGTGATGTTTCAATCATTGCATCACTGAAGTAAGAGCCAATAATTTTGTCATAGTTAGAAGCAACCGCTAAAAATGCCCCACCCAAAATATAAATTGGCAACGGCAGATTAAATGCTTTTAACCAGTCAAACAGTTCTGCCAAAGCAAACAACACTAAAAAACAAGCCAGCCAAACCCTCATTCTTTCATCCCCTGCGTGTAAGCAACCCTACTAATAGGGTAAACAGCTTGCATAATACTTGATGTTCAATGAAACCACAAATGCCAAGAAAAACTGACATTTTACTGAATTTATTTATTGTGGCATGAGCGAACATACTCACCTTTTATACAACTTAAGCTGGCTTATGAGCAATAAAATACTTACTCGCAAAGTGAAATTGGATCGAAATCTTTTCAAAACCCGCTTTTTCTAGACGTTCTACCAAGTCATCATGAGTATAATTCCGATAGTAAGGTTCATGATAAAATTCCGCGAAAGATTCCATGAGTACAGCAAATTCAGAGGCATCATTCCTTTGAATGGAATCACAAATTACAAATATCCCCCCCGGTTTTGTGACTCGGAAACATTGTTCAATCACTGTTTGCCGCACTGTTGCGGGTAACTCATGGAAGAGAAACACAGAATTTACGGCATGAAAATAGTCGTTTAAGTAAGGTAACTCTTCCGCATTGGCTTGTAACAGTTGCGGTAACTCTCCGGGAATTTCGGATAATTGTTGATTTGCCTTACGTAAATAAGTTGGTGATAAATCAACACCATACAAGGATGCTTGAGGTAAAGCTGCCCGAATCATCTTCAGTGTTCGCCCAGTACCACAAGCAACATCTAAAACCCGCATTTGTCGTGGCGCAACAGCATCAAAAGCTTTCAACCCTTCCTTCAGAGGCGCAAGAATCCGCCGCCGCATCGGGTCAGCTGTGCCATTAAAGAGAATTTCTACCTGTAAATCATATAAATTTGCTGAATCGTCGCTCAAATAGCCGTTACTTTGGTGATGAAAGTTCTGCACATAATAGCTGGGATAACCATCCGTCTCTATTTCCGGCGAAAATTCCTGATATTTCTTTTGTTCAGACCGTTCCCAGATTTGAGGTAGGTCTAGACATAGCAGTGGATAGTAACGGAAAAAATCTGACCAGGGGTTGTCAAACAGTAAGCTTTCGGGATATACCCCTTTTTGGGCATCCTGCCAATCTGTTTCTAACAGATCATTCATTTTTTGTTGAAATTTCAACAAAACCTCGCTAGAAAGGGGTTTGCCCCTTTGCCCTAGAGTGGGATGAATGAGATTCATCAGCCTTGAACTTAAGGTTTTATGAGCTAGACCAAAGTAACTTTTGCCTTGTTGAAAGGTCTGATAAGTCAGCTTGCTTAAAGTGTCAGACATAAGAATATGGGGATATTTATCACTTTTAGTAATTATATGTAAAAAATTGTAACGAAAAAATCATCTAGCTGAGAGATATGAATTAAATAACATTCAACTTTGGTTTTTGACAATCTCCCCTCTCCTTAGTAAGGCTATCGTTTACACACAAGTCTTAATCAAGTTGCCTAACAGCGTTTTGATCCCCCCTTGAGAAGGCAGGGCTGTTTCATTCGCTTGTGTTGGAGATTTGTCTAGAGGATAATCTCACGCAAAGGCGCATCAGCGAAGCGTTCGCGGAGCGTGCCGTAGGCTCTAGCACGAAGTGCGTTAGACGCAAAGAAAAACTAGGTATTTCGGGCTGAAGACACCAAAATTTTTTGTCCTAATTGTGGATTTGCCCTCAATTTTTATCTGTTTGACCCTTGCAATTTTAACCCTTTTAGGGAACGAAACAGCCCTGCCCATTAGGGGGGATTTGATTTAGGGGGATCAGATCACTTGTGTGTACACCGTAGCGCTTGCGGAGAGGGGTTGGGGGTAAGGTTTTGTATTTCAGGAAATCCGCCTGAATAAAGTTGTGGTGAAGCTTTTGACTAGAAAATAGTCATCTCCAGCCACTCAAATATAAACTTTTATTACAAAATCACTATTTTGTAACTTTAGCTACAGAAATCTCGCTAATATAAAAGAACGAAAGATAAATAGCGAATCAAATATAACGAAAACCATAAGGAGGACTGTGATATGTCTATTCAAGATAGAACTCGTGCGTTAGCAATGCGCCAATATCAGCAAGTGAAGAATCGTCAACAATCAATGCTGATGCGTGCGGCACAGGAACTCGGTCTTCCTGAAGAATTATCCGAATACTGGAGTCCTCTTCAAGGGAAAATTGATCCGACTACTCGGATGATTTATGAAAGCAGCCACGCTTCCATGAGCTAGCACCACCGCTACGCGGAAGTCAAAAGTCAAAAATAGATTATCAATATAATGCGTCTACCAGGGTTTATGGACGAAAAGTCTAAATTCCTGGCTTGAAAATGGCAATACACTCAATTTTTGATAGTGATAATTAAAAAAAAGCCACCCTCATAGGGTGGCTAAAAATTCACTACTAATCGTAATTAGCAATCGTAATAGAGGTAAAACTCATAAGGGTGAGGACGCATCTGCATCTGCTTAACGTCGTTAGCCAGCTTGTAGTCAATCCAGTTTTGGATGAAGTCTTCGCTGAACACGCCTGATTCTGTTAAGAAAGCATGATCATTTTCTAGTGCTTCCAATGCCAATTCCAGAGAACCCGGAGTTGAAGGAACCTTCGCCAGTTCTTCTGGAGAGAGTTCATAGATATTTTTATCTAAAGGTTCACCAGGATGGATTTTGTTCTTGATGCCATCAATACCAGCACACAGCATGGCTGCAAATGCTAAGTAGGGGTTAGCAGTCGCATCAGGACAACGGAACTCTAAGCGCTTGGCTTTGGGGTTATCGCCAGATAAAGGAATCCGCACAGAAGCAGAACGGTTCCCTTGGGAGTAAGCCAAATTCACAGGTGCTTCGTAACCAGGTACTAGGCGTTTGTAAGAGTTAGTTGTGGGGTTGGTAATAGCCAAAAGTGCTGGTGCGTGCTTCAGGATACCACCAATGTAGTACAAGCCCATTTCGCTCATCCCAGCATACTTATCACCAGCAAATAGAGGTTTACCATCTCTCCAGATGGATTGGTGACAGTGCATACCTGAACCGTTATCCCCAAAAATTGGTTTTGGCATAAAGGTGACAGTTTTGCCGTATTTTTTGGCAACATTCTTGATGACATATTTGTAAGTCATCAGCCAGTCAGCCGCTTCAATCAATTTACCAAAGCGGAAACCCAATTCGCACTGACCACCAGTCGCAACTTCGTGGTGTTGTTTTTCAATGGGTACGCCGCAATCTTTCATTGTCAGCAGCATTTCGGTACGGATGTCTTGGAAACTATCCGCAGGCGATACTGGGAAGTAGCCTTCTTTGAAGCGTGTTTTGTAACCCAAGTTGGGGCTTTCTTTCCTCCCAGAATTCCAACCACCTTCGATAGAATCTACATGGTAGTAGCCTTCATGGGCATTTTGGTCATAGCGGACATCATCAAAGATAAAGAATTCGGCTTCAGGGCCAAAGAAGGCTGTATCACCAAGACCAGTAGAAACTAGGTAATCAATTGCTCGTTGGGCAATAACACGGGGACAACGGTTATACCATTCACCTGTGCGGGGTTCTTTAATACTACAAACTATACTTAACGTTGGCTCTTTCATGAAGGGGTCGATCCAAGCAGTGTTGGGATCGAGTACCATCATCATGTCCGATTCGTTAATGTTTTTCCAACCCCGAATGCTGGAACCGTCGAAAGGTACGCCATCAGAGAAGGAACTTTCATCGATTTGGTCTTGGTACAAGGTGAGATGTTGCCAAGTTCCTGGTGTATCGATGAATTTCAGATCAATCATCTGAATTTTTTGGTCTTGAATCAATTTCAGGACTTCTTTTGCGGTCGTCATTGTTACTCCTTCTCTACCTATTTCCTAAAATCAAACTAGAATCTTCCAAAGCATCCTAACCCAGATGATTTGAACTAAGTTGTAGATGACACACCTGAAATATCATAAATCCTGGACATTAGAAGATTTTGTACTTTTTGTTACAGCTTATCTGGATTACAGCTTATATTAACCTTTTGCCTCACATCTGCACAAAACGTAAAGTTCATCTCTTGGGGTCAACTTTGGCATAGAATCCTTAGATAGCGGATGAATTGTTTTTGTGCCGCATCATATTTTAAATAAAATACATGGCACAAAAATTTACTGGTGCATAAGTGCGACCAAATTAATATCAAACCATAGATAGCATTGATTGGGAGAAGAAAGAATGCGTGATGCAGTTACAAGCTTGATTAAGAATTATGACGTTACTGGACGTTATTTTGACCGGAATGCGATTGACAGCCTCAAAACTTATTTTGAAAGTGGCACAGCACGGGTACAAGCGGCGGCGGCGATTAACTCGAATGCAGCCGCGCTGGTAAAACAGGCCAGTGTTAAGTTATTTGAAGAACAACCTGAGTTGATTCGTCCAGGCGGAAATGCCTACACAACTCGTCGTTATGCGGCTTGTCTCCGGGATATGGACTATTACCTCCGCTATGCTACCTATGCTTTGGTGGCGGGTAACATGAATGTGTTAGATGAGCGTGTGCTTCAAGGGTTGCGGGAAACTTACAATTCTTTAGGTGTACCTATTAGCCCAACGGTGTCTGGTATCCAAATTCTTAAGGATATGGTCAAGGCACAAGTTGCAGCCGCAGGTGTCGCTGATACAGCCTTTGTGGATGAACCTTTTGATTATATGACTCGTGAGTTAAGCGAGAAAGATATTTAGTCTCTAGCCCTGGTGATGAGCAATCACGGGATAACAAGCCTAGTCTGTAATGACAGATAATATACACATCGCACTTTGGCTTTTTTGACAAGGTGCGTTTACTTTTTTTAATAATAAAAGCAGGGTAGGCTTTAAACAAGTTATCTGTGCTTTCAGATGACAATAGCAGTTACCGATGTTTCAGGCGCTAAACTATGGAAGAATTACTAACTTTGAAAGAGTTACTCATTAAAGGCGATGTTACCGGAGCTTTGGTTATCGTGGAAGAATTGGCAGAAATGAGCCGAAATGACATTATTAAAACGATTCGTAGTTATGCCGTGATTCTTTTGTTACATTTAATTAAGCAAAAAGCGGAATATCGCAGCACTCGCTCTTGGGAAGTTTCAATTCGCAATTCTGTTCGGGAAATTCAGCGAGAAAATAAGCGCCGTAAAGCTGGAGGTTATTACCTCACGCAATCAGAATTATGGGAAACTTTAGAAGAAGCTTATTTAAATGCGATTGATCAGGCTTCCTTGGAAGTAGAAGAAGGTCGTTATCAGCCAGAAGAGTTAGAGAAGTTGGTGAACCGGGAAGAAATTATTCATTTAGCTTTAGATTTGATATTACCAGGAGAATCAAGTTAATTCGGCATTGATGTGGGTTATGGCTAACCCACCCTACTGGACTGACAAGCTTAAAATAGTGCATTAGACGTAGGTTGGGTTAAGCGCAGCGCAACCCAACGCGACCAATGATGTTGGGTTTCCTTACGTCAACCCAACCTACAATTTTTTTACAACATTTTAGCCTTGCCACGCCACTACTGATTGATAAGGTTACAAGATAATAATTCATAATTCTTAGTTGGTAAGCTGTGATGCGATCGCTTTGGGGATAACCCCTATTCTTCTGTTCCGGCTTTTTGATCACCGCCGAGAAAATCAGCGCACCGGGAGTAATTATTACAAAATATTAGGTGCGATCGCCGCTATGATCAATAGAAAGAAAATCTCTAGGATGTAGCTCATGAAAACACTACGATTGAGCAGACCATCCCAGAGGTAGCCTTGACGTTTAGAAATGTGCTGACGCTTGTGGGTTTTCGACCAACTGCCATAGATACCAGGGCTTTTCAACTTGTATGTATTGGCGAGAATATACTCAATTTCGGCAACGCGGGGATAGAAACCGCGCTGAAAGTGTTTCCATTGACTTTCCAGAATCCAGAAAAATAAGGGAATAGAGCAACCTATTAAGGCGATCGCACTGGCGATGGGTTTTTGCTGTAACATCAATGCTAAGACTCCCCCAGTCCCAGTAATTCCCAGGGCTTTAATCACCCAAATCTGCTTGTTATAGTCTTCGATAGTGTTTTGCAGAAAAAAAGTATTCCTGTTTGAGCAAGTCTAATTCAAAATCATCGAGAGATTTAGGCTGGGATTCAGTTGGTAATAGGTTAGACATTGGTGATAGCAAAGTTCACTGAGATGAAATTAGCACAATTCGTAGTTCGAGAACACAAAAGATCCCCGACTTCTCAAAGAAGTCGGGGATCTGAGCCTCTCAATTTTCACCTTGTGATCACTTAATTCGTCAAAATACTCGACGACGAACTGCTGTTGCTTATTTAATAAAATCTAAACTCAGATAATAAGTTACAATTTCACTCAGTAAGTTAAACCTTGTCAAAAATACACCGTTACCAGGGGTTAGGCAAGCAACATTGAATCTTTCCCTAACGCCAACATCTCACTATTCCACACACCATGAGCAACTGGAATGACTATCTCCAATCACTCGGCAATGATTATGCCCAATGGTGGAAGGCTTACACGCTGACGGATGTAGTGGGACAGCAGCGAGTTGAGCAGAAGAAATCGCCCCTGCTGCTAGATTTTATGGTGGAGACGGTACAGCCCACCAAAGAGGAACGGAGCGAAACCCAGAAGAAAACTGAGCGTTTAGATGTATTGGCAGGGTTGCGGAAATATGCTCAAGAACACGTCTTACTGGTAGGGCGGCCAGGTTCGGGTAAATCAACGGCGTTGGTGCGGTTGTTGAATGAAATCAGAGGTGGCAATTCCTGGATTAGTTCAATTGCTAGATGATGAAGATAAGAATGTGCGTCATAGTGCAGTATTGACTTTAGGAGAAATGAAATCAGAAGCGGCAATTCCTGGATTGATTCAATTGCTGGCAGATGAAAAGTATTTTGTGCGTTATAGAGCAGCCGATGCTTTAGGAGAAATGAAATCAGATGAATTGATTTTTGATTTAATTAGATTACTAGAAGATAAAGCGGATAATGTGAGGTCTGGAGCAGCCTACGCTTTAGGAGAAATGAAATCAGAAGCAGCAATTCCTGGATTAATTCAATTGCTGGCAGATGAAGAATATGATGTGTATTCTACAGCCGCATCTGCCTTGGAAGCAATAAAATCAGAAGCGGCAATTCCTGGTTTACTTAAATTACTTGAAGATGAAAAATATGATGTGCGTCATAGAGCCGCATCTGCACTAGAAAACATAAAATCACAAGCAGCGATTCCTGAACTAATTAAATTACTAGTAAATCAAGACTATACTGTGCGTTATATAGCCGCATCTGTCATAGAACAAATAAATCCAGAAGCGGCGCTCCCTGAGTTAATTAAACTGCTAGAAGATGAAGAATATAGCGTGCGTGAGAGTGCGGCATCTGCCCTGGGACAAATCAACTCAGAAGCGGCTTTACCTCAGCTTATGATGTTGCTAAACGATGAAAAATTTGTGTCAGCAAATAATGGAGATACGCTGCGTTATGCACTAGAAACACTGGAAGCAATACAAGAAAACTGTCAATATTTTAGATGTCTTACAGAACAGAAACCACAACTATATCTTCCCCCATCCCAGCCAAGTAAAACATCCCTAATGTACATCCTCCATCTCTCAGACCTGCACTTTGGTACACCTGACCAAGCCAAACTTTGGTCTAACCAACTAGCCACCGACTTGCGAAATGAACTCGATATTCCTCAACTTGATGCCCTCATTCTCTCCGGCGACATCGCCAACAAATCAACCCCCGCAGAATACGAAGCAGCCCAACAATTTTTTGACGAACTCCGCCAAGATTTCGCCCTCCAACCTGAGCAAATTATCATCGTTCCCGGTAATCATGACCTCAATTGGTCACTAGCAAAAAAAGCTTACCAATTAATTGACCGTGACGACTATGAAGGAGAACTGACGCAAGGTGAATATATAGAAGAAAGTACCAGTGTCATTCGTGTACGAGACGAGGAAAAATACCAACAACGCTTTGAACACTTCACTCAATTCTACCAAACTATCAAAAACCAACCATATCCCCTAAAGTATGACCAGCAATACACCCTAGACCATTTCCCCAACCAAAACCTGCTCATTCTAGGGTTAAACTCCGCTTGGCAATTGGATCATCATTACAAATCCCGTGCCACCATTAACATGAATACACTCAGCAACGCCCTCACAAAAATTCGCCGCCAGCAAGAATATACAAACTGCATCAAAATAGCAGTATGGCATCATCCCCTAGATAGCGCCTGGGATGACCGCATCAAAGACCAAAGCTTTATGGAACAGTTAGCCGTCGCAGGTTTTCGCTTCTTCCTACACGGACACGTCCACCAAGCACAACAAGACGTTTATAAATACGACGAAGAACGAAAACTACATCGCATCTGCGCGGGAACATTCGGCGCACCCACCCACGAACTCACCACCGCCAAAGGTTGGCAATATCACCTAATGAAGTTGGAAAATAACACCCTCACCGTCCGCAGTCGCAAACGCGAGACAGAAAACGGCGCATGGGAAGCAGATAATTGTTGGCGACAAGGTAAGGGTAAAGGTTCGTTAGATTCTTATACAATTACATGGGAATCTTAAACTGTCCATTAGCTACAGCGATTTTCTGCTAAGTGAACCACATCTTTATATCTCACGCAAAGGCGCAAAGGCGCAAAGGTACGAAGAAAAAGAAAGGTATTGTTGGCATTTCATACTTTGATTCAGCAACGCCGAAAATCTGGTGAACTGTGAAGAAATTATTCATTTTGCTCTAAATTTAATATTACCAGGAGAGTTAAGTTAATTGGTGAAGCAGCGACTCGATACTTTATTAGTAGAGTTAAATTTATGTCCTTCTCGCGCTTTAGCACAGCGATTAATTCAGGCGGGTGAGGTGACTGTAAATCAGCAGGTGGTGGATAAGGTTGGGACAGAAGTTGATATTGCGGCTGAAATTAAGGTGAAAGTGCGATCGCGCTTTGTGTCTCGCGGAGGTGAGAAACTGATAAAGGCTTTGGATGCTTTCCCTATCTCCACCACCGGACGCATTTGTTTAGATGGGGGAATTTCTACAGGTGGTTTTACCGATTGCTTGCTACAAGCGGGAGCAAAACAAGTTTACGGCATTGATGTCGGTTATGGACAAGTTGACTGGGGTTTAAGAAATGATCCACGGGTGATTTTAAGAGAACGTACCAATTTACGGAATCTCACACCCGAAGAATTGTATGGTGAAGGTGACGAAATACCTGATTTGGCGGTGGTGGATGTATCGTTTATTTCCTTAACTAAGATTTTGCCGGCTTTGTGGCGATTAACTAAATCTCCCAGGGATGCAGTCTTGCTAGTTAAGCCACAGTTTGAAGTGGGAAAATCCCGTGTTGGCAAAAAAGGCGTTGTTCGCAATCCTCATGATCAAGCTGATGCTATTTTCCAAGTTTTGCAAGTGGCTTGTCAATTAGGATGGCAATACAAAGGTTTAACTTGGTCGCCGATTACTGGCCCGGCTGGAAATATCGAGTATCTTTTATGGTTAGGAATGGAAAGTGACTCACCACCGCCTGATTTAGAGGCGATTAAGCAAATGACGCAATCAGCCATTGCTGATTTACGAACAAGTTAAACATCGTAGATTAAGCACTCTATCGCTTCTGGATGTTTCTCACAGTAGCTTTCTAGAGCAGTTTTGCGATGTTTTGCTTGCTGTTGATGCGCTTTTTCAGCTTGTAATTCTTCTACGATATCCCAAGCTACAGCACAGCCAGCCGAATTGTCTCCGTCTGCTTCACAGGTTTGACGAGCTTCTACAATAGATTCTAAGATAGCTTCATCAAGAGTTGTAGTCCCGGAGTTAACAGCAGATTGGACGGCTTCTAGGGTTTTTGTCATGATATTTTCACCTGTGTTGAGTGAGATGAACATTGACTGTAAGCTTCAGATGATCTCAAAAGCTGATACTTCCAGTGTAGATAGGCTGATCAAAAGCGTCTGGTAGTAAACACCGTAAAATGAAGGTAAAAAATCAAAGAAAATCAAATTTCTGTTTGGAGTTTTTGCCTTGATTTTTCTGTCCATCATTTTCTTAATTTTGCATCTAAATTTGGTAATTTAGACCTATTGTCATCAGAATTTGATGGAAAATGATTTGATCACGATTATTGATACTTTGCGCCTAATTCCTGTTGCAAGCGATACAGAATTGTATTGTGGTCAACTTGAGATAAAATCTCTTGAATGACGGTGCTAGCTCCTAGTTGTCCCCAAGTACAACCTTTTTCTAAATATACTTGGGCGGCTTTCCCGACAGTGTATGCACCATAACCTGCAATCCCAGATTGCGCGATCGCAGTGCCAGCGTAAGCAGTAATATTCAGAGGATTTTCACCACTAGCTATAACCGCCGTACTTTTACCTAAACCTAGCAAGAAACTACTACCTATTTCTCCTAACAGCAAACCACCAGAACTAAAGAAAATCGTCTTTAAAATTTTGCTGGCTTCATAGCTAGTCATAGGTAAGCCATATAACCGTGCGAGAGAACGAATCAAAGCTAGGTCGGCAATCGTACCACAGATCACATCTAAAGCAGGTACAGGATTTAATCCTACTGCCAAAGCTTTGTATTTAGTAAATTTCCAAATAATATCTTCAGCTTCTTTGTCCCGTAAGTCCATAGTCTTTTGGGCGATCGCCTCTTCCGCATCCCGTGCTTGAATTAGTGCATTTAAAGCCAGCAGCGATCGCCCTTCCCGATTGAGAATATTTAAAATTGTCTGCTGTAATTCTTCTACCTGGGGCTGTGGTGTCTCCAATTCATAGCTGACACGACCATCAGGCCACTCAACCCGGACTTCCATCGGTGCTGGTTCCGCCGCCACCATAACAATTTCATCAGGTAATAAAGGCTTGGCTTGGGGATGTCCTGCGCCTAGTTGTTGCAAATTGTCATAAATTGCGGAACGGTCTGTTTCTGGATATAAATCGATTTTGTTAAAAACTAAAATCAGTGGCTTTTGTGCCTTTCGTAACTCCAGCAAAGCCCGATACTCAGTCCGCGTGATATCACCTGAAACCACAAACAAAATTAAATCAGCCTGACGCGTCACCTCTCGCGCCATTTTTGCCCGTGTTTCCCCGTCAATTTCATCTAATCCAGGGGTATCAATTAACTCTACTAATACCTTACCTCCTGGTTGCCAACGTACAGAACGAGGCCATTGGGTGACACCATTCAGGGGACCAGTTTGAAGAACCTTCTCCCCCAGCAAAGCATTTAATACGGCTGATTTTCCCCGACTCACCAAACCAAAAGCCGCAATTCTAATCACATTGGAGTCGAGTTTGTTGAGTGTGGAGTTCAACGCGTCTAATTCTGGTTTCAGCAAGCCTACCAATTCTGGATTTGAGGAAAACTTTCCTGACTTGCGGAGAAATCCATACCAAGATAGCGCTTGTCTGAGACTAGCACGGGCGCGGTTTAAGTGAGTTTCTTGGAGATTACGCACGAAGTTAGATTGATTCAAGGTTGAACAAACAACAGGCTACATTTCCATTTTGCTCTAATTTCCCGCTTTTAGTAGTTCTGCACCATAACTATTACGTCATGGCTTGTGAAAATTATCATAATCCTGATAGCTAGTATTAAAGGCGATCGCACCGATGAGAGGAACACCACCAGCCATTCCTGCGGCTAATCGACCACCCATCATTAACCGAAGTTCGTCTTTGGTTTGGTCACGGCGAAATTTGGGCATAAAAAAATATATAAAAGTAAGAACAGCATCTCCATAGTTTAAATACCTAAATATTGCTCTGAAATCACTGTTCAAGAATAATATTAATTATATTTTTATTGCAAATTGTAACAACACCATGATATTGTAAGCATAAAGTCATCAACGTCCTTGTAATTGTTTAGTATTCAGTAGGTTCGGGTAATGTCGCAGGTAACAATCTCTTCGGTAGCGTTAAATAGTTGGGATTGTCCACCCTAAAACTTTCCATTTGCCTGGCAATAATTAGAATTATTTAAACTTCACTTCCAGATAAACAGAGAAGCTTAAATTGAGTTTTAGTTGTATTTGTAGGCAACTAATCTACCCTGACAATTTGGCTTTTCCAAGCTGCTCTGAGTTTACCAATTCAGAGTTACACATACTGTCTAATTCTGCAAATCAGTATGCTGCTGATTACTCAATGTTGTTAACAGGTGGACTATTTGGAGTGCGCCAAATTACTAGTAATTTTAGATGCATAACGGCGCAAGGAGGAAACTTGAACGGAACTATTTTGAGGCGAGAGTGGTTTTCTAACACTCAGAGAGACATCATGGCTGGGGCTGTTGTAGGACTGGCTTTAATTCCCGAAGCGATCGCCTTTTCGATTATTGCCGGAGTTGACCCCAAAGTTGGGTTATACGCCTCATTTATTATTGCAGTCATGACAGCCTTTTTAGGCGGCCGACCGGGTTCAATTTCTGCCGCTACAGGTGCAATGGCGCTGCTAATGATTGATTTAGTCAGAGATCATGGCTTGCAATATTTATTCGCCGCTACCTTTTTAACCGGGGTGTTTCAGCTTTTGTTTGGGGTGCTAAAACTCGGTCGTCAAATGAGATTTGTCCCCAGGGCGGTAATGATTGGCTATATTAACGCCTTGGCGGTGTTAATTTTTCTGGCTCAATTACCCCAACTCACCAACGTTCCGCCAACTGTGTATATACTGACTATACTTTCTTTGGGGATTATTTATATACTGCCTCGCTTCACCAAAGCAGTTCCCTCGCCTTTAGTCGCTCTCGCTGTGATGACTATAGCAGCGATCGCCCTCAAACTTGACGTTCCCACAGTGGGAGATATGGGAGAATTACCCGCAAGTTTACCTTTATTTGCCCTGCCCCAAGTACCCTGGAATCTGCAAACACTGCAAATTATTTTGCCCTATTCCCTTACCTTAGCCATCGTCGGTTTATTAGCTTCCTTCTTAACTGCGGCTTTGGTAGATGAACTCACCGATACCCCCAGCGATAAAAATCAAGAAGCCAAAGGACAAGGTATCGCCAATATTGTCACTGCCTTTTTTGGGGGCATGGCAGGATGTGGGATGATTGGGCAATCAGTAATTAATGTCCAGTCTGGTGGGAGAGGAAGACTATCAACCCTAGCGGCGGGAGTTTTCCTGTTAATTGCCATTTTGTTTTTGCAAGATTGGGTGAAGCAAATGCCCATGGCCGCATTAGTCGCTGTCATGATTATGGTATCAATTGGGACATTTCGCTGGTCATCCTTAAAAAATCTTCCCCGCATCCCCCGCACAGAAACCGCCGTCATGTTGACAACAATGTTCGTGACGATTTTTACTCGTAATTTTGCCTTGGGTGTAGTCACAGGTATTGTTATGAGTACAGTATTCTTCTCCAGCAAAATTGCCCAGTTGGTATTTGTGGATAAAGTGCTGAGTGAAGATAGTTCCCATCGCATCTATAAAGTCGTCGGACAAATTTTCTTTTTATCAAGAGATGAATTTCTGGCATCTTTTGATTTTACCGAACTCATTGAGCGTGTCACCATTGACTTAACTCATGCTCACCTGTGGGATCAAGGTGCAGTGGAAGTACTTGATAGAGCAATCATGAAATTTCGCCGTAATGGTGCAGATGTAGAAATCATCGGACTAAATGAAGCTAGTGCTACTTTGCTGAATAAATTAGCAACTTCTCAACAAGCTGATGCTCTCAAACAAGAGTAGTAGGACAACTATCAAGGTGTTGAGGAAATAGTAAAATTGCCAAACTAATTCACAGCAAACTTTTGACTTTTGCTCTATGTTTACCTTCCAATCCAAATCTAAAGCCTCAAACCATAATGAAAAATATTTTACTTTGTACCGATGGTTCTGCATTTGCAGAAAATGTTTATAAATATGGCGCTTGGTTTGCTCGTCAACTTCATGCCCATATCAATGTTTTGTTCGTTACGGATATTCGCAGTCAACAAGTAGCTTCTATCGGTAACTTAAGCGGTAGCATCGGGCTGAATGCTTCGGAAAAATTGCTGCATGAATTGGTTGATTTAGAACATAAAAAAGCCAAGCTGAACAATCAACGCGCTCGCTTGATTTTGCAAAATGCCTCCGAAATTCTCAAAGCTGAAGAGATCACAGATTTTAAGTTAACTAATAAAACTGGATTTCTGGTAGATTGTTTTCATGAATTTGAAAATGATGCTGATTTGATTGTTTTAGGTAAACGGGGAGAAGCGGCAGATTTTGCATCTGCTCATTTAGGAGCAAATTTAGAGCGAATTCTTCGTATTACCAGAAAACCTTGTTTAGTTACCCCGATTGAATATAAACCAGTTGAGAAAGTTTTAGTTGCTTATGATGGCAGTTTAACAGGAAAGAAAACACTAAAATTTTTAGTAAATTATTCTTGGTTCCAAAAATTAGAAATACATCTGTTAAAAGTAACTAAAAATGAAACATATTCCAGGGCTGAGAATAGAATCAATGAGGCTAAACATATTTTAGAACCAGCAGGCTTAAATATTATTTCTACGATTAGAAAAGGTGAAGCAGAAGAGGTTATTAATCAATATATTAGTGAGCAAAATATCAGCCTTTTACTGATGGGAGCGCATGGACATAGCCGCATCCGTGATTTAGTAATTGGTAGTACGACAGTTCAACTCCTCAGAAGTAGTAATATTCCTGTCTTGCTGTTCTGTTAAAAGGTTGTTAATCAAAGTGATTTTTCATGATTTTAGGTTTCCATTAATTCCCTTGATTACCCCTTAAATGTACGATTTAGACATAAATTTCTTGTTTTTAGGGGTATCTGTAGTTTTAGAAATAGATTCTGAGTCAGTTGAGATGAATTAATTGCAATTGTTAACAGAGGAAAACCTTTTATGCAAATAATCAATGAAATCCATTTTCGTAACGTCCAAGGAGATATTCTTGGCGGTTTAACGGCGGCGGTAGTTGCATTACCGATGGCATTAGCTTTTGGTATTGCTTCTGGGGTGGGTGCTGCGGCTGGGTTATGGGGGGCAATATTAGTCGGATTTTTTGCCGCTTTGTTTGGTGGTACACCCAGCCTGATTTCTGAACCCACAGGCCCCATGACAGTGCTTGTCACCGCAGTCATTGCCGGACTCACAGCTAATAACCCACCAGAAGTCGGTCTGGCAATGGCTTTTACTGTCGTGATGATGGCAGGAGTAGTTCAAATTTTGTTTGGAGTATTGCGCTTGGGGCGGTATATTACCATGCTGCCCTACAACGTCATTTCTGGATTTATGACCGGAATTGGCGTAATTCTGATTTTTTTGCAAATCGCACCCTTCTTGGGGCAAGAAACGCCTAAAGGTGGTGTTCTGGGGGTAATTCGGAATCTCCCGACTCTAATTGCTAATATCAGTCCTACGGAAACTATTTTAGGGGTAATAACTTTAGTAATTCTGTTCTTTTACCCGGCTCGATTCAAAAAAGTTATTCCCCCCCAATTGGTAGCTTTAGTTATTGGGACGGTAATTTCTCTAATTTTCTTTCGTAGTGTTGAAATTCGGACTATTGCCACTATCGGCGAAATTACTCCTGGTTTGCCTAGCTTCCAGATGCCCACTTTTACCCCGCAAAATTTGCAGTTAATGTTTGTTAACTCCGTGGTATTGGGAGTGGTAGGTTCTATTGATTGTTTGTTAACTTGTGTCGTATCTGACAGTCTCACCCGTACTGAACACAAATCTAACAAAGAATTAATCGCTCAAGGTATTGCTAATGTGATTACCGGTTTATGTGGGGGGATTGCTGGTTCAGGAGCGACAACGGCGACTGTGGTTAATATCCAAGCTGGTGGACGCACGGCGTTATCTGGTATCAGTCGGGCTTTATTTCTGTTAATTGTGGTTTTGTGGGCGGCTCCTTTAACTTCTGGCATTCCTCTGGCTGTATTAGCTGGGATTGTCTTAAACGTAGGCATTAATATTATTGATTGGGGTTTTCTCAAACGGGTGCATAAAATTTCTTGGAAGGCAGCCGGAATTGTTTATAGTGTGGTACTGTTAACGGTATTTGTCGATTTGATGATCGCCGTAGCTGTCGGGGTATTTATTGCTAATATATTGACAATTGAGCGCCTAGACCAACTGCAATCTAATTCTGTAAAAGCGATTACTGACGCTGATGATCAAATTGTCCTCACTGATGAAGAAAAAGAACTTTTAGATGCAGCGAATGGGCGAGTTTTACTGTTTCATCTCAGTGGACCGATGATTTTCGGTGTTGCTAAAGCTATTGAGAGAGAACATCGGGCGATCGCTAACTACGATGTTTTGATAGTCGATTTATCTGAAGTCCCTGTACTGGGTGTTACTTCTTCTTTGGCGATTGAAAGTGCTATTCAAGAGGTTATTGATGCCGGACGGGACGTGATCATTGTCGGTGCAACCGGAAAGGTCAGAAATCGCTTAGAAAAGTTGGATATTGCTGGTTTAATTCCGGGACACTACTGGATGGAAGAGCGCTTGAATGCACTCAAAGAAGGATTAGATTTGGTGCAGTCAAAAGCAGGGTCTAGCTTTTCTGAGTGCTGAGTGCTGAGTACAGGAGTGGGTAGGGGCGGGTTTAAGCAATCAGTCTGTGGTTCGTCAAAATCCTTAGTAAACCCGCCCCTACAGGAGTTAAGAGTGCTGAAAATTACAAACATATCATCAAAATTGCATATTTTTCAAACCCTAGCATTATTAAATTCCACGCTTTTCCGCGTGGTTTTTTGTTGCTTTCTCAACTACAGGAAAGTCTCAGTGTTTTGAGAAAGTTGATGCAATCACTTGCATAAATATGTATTTTTGTACTATAGATAATAATTTCACTGTAAATATGTGGTCTGAACTCACACAAGCGATCGCTAATCTCGATATTCCGGCTGATTGGATTGGCATTAGAGCCGTCAAGAAAAATTCCTCTACTCGTCATGTTCGGGATGGTTTACCCCAAATCAACGGTAAATCCTCCACTATCGGGGCGATGCTGGAAGTCTTAGTCAATGGCTGTCTTGGTTATGCAGCCACAAACTCCCTAGAATTGTCATCATTACAAGCAGCAGCCCAAACAGCTTATCAACAAGCCCTAGCCGCAAGCAAATGGTGGATATATCCCTTTCAAGAAAGTCAACGTCCCAAAGTCGTAGGTGAATATCACTCTCCGTATTTAGAACCATTCGATGCTCTCAGTCCTGGAGAAATTAACTATTTATTAGTGCGTGTTTGTCAAACCCTAAAAGTTGATGACAAAATAGTGCAAACCTCAGCCAGCGCCAACACCACGGAACGAGAAACTTGGTTTGTTAGCAGCAACGGCTCAGAAGTATATCAAAAGATTGTATCTTTAGGAACACATTATGGTGCGATCGCCCAAGATGGTGCAATAGTCCAACAACGCAGTAATAATGGTTGGCAAGCACACTGCTATCAAGGCGGATGGGAACTATTAAAACAAGATGAATTATGGCCACGAGTCCAGGAAGTTGGAGAACAAGCCATAGAACTTTTAACAGCCGATGAATGTCCCAACACCCGCACAAATTTAGTCTTAGCACCAGACCAAATGATGTTGCAAATTCACGAAAGTGTCGGACATCCTCTAGAAATTGACCGAATTTTAGGAGATGAGCGCAACTACGCCGGTGGCAGCTTTGTGAAGAAAAGTGACTTTGGCAACCTAGCTTATGGTTCCCCCCTAATGAATATCACCTTTGACCCCACAGTAGCAGGTCAATTTGCCAGCTACGGATTTGATGATACAGGGGCAGTGGCGACACGAGAGTATGTAATTAAAGGAGGAGTCTTACAAAGAGGTTTAGGTAGTCTAGAAAGCCAAACCAGAGCCGGGATTTCCGGTGTGGCTTGCGCCCGTGCATCCTCCTGGAATCGTCCCCCCATTGACCGGATGGCGAATTTAAATTTAGAACCAGGAAACGCCACCTTAGAAGAAATGATTGGCGGAATCGAACACGGCGTTTACATGGAATCGAATCGGTCTTGGTCAATAGATGACCGTCGTTATAAATTTCAGTTTGGTTGTGAATACGCCAAGTTAATTGAAAATGGGAAACTCACCAAAACCCTGAAAAATCCCAACTATCGCGCCACAACCCCAGAATTTTGGCATAGCCTCACCCAAGTAGGAAATACAGATAACTGGCAAATGTATGGTACAGCGATGTGTGGCAAAGGCGAACCCAATCAAGCTATTTGGGTTGGACATGGTTCACCAGTGTGTGTATTTGCTAACGTCGAAGTCTTTGGCGGCTTGTAGAGATATAATTATTTATCCCCAATCCCTATTATGAAACTTGCCGAATTATCTACCTTAGAAATTAGCTTTAATCAACTGATAGAAACACTACTTGTAAAAAAAACAGAGACAGAAGAATTCACTGTTAGACTTATCAGCGAACAAAGCCAATTTACCCGTTTTAATCATGCGAAAGTGCGACAAACAGGTTTAGTTGCTGATGCTTCCATAGAACTGACTTTAATGGAAGACCAGCGCAGCAGTTTTCGCTCCTTTTCCTTCACTGGTAATTGCTATCTAGATTGGCAAACTGCATCCACGGCTTTACAGGAACTTCGGGAAGAAATTAAATTATTACCAGTTGACCCCTATTTAGTTTTACCATCAGGAAATAATACCAGTCGAGAAGTAAATTCTGGGCAATTATTAGCACCAGAATCAGTAGTCCCAACTTTATTAGAATTGGTGGCTGAATTAGATTTTACTGGGATGTATGCGGGTGGAGTTGTAATTAAAGCTTATGGTGATTCTCAAGGTCAAAAACACTGGTTTGCCACTGATACTTTTACCTTAGATTATTCTCTGTTTGATAACTGTGGACAAGCTGTGAAAGGCATCTTTGCAGGTAGTAATTGGGATGAAACCGCTTACATCGCCAAGATTAATGAAGCTAAAACCCAATTGGAATTACTTTCCCGTCCCGCTAAACAATTAACCAGGGGACAGTATAAAACTTATTTTGCACCGGCGGCTGTGGCAGATTTATTAGGGATGCTTTCTTGGTCTGCTGTGAGTGAAGCTGATTTACAACAAGGAAACAGTGCTTTGGCGATGCTATCGCGCCAAGAAAAACAACTTTCGCCCCAGTTTAGTTTAAAGGAAAACTTTCAACAGGGGTTTGTGCCACGATTTAACCAATTGGGGGAAATGGTCGCCCCGGAATTACCTTTAATTGAAAAGGGGATTTTAGTTAATACTCTGGTTAATTCTCGCACTGCGAAGGAATATGGCAAAACTGCCAACGGTGCGAATAGTTCCGAAACTTTACGTGCGCCGGAGATTATTTCGGGAAATTTAGGTGTTGACGAGATTATGGGGAGTTTAGATACAGGACTATATGTATCGAATTTGCATTACTTGAACTGGAGCGATCGCCCCACTGGTAGAATTACAGGTATGACCCGTTATGCTTGCTTTTGGGTAGAAAATGGTGAAATCGTCGCCCCCATTGAAAACTTACGCTTCGATGAAAGCCTTTATCGCTTCTGGGGAGATAATCTCTTAGAATTCACAAATTTTCAGGAATTTATCCCCGAAGTCGGAACCTATGACAGTCGCCAACTTGGAGGTAGTTTGGTTCCAGGAATGTTGGTAAATGATTTCACCTACACCTTATAATCTGGTTCTATTTTCCGTCAACCAGTAGGTGTAAAATCAGGGGTGTGTAAAATATCGGCTGTATTGCTTGCTGTACAAAGGTTTGGAGCGTTATGTGACCGAAAGAGGTTGACGCGATCGCTGTAACCCTTGCTATCAGGTAATTTTTGCCCAAATCTTACTCCCCCTCTTGACGACTCCAGTGGCTGGAATGCTATTATCGTTTTAGGTTGACGGAATTGAACCTTGAAAACCAAATATAGCAAAGCTTTCAGGGCTGGGCGGTTGAAAAACCTTATAATCCCTATCAGGGATTGAAACATTACCGTCGTATTGCTTCTTACCGGATTTACTTGCGTTGAAAAACCTTATAATCCCTATCAGGGATTGAAACGGGTTTAGTTCCACGCAATGATGGAGGCTCATGGTTGAAAAACCTTATAATCCCTATCAGGGATTGAAACCTGGCAATGAGTACCACTTAGAGTGTCCGCCCCAGTTGAAAAACCTTATAATCCCTATCAGGGATTGAAACACGCTATCAACTAAACCTGCCGCCGTCTCCAGACTCAGTTGAAAAACCTTATAATCCCTATCAGGGATTGAAACAAGTACGGGAGTGTTCGGATAAGAACTAGAAACCGTTGAAAAACCTTATAATCCCTATCAGGGATTGAAACTAGATCCCCTGGATTTACGTCTTGAACTTTTTGGACGGTTGAAAAACCTTATAATCCCTATCAGGGATTGAAACTGGATGTAGCTCATCTACAGAGAAAGAAGAAAAAGTTGAAAAACCTTATAATCCCTATCAGGGATTGAAACCCAATCAGCAATCATCAACACTCTGTTCCATTTAGGGTTGAAAAACCTTATAATCCCTATCAGGGATTGAAACAATAGCATCTGGCATTAAGTGAGAACCATTGCTGTAGTTGAAAAACCTTATAATCCCTATCAGGGATTGAAACAGAGAAAAGTTTGCAGCGCAGCTAAAAGCCACGCTGGTTGAAAAACCTTATAATCCCTATCAGGGATTGAAACTCTAGTGGCATCTCCCCAGGTGTAGGGAGAACCAGGGATGTTGAAAAACCTTATAATCCCTATCAGGGATTGAAACTACCCAGGCAGTATTTCAAGTATAGTTCGGGACGTTGAAAAACCTTATAATCCCTATCAGGGATTGAAACAAATTTGCTACGTAATCAGCAGTAGCCACCTCTGGGGTCTGGTTGAAAAACCTTATAATCCCTATCAGGGATTGAAACCCATATCTATCAAATTCTAATTCTTCAGGTATTTTGTTGAAAAACCTTATAATCCCTATCAGGGATTGAAACTTCTAATTGTCTAAGTGCGGATTCAAACTTACCCAAGTTGAAAAACCTTATAATCCCTATCAGGGATTGAAACCTGTGCTTTTTTGTTGTTCTAACGGAGATTGTTATGTTGAAAAACCTTATAATCCCTATCAGGGATTGAAACGCCCCAGGAGCGAGATTACTTTTAGAGCTAGTACCCGCAAAGTTGAAAAACCTTATAATCCCTATCAGGGATTGAAACAAATGAGATAAAATCTCGACTCTTGAATATAGAAGTTGAAAAACCTTATAATCCCTATCAGGGATTGAAACTTAACAATTTGGATGCCGCACTGGCATACTTACGCGTTGAAAAACCTTATAATCCCTATCAGGGATTGAAACGGGGAAAAAGCTTATATTCCTATCCCGCCGATAGAGTTGAAAAACCTTATAATCCCTATCAGGGATTGAAACCAGAAGAGAAGCTCGAAGCCTCAATTGCTAAATTAATTCTGGTTGAAAAACCTTATAATCCCTATCAGGGATTGAAAAGATAGGTCAATGTTTGAGAAATAATGCGAATGGTAAAAAACCCTGTCTTACTCCCCTCCTCGCTTGCGGGGAGGGGCTGGGGGAGGGGTGCAACGACCGTGAAAATCACGACAAATTAACCAGACTTAAAATGATGTAATCAACCTTCTGAACTAAACCGTTTAGTCTAAATATTAGTAAATAGAAGTAAACAAACAAAAAATGTTTCCTTACCTTTTAAAAGATGAAATTGAGCGCTAAAGCACTCACTACGAACAAATGGCTAGGCTAATTGATGACTGATTTCTTCGCTTCTCAAAACTATTTCTTGTGAGGAAAATGTGAATTACGCTGTGGCGCTACATCATGTTGTAACTGTTGCCGTCCATTTGTAATAATACGTAACATATCCTTCAAGTCTTGCTCGATACCTTCTAAGACACTATCAGCATATTCATCAGCGCCATTTTCAATATTTTGAGCCTGTGCGATCGCAGTTTGTCGTAATTCCTCCAACTCTTCTTGACAAATCCGCCGCTTTTGGTCAATTTCCGCCAGAGTAGCTTGCATCATCGCCTCACACTCCTGCTGAACTTGTCGCCGCAGATGTTCAGCTTCCTGTTCTACCTGTCTGATGATATCGCTTTCAGCGAGAATTTGCGCTCGTTTAGCTTGAGCCGCCGCAATAATTTGCTGTCCATACTCTTCAGCCTCCAGCAAAACCTCATTTTTTTGTTGGAGGATAATAGCTGCTTCCTCAAAAGTCGTGGGTAACGAAATCCGAATAAAGTCAATCTGTTCGATCAGCTTATCTTCATCTACTAAAGTACGTCCAACGAGAGGAACACGTAAACCATAGAGAATTAAATCCTCTAAACGATTGAGTTCCTGTTGAATATCTACGCTTCCCGTTCCGTTGGGATACTCTTCACTAGGGGGATAGCTGCCGTTGTCGTTGGGTTGTCCATTGGAGAGGTGTGGTTGTAGCATTTGTATATATCTAGGGCAATTTGTTGGGGAACGAGATGATCAACAGATCCACCAAACCTTGCAATCTCTTTTACCACACTACTACTTAAAAAACTATACTCATTTGATGTGGCTAAAAAAACTGTTTCTATTTCAGTTGAAAGAGTGTTATTAGTATGAGCCATTTGCAGCTCTACTTCAAAGTCAGAAATTGCCCGTAAACCCCGCAATAAAACCTGTGCTTGTCGTTTCTGGGCATAGTTCACAGTCAGACCGTCAAAACCGTCTACTTCCACATTATCAAGATGTTTAGTAGTGCGGCGAATCTGATCTAATCTTTCCTGCACCGTAAACAGAGGTATTTTATGAGGATTTCGCAGTACAGCAACAATCACCTGGTCAAACAGCCGACTACCACGCTGAATGATATCAAGATGACCTAAAGTAATAGGGTCAAAGCTGCCAGGGTAAATAGCAATCACAAAATTTTAAACGCACCAAAGCTACTTCAGCAAGTATAAACCATTAAGTATCCAATTTATTATTTACCAGTTACCAGTTACCAGTCAAAAGACATAATTAGGAGAAATTTCCCACTTAAATTTGCTTTAATTGCTTTAACGCCTAAAAATGTAACTATAGCAGTAGTCATATCGGTTATTACAATGCTGAACACTCAAGGTCTTTTAAGCAAATGGATTTAGACTCAGCACTCAGCACTTTGCGATAAATAGGTAGTTTTGGATGATATTGCATATTTTCACTTTGCCTTTAGCGTTTCAATTCACTTCTCCTGGCCCGGTAATCGTAGATATAGGGCCAATAAGTATCCGTTGGTATGGCTTGTTAATCGCCATAGCCGTGTTAGTCGGTGTTAGCCTTTCCCAATATCTAGCAAAGCGCCGTAATGTTAACCCAGAATTGATCAGTGATTTATCAATTTGGCTGGTAATTGGGGCGATTCCCGCAGCCCGGCTTTATTATGTTCTCTTTCAATGGTCAGAATATTCCCAGCACCCAGAACGCATTATTGCTATTTGGCAAGGAGGTATTGCCATTCATGGGGCGATTATTGGCGGTACTTTAGCAGCACTAATCTTTGCCAAAGTCAATCAGATATCTTTTTGGCAACTGGCTGATTTAGTGGCTCCTTCGGTGATTTTAGGGCAAGCCATTGGACGTTGGGGAAATTTCTTTAACTCCGAAGCTTTTGGTCGTCCCACCGATTTACCTTGGAAGCTATATATTCCACCAGCAAACCGTCCTCCAGCCTTAGCTAACTTTGAATACTTTCATCCCACATTCCTCTACGAATCGTTGTGGAATCTAATTGTATTCGCCTTACTAATCACTTTATTTTTTCGCAGTTTATCTGGCAAACGTCCCTTCCGCCTAGGTACGCTATTTTTAACTTATTTGATAGCTTACAGCTGCGGTCGCCTGTGGATTGAAGGTTTTCGCATTGATAGTTTAATGCTCGGACCACTTCGCATTGCCCAAGTGGTAAGTTTAACAAGTATTTTTGTGGGATTAGCTGGGTTAGCTTGGCTTTATTTACTTAAACGCACTTTACCTGACGTTGTTTCCCTACCGAGAGGGGATGAGGGGATGAGGGAATGAAGGGGATAGCCCCAAAATAAAAAATGCCCCAGAGTATTCTCTAGGGCTTAACCAGGGTGCATCTACCATTCATCTCTACGAGAAATATAGGGTTAATCCGGACGGTTACGGAAAGAATCCCCAAAAATATCTTGTCAATACAGGTATTTTCAGTTAAATAGACCACGTAGTAGGGGCGCAAGGCCTTGCGCCCTGACGACAGATGTGGTTCAAATACATCAAAACTGATGTAAATTAAAAATTTCGTCTGTAAAAGAACTTAAATAAATATTATGTGTTCAGCAGTTTACATTGTGGGAGCAGGCCCAGGAGATCCAGATTTATTAACTGTTAAAGCCCAAAAACTGCTGGCTGTTGCGGATGTAATTTTATTTGCTGATTCCTTAATCCCAGAGGAGATTTTGCATTTATGCCGAGAAGATGCAGAAATTATTCGGACGGCAAATAAGACTTTAGAGGAAATTATAGCGCTGATGGTGGAACGGGTGCGATCGCACAAATCTGTAGTTCGTCTTCATTCTGGGGACCCCAGCCTTTACAGCGCTGTCCATGAGCAAATGCAACTCTTAGCTGAGGCTAATATTCCCTTTGAAGTCATCCCCGGTATTAGCGCCTTTCAAGCCGCAGCCGCTAAACTCAAAATAGAATTAACTGTCCCTGGTTTAGTTCAGACAATTATTCTCACCCGTATCAGTGGACGAACACAAGTTCCAGCCAGAGAAGAATTAGCCACCCTCGCCGCACATCAGGCTAGTCTCTGTCTTTATCTGAGTGCGCGTCATATTGAAAACGCCCAAGCCAAACTGTTAGAACATTATCCAGCCGAAACCCCCATAGCAATTTGCTATCGCATCGGCTGGCCGGATGAAAAAATTATAGTTGTCCCTCTGAACCAAATGGCAGACTATACCCATAAAGAAGACTTAACTCGTACCACACTTTACCTAATTAGTCCAGCACTTTCACCAATCACAGGGCGATGTGCTACGCCCCGCCAAAGGCGATCGCGATTATATCATCCAGAACATAGCCATATATTTCGCTCATCCCATCATTAGGGACTGGGGCATAAGTTCGATAAACTGAATAAAACAAAAACGAAAACTTTTATTCAAAACTATGCCTTTAATTAAAGTCCAAACTTCTGTCTCTGCTCCCTCAAAAGCCGATGTTGAGGCGATGCTGAAGAACTTATCCAGCAAATTAGCAAAACATCTGGGTAAACCTGAATCTTACGTCATGACAGCCTTTGAAGCGGGTACTCCTATGACCTTTGCAGGCACTACAGACCCCGTTTGCTATATTGAGATTAAAAGTATCGGCACAATGAAACCAGACCAGACCACAGCCATGAGTCAGGACTTTTGCCAGCAGATTAACCAAAGTTTGGGCGTACCAAAAAATCGGATTTATATAGAATTTGCCGATGCTAAAAGTGCTATGTGGGGTTGGAATGGCTCAACCTTTGGTTAATTAATCAGAATTGACTGCCAAGTAATGATAATAATCCCTTTCCACTGGGAATAATTAAACCATCACCCCTCTTCCATTGCGGTAGGGGTGTTTTTGTAACTTTATAGTTAAACAACATAGTTAAAGATAAATGTCAAACCTTACTGGATACCAAATTAACGCCACTCTCCACGAAGGAATTCAAACTATTATCTATCAAACACAAATACCAAATACACAACAGCCAATTATTCTCAAACTTCTCAAAAATGAATATCCTACCCTAGAAGCTTTTACTCGCTTGAAAAATGAGTATCAAATTCTGCAAGGTTTAGAGCATCTCAATATAGTTAAAGCTATCAGCCTAGAAACATTTGAGAATCGTGTAGGTTTGTTGCTAGAAGACTTTGGGGGCAAGTCTTTGGCACAAATCATCCAAATTGAGACACTAAGTTTAGTTAACTATTAAAAATGTAGTTGAACTGGTTGCGAGTCGGCTGGAGAAATTACCACAAGTTACCCAAGATGTTTTAAAATTAGCAGCCTGTGTGGGTGACAGTTTTAGTTTAGATGTTTTAGCAATTATTTATAAAAAATCGCCTTCTTTGACTGCAAATGATTTGTACCCAGCTTTGCAAGCGGGATTAATTTTACCTTTAAGTGAGGCTTATCGGATTCCTTTAGTTTTCAATCAAGCAGAAGCAATTAATTTAACTTTTGATAGTTCGCGGGTAGGCTATAAATTTTTACATGACAGAGTGCAACAAGCGCATGCGACTCACAAACGTTCGGAAACAAGTATTGATGTAGCTAATGGCACTTATGAGGATGAAGTTGTGCTAGTAAATGGGCGTTGGAAAATTCAACGTCGGACTCTGAAATTGTTCACTTTCTTGAATCTCAGTTCTCCACCAACAACTACTTCACAGCCACGTATTCCTCGACGACGTTCCCGATAACCTTCCCAGTTCGTCTATTTGGGCTACCGTGTACAGTCATGACACCCCACCCCTAGCCCCTCCCCGCAACCGAGGAGGGGAACTAGATTTTTAGTTAAATACATTATGACGGTTGGAGAGACGCGATAAATCGCCGTCTCTACAGAAAATATATCCGCAAGGGAGGAGGGGACGCAGATTTGGGTGTTATTGGGGATTGCAACGAATTTCGAGCATAAAGCCGTCGGGATCATAAAAGTATACACCTCTACCCGTAGGACGAGTAACTGGACCGTGTGCGATCGCAATGTGATTTTCTTGCAGTACCTTCACTGCGGTTTCAAATAATCGCGGATCGATATCAAAGGCCAGATGATATGCTCTGGTAAAGGTCTTTTCAGGATTGGGGTCTGGTGGTGATAATTCCGGTTCCCAAAATAAATCTAAAATTGTGCCGTCGGGAGTGACAAAATTGGCGACTTTCCCTGTAGCCACAAGTTCTATTAAAGTGGCTGGTACTTCGTCGCCTGTAAGTTCATGCAAACCTAAAACAGTACCGTAAAAATACCGTGATGCTTGCATATCCTGGACGTTGAGCGCAATATGATGGACACAACGCAGGTTTCCGGCTACAAGGGAGGTTTGGGGGGTAGTGCTAGATTGCATACTAGAAACTGCTCCTGTTAGTTTTAGTTATTGCCGATATTCGTCGCCACAGTCGCCAATTAAATAAAAGATAGGTATAATCAGCATACCCACGCCATCAAATTTATTCATCACCCCAGGTTTTTAACTGCAAATACACAAAGACTAGGGTAACGGCTAACAGGACTGTGGCGGCAGCAGCAGCGTAACCAAAATCAAATTGTGCGAATGCTTCTTGGTAAATGTAGTAAACCAGCAAGTTAGTAGAATTGAGGGGGCCACCACCTGTAATTACATAAACCTGCTCAAAACTGCGTAATGTAAAAATAGCTGTGGTGACGGTTGCAAATATCATTGTCGGTTGCAATCCGGGCAGAGTAACGTGCCAAAACTGCTGCCAAGCATTAGCCCCATCCAGTTCGGCTGCTTCATAGCGACTGGGCGGAACTGCTTGCAATCCTGCTAAGAAGACTACCATATTAAAGCCTAATTGCTTCCAAATACTCAAGACAATTAGTACAGGCATTGCCCAGGTTGTACTTCCTAGCCAAGGAATGGGTGCAATGCCAAAAAAGTCTAAAAATGCGTTTGCGGGTCCATCGCTTTGAAATAGCCAGCGAAAGCCTAAACCAGCAGCTACTAGGGAGATAATTGACGGGAGAAAGTAGGCACTCCGCAGCAGTCCCCGCAAGGCGAGAGATTTGTCTAATAATACTGCTAACCCCAAGGGAATGATTAAGCTGGGAATGACTGTGGCGACGGTAAAATAAATTGTGTTACCCAAGACTTGCCAAAAATCTGGGGTCTGTAGCAATCGCCAATAATTTCTCAAACCTACCCAAGTTGTACCTGTTGAGGTGAAACTTCCAGCCGTGAAACTGAGGTAGAACAGATAGGCGATCGGCCAAATGATGAAGATACTTAGTAAAATTAGTGCTGGGGAAAGAAAAGTCCAAGCAGCAAATGTATCATTATCTAACCAGGACTTAGTATATGTTTTTGGCATTTATCATTTTTCCTCTTTGCTGTTATGACTCTCCGCCCTGATTCTACCTTTAGCCTGGTTGCTCCCACTCTGAGCATTTGCCCATCTCACCAAAGCACTCCTTTAAAACTGGGGGTTATGGCTTCTGGTAGTGGCAGTAATTTTGAAGCAATTGCCCAAGCGATCGCAGATGAGCAATTAAACGCCCAAATTCAAGTTTTAATTTATAATAACCCTACAGCGAAAGCTCCCATCCGCGCAGCTAATCGGGGTGTGGAAGCTGTATTATTAAATCACCGCGAATATACAAACCGGGAAGCATTTGACGGAGAAATTGTCAATACTTTGCAGCAATATGATGTTGATTGGGTGATTATGGCTGGTTGGATGCGTTTGGTGACACCAGTTTTAATTGATGCCTTTCCAGAGAAAATCATTAATATTCATCCCAGTTTGTTGCCGAGTTTTAAAGGGATTAATGCTGTAGAACAAGCTTTAGCATCTGGAGTCAAAATTACTGGCTGTACTGTACATTTAGTGTGTTTGGAAGTAGACAGCGGCCCCATCTTAATTCAAGCAGCTGTGCCAATTTTACCAGAGGACACAGCAGAAACACTGCACGCTCGGATTCAAATTCAAGAACATCTAATTTTACCACAGGCGATCGCCCTAGCTGCGGCACGGGAAAGCAGTCAACAGTGAATTGACTAAAATCACCGCCAAGCACTTTGCAAACATCCCCTAAACTCAGAAACCAGCATCACTCAAATGATAGATCACGATAGACTATTCAAAGAATTAATCCAAACATTCTTTTGGGAATTTATAGAACTATTTTTACCAGAAGTTTTAGAGTACGTTACACAAGACAGCCTCAATTTTTTAACAGAAGAAATATTTACCGATGTCACAACAGGAGAAAAAAGAAGAGTAGACCTCTTAGCACAAGTCAAATGAAGAGGAGAAGACAGTTATTTTCTAATTCACCTAGAAAACCAAGCATATAATCAACAAGAATTTGAACGGCGGATGTTTCATTACTTCGCCCGTTTAGATGCTAAATTTTTAATGCCAATTTTCCCTATAGTTATATTCTCTTACGACGAACCGAAAAGACCAGAAAAAAGCCAATATGTAGTTAACTTTCCCCATCGCAAGATTTTAGAATTTAACTATGTTGCCATTCAATTAAATAATCTCAACTGGCGAAGTTTTTTAAACAAACCAAATCCCGTAGCCGCCGCCTTAATGGCAAAAATGAACTTTCAACCAGAAGAGAGAATTAGAGTTAAGCTAGAATGCTTAAGGATGTTAGTTACGCTGCAATTAAACCCTGCTAAAATAGAATTAATTTCTGGTTTTATTGACACTTATCTCAAATTAAACACAACTGAAGAGCAAGAATTAAACGCTGAACTACACCAAGCTAATTTAATTGAAGAGGAAAAAATCATGGAAATAGTGACTAGTTGGATGGAAAAGGGCATTGAACAAGGAGAACAAAAAATTGTTAAAAAACTACTAAAGCGGCGATTTAATGATATTACCCCTGCTATAGAAAGCCGAATTAATGAATTATCTTCACAACAAATCGAAAGTCTAGCAGACGCAATTTTTGATTTGCAAACTTTAGAGGACTTAATCAACTGGTTAGAGCAACAAAGGTAATAAGATGGTAGTGATACCAATTTTATATAAAGATGCATAAAAAGAACCCCTCCCTAACCCTCCGGTGCAAGCGAGGAGGGAACCGGATTTTTGTGGGGTTACTTAATTTTGGATTTCAGATTTTCATAATCCAAAATTTAAAATCTAAAATCGCTTCGGTCAACGGGGTTTGAATCCCCGTAAACAAAAGTTTAAGCTGTTTTGACTTGACGGAATTTCCAGAAACAGCCAGAAACCCAATTTGTAATCATGTGGGCAACAATTGGCACTAACAAGTTACCAGTTGACAAGGCACTAAACCCTAACATTAAACCAATAATAGTTGCCCACACTACATAAGGCCATTGTTGGGGTCCACTGAGATGCAAAATACCAAATGCGATACTAGATACAATTACAGCGATGTTATCTAAGCCTAAAGCTGGCAGCATCACACCCCGAAATAACAGTTCTTCACTTAAAGCCGGAAGTAAGCCCAACCAAATCAAATCGGGTAAAGCTAAAGGCTTGATAACTATATCCAGATAATAGTCGGCGCTTTGACGGTAGTTGGGGTAAAAGCGATAAGCTAAACCACTTAAACCTGTGATGATTAACCCTAACCCTAAACCGAAGAGTAAATCTTTTCCTGACCAGTACCATCTTAATAAGTAAAAATTGCCATAGTTTAACCACACCCTGGCGACTAGCCATAACAGGATTGCAGTCACTCCCATAGCTACTAATACTTGGGTACGTGTCAAATAGGGAATTTCTGGTTCTTGATTTTGTTGTTCAACCACGAGTTTTTGGATGATAGGGGACTGGGAAGGGGCAGAGGGGAAACAAACTACATTATAGTAACTGGTTGTAGGGAGGATATTTGAGGACTGAGGGCGGTGGGATTTATGCCGGCTTTGTGGGCGACTAATACACCTACGGCTTCTAAATACGAGTTTACCTGTAAAGCTGTGATTCCTAAAGCTGGGGCGGGAACTTGGATGAGAGTTTTATTTTCTGCCACAGTGATAATTTGGCATCGCCTTTGGTTTAAACTGATCAAGGCACTACTACCACAAGCATTTGCAGGTGCGATCGCACAATCCACTTGATCTGCCCAAATATCATCGGCTAAAGCTGTCATTGACTCTTTATTTATAATAAATTGTGGGGCGCGACTCAAGCCCACAAGGACACATGGTAAAAAAGTATAACCTAATTCTTCCGCAGCCGAACGAGGCGATAAATTCGGTTCTGGGGGGGCGCTGGCTAAGGCGGGAGAATGGGCGCAGGGAATTTTAAAGGTGCGGACGATTAAATGGCTAATTACGGCTTCTGCACCGGCTAAAGGGTCTACCCCTTGACCTTGACGATAATTTTGTACTGCGGCTTCATCTATATCATCGGGGAAACGGGCGACAACTGCGATCGCTTCTGCGCCAGCTTTGTTAATTAATATTTCCGCCGCCCTCAGTAAGCTATCTGGATTGCCAATTGTTCCCCAACTTGCCCCTGATGCTGAAGTGCGTAATTCTACGTTTAAAGGTGCATCAGTAACTACATAATCTGTGAGGGTTAAACCAAGAGTAGCTCTGGCTGCATCGGCTGCTTGTAGGTGTCGCAGTTGTAATTCTGGTTCAATGCCTTGGTCTAAAAGCAACCCTATTTTATTATTGCGAACCGGGCGTAAACCCCAGCATCCAGAGGCAAATTTGTCAAGTCCGTAACCTTCCACATACAGCGTGTTGGGGAGATTCCAGTACAAACTTGCACCATTGAGGACATTGGGGTGAGTGATCAGGCGATCGCACACCTGTGAGATCACCTTAGCTACAGGCAAAGCATCACCAGCATAACCGCCAATTGCTGCCCCCACCCCAGTAGGTATAATTAAAATCGCTGTATAAGGAGGTTGCATACTAAATATTGGCATAAAACTGATGTTTACAGTTTAGCTCCAGTTTGGTTTGAAGTTAGCCTTTGAAAGCGCCAAATAAAGACCACTGCTGCGATCACCACTGCAATCATTTGCCCCAACCATAGACCTACGCCACCTAAATTCCATCTAAATGCCAACCAGTAACCACTGGTTAAACCAATGCACCAATAAGACAGGAAACTGAGCAGCATCGGCACACGAGTATCCTGTAAACCTTGCAACGCACCATAAGCAATTTTTTGTACCCCATCGAACAAATGCGCGATCGCTCCAACCCGCATAATGGAAACAGCAAGGGCTACGATAGATGCGTTCTCTGGTGCAAGAATATCGATATATAGCCCAATAATTTGTCGAGGAAATAGCAAAAGTGCGATCACAATCATGGTTGTCCATGCACTTCCAACAGCAAGACTAATGAAACCAGCTTGTCGGATTCCTGCCATATTTTGCTGTCCAAGCCACTGACCAATTCGAGCGGTTGCCGCAAATGACATTCCCAGTGGCACCATATAGATCAGATTGATCGTTTGAAATACAATTTGGTGTGCAGCTAACCCATCAGTTCCCCAGGTAGCCATCAAATAGCTAACGGCTGTGTACACACCAATTTCTAGAGCAGAAAATACCCCAATTGGCATCCCTAGTTTGAGCAATTGCCAAAGTATCTGAGGCTGGAATTGAGGCAAGCACCAGAAGAATTGGTAAGCTTGAAATTGTTTGTGTCTCAACAGGCAAAGAATCAGTACCCCAAACATTCCCCACCACGTCAAAGTACTGGCTAAAGCTAGCCCTACCAACTCTAATCGGGGCCATCCGAATTTACCAAAGCCCAGGATATAGTTACCTAAAATATTAAATCCTGTTCCTGTAATTACAATTACCAAAATGGGACGAGCTTGAGATAGACCTGAAACCACGCCTCGCAACATGGCGAAGCCCAAAGCAGGAAACAATCCCCACAGCATGATATTAAGATAACCTGTTGCTAACTCCACCGTGGTTGCAGGTTGCCCCAGCCGACTCATTAACATATCGAGATGAGCGATCGCAATCATGATTGGAATTGCCAATAGCAACGATAGCCACAACCCTTGTTGGGTAACTTGTTCAATACGAGTTTTGTTACCTGCTCCGTATGCTTCTGCCACCAATGGGCTGACACCCATCACCACGCCACTTGCCGTCACCAGGAATGAGAAGAAGGTAATCGAGGCTAATGCTCCAGCCGCTAGGGTTTCTCGTCCCAAATGTCCCATCATCACGGTATCGGCAAATCCCGTTGCAATTTGGGCAACTTGAGCGCTGGCTAAGGGAATTGCCAGTTTTAGAAATGCTTTAAGTTCTGTATGAATGTTCAACTGATGAGTATTTGGGGTGATCATGCTCAAGACAATCTCCAGCGTTATAATCTGTAATTCAATCGGCTATCATCACAGATTAGGGAAGCTTAAAGGTCTGAACTATCAAAATCTTCTCAAATTTTCAAAATTCTGCTCTCAGTTCTGCAAAGGGCGATGGGCAGCGCCCCGCTAGAAGCGATCGCACTGATGAAAGTCTCTCATTCCGAAATCAACCAGAATCCAAGATTACCGATTGTTTCCAGTCACAATCTAGGCTGGGAGTCTGTTTTAATTCAAGAGTATCAGCAGCCATCTGGTGGCATGGAGTTTCCAGCAGAAGTCGATCCCGTAATTATTTTGATCCTCACGACTCAACCTCATCGAACTTATGAGAGTGTGGGTAATTACCACCATATCGGCCTGTATCGCCAAGGTGATCTTTGCATTACCCCATCTGGCATCCCCAGCAGCTACTACGCTGAAGATCATCATCACTATCTGTATGTGCAAATTTCCTCATCGTTTCTTCAACAGGTTGCTGAAGAGGATCTCGAACTAAATCCCAACCGAGTAGACGTGATGCCTGCATTTCAGGTTCGCAATCCTCAACTAGAGCAACTTTTACGGTTACTGCAAACCGAATTACACCAGGGTGGTCGGATGGGGCGACTATACCTTGAGTCATTAGCAAATGCCCTGGTAGTAAACTTGCTTCAGGATTACTCTGCTAATCACCCCCATATTACTCATTTCAAGCGGGGATTGGGGGATCACAAATTGCTCCAGATCACACATTATATTCATGAAGCTTTAGATCAGGATCTTAAACTTGCCGATTTGGCTCAGTTAGCTAAAATGAGCCAGTCTCATTTCAGCCGTTTATTTAAACAATCGATGGGATTATCGCCCCACCAATATCTGCTGCAACAGCGAGTTGAACGGGCAAAGCAACTCTTGAAACACACAAACCAGTCTTTAGTGGAAATCGCTCTAGCTTGCGGCTTCGATAGTCATAGCCACTTTACTAGGCAATTTCGACAAATCACAGGAATAACTCCCAAAGCCTACCGCATGAACTAAGCGATAAGCAAGGGCGGCATAGCTCCGCTTACCGCACACCTGTGATATAACTCTAGCTACAGGCAAAGCATCACCAGCATAACCGCAAATCGCCGCCCCCACCCCAGTAGGTATAATTAAAATCGCTGTATAAGGACGTTGCATCAATTCCTAAGACATCTAGTGAAAATAAAATATGCGTTATTTGGAACCCTTGTAGAGACGTTCCATAGAACGTCTCTACATTTTTTGTAGGAGATGTCTCTGGTAAAAATATGATTAATTGTGTCTCTACTCAGCACTTGTAGTCACAACAGCTTCAACAGTAGCTTTTTGCTGTGCTTCATCCACAGAAGTAATCGCCCAACGTAGAGGTTCACCCTGCTTTTGCAACTCAGCCTCAATTGCCTTTTCCAACTCAGTCGGAGTTTCTTGCAAATCAACCTCTGCGGTAATAAAATGAGTAGTCATAGAGGTAAGTCCTTTATATATACAGTTCCTAGAATAACTTAATATAGCAGTTATAAATCATTCCTAACTTGGCGAACTACAGCCCTTGCGGGCATCGCTTCGCGCGGGCGACTTGGCGGTTCGTTCATCTTTCTAATCAGTTACCAGTCATCAAATAACTGATAACTGATAACTATTCACTGATTATTAGCTTTTACCAAACTGCAATTGATAAACTACGTCTTCCTTTTCCGTCTCAATTTTCAAATCAGAACGGGGATAAGAAACACAAAGCAAAGCATAACCTTGTTTTTGCAGTTCGGAACTAACACCCATACAATCAGATTGGTCTACAGTTCCCTCAGTAATTAGACCAGCGCAAGTTGTACAAACGCCTGCATTACAAGAATTGGGAAAACCTAGACCAGCAGCTTCAGCCACTGATAAGATAGTCTCATTTTCAGGAACTTGTAAAGTATAAATTTTACCTTGGTGGTTAATTTCAACGGTGTAAATGTTGGACATATATAAAATCAGGTGATGCAACAGACAAACATATTATTATATCTGAATTAATTAAAGATATTCAAATTCCACAAAAAAAATTTAGGTTAAATCTCGAAAGCTGATAAAATCGCTATTACTTTCAATTGAATACAACACTAATATTTTTTCAGACATCCTCTTACGGATAATTCAAAACTGGTATATAATAAAACTTTGAATTAACCCGAATTTTACACAATATCAAAATTTAATGACTAGGTTTATACATGATAAATTCGCTAAAGACTATCTTGAAGAATTATTAAAAGATTACGGAGAAGTCAAAGCATCAGAAAAAGTCTCAGGAGAGATTAAAGAAATAGATGTTTTATTCACACCTGCTAAACAAAAAAGTGCTAATTTACAAATACTGGGGTTACTAGGAAGACTTGCCGAACATCCTGCAATAATAGAACCATACCGCAATCCAGCTTCTAGCGATGAAATCTGCGACTGTATTCTCAAGTTATTAGAAGTCAAGGCTTTATTGCGACGAGAAGCCAAAGCCAATAAAATCAAGCTTCAGGAATTAGAAATTCCCAAATTGTGGATTCTGACACCTACCATATCTGAACCTAGATTATCTAGCTTTGGAACAGTTCAAAAACAAGGTTGGTTATCGGGAGTACATTTTCTAGCAGATGCTTTGCGGACAGTAATTGTGGCGATACACCAACTACCGCAAACACCGGAAACTTTATGGTTGAGACTTTTGGGTAGGGGAAGCGTACAATCACAAGCAATTATCGAGTTGCAAGCGTTACCATTAGATCATCCATACCAGAAAGCAACCCTGGAATTAGTTTACAACTTGCGCGAAAACTTGAGAGTAAATCAAGAACTAGAAACAGATGATAGGGAGTTAATTATGCGATTAGAACCACTTTATCAAAGAGATAGAGAACAAGCTAAAGAAGAGGGAAGGCAAGAGGGAATACAAGAAGGAAGACAAGAAGGAATACAAGAAGGAAGACAAGAGGGAGAAAAAAACTTAATAATGCGTCTACTAAATCGCCGTATCGGTGAAATTGATGCGTTATTAATCGAGCGAATTGCCGGATTATCGGTTGAACAGTTAGAGAACTTAGGAGAGGCGTTATTAGACTTTTCTAGTGTTGCTGATTTAGAAGCTTGGTTAACACAACACTCAATCTAATTGATTTTGATTGTTCGGGAGTTAATTATGCGATTAGAACCACTTTATCAAAGACATAGAGAAAAAGCTAAAGAAGAGGGAAGGCTAGAGGGAAGACAAGAAGGAAGGCAAGAAGGAAAACAACACTTAATACTGCGTCTACTAAATCGGCGTGTTGGTGAAATTGATGCGTCATTAATTGAACGCATCAGAGGGTTATCGATTGAACAATTAGAGAACTTAGGAGAGGCGTTATTAGATTTTTCTAGTGTTGCTGATTTAGAAACTTGGTTAAACCCACAATCAGAATAAATTATCAGTAGATTAATAAATCCATAACACAAGTCTGATGAGGCTTCCAGAGATAAAAATCAGGTAAACTTTTATAGCCAAGATTTGCCGAAAAATATTTCATAATTAAGGGGAGAACATCCCAATGGAGAACACAAAATGCTAGAACAATACCGTCATCATGTTGCGGAACGCGCCCAACTCGGTATTCCGCCTTTACCATTGGATGCGAAGCAAACCTCAGAACTGTGCGAATTGCTGCAAAATCCACCAGAGGGTGAAGAAGATACATTATTACATTTATTGTGCGATCGCGTACCCCCCGGTGTAGATGAAGCAGCTTATGTGAAAGCAGGATTTCTCACCGCCATTGCTAAAAGCGAAATCACCAGCCCCCTCGTTTCTCCCATCGCCGCAGTAGAATTACTGGGAACGATGGTAGGCGGTTACAACGTGCAATCTCTCATTGATTTGCTGCAAGTTTCCAGTGGGGAATCAAAAGACGGAGAAGCACCTTTAGTCATGAAGGGTGAAGGTAGAGAACCCATCGCCGCTTACGCCGCAGCCGCCCTGAGTAAAATCCTTTTGGTGTATGATGCCTTTCATGATGTCTTAGAATTAGCCAAAAGTAATCCTTTCGCCAAGCGAGTGGTTGACTCTTGGGCAAATGCTGAATGGTTTACTATTCGCCCCACAGTACCAGAAGCCATTACTGTCACCGTGTTTAAAGTTCCTGGGGAAACCAACACCGATGATTTATCCCCAGCTACCCACGCCACCACCCGCCCGGATATTCCCTTACACGCCTTAGCCATGCTAGAGTCACGGCAACCGGGAAGTTTAGAAACCATTGCCGAGTTAAAGCAAAAAGGACATCCACTAGCTTACGTCGGCGATGTTGTCGGTACTGGTTCCTCGCGCAAGTCTGCCATTAACTCAGTATTGTGGCATTTAGGAAATGATATCCCTTATGTACCAAACAAACGCGCTGGGGGTTATATTTTAGGTAGTGCGATCGCGCCAATTTTCTTTAACACTGCCGAAGATGCCGGTGCTTTGCCCATTCAATGCGATGTCAGCAACTTAGAAACCGGTATGGTAATTACCATCCATCCCTACAAAGGCGAAATTACCAACGAAGTCGGCGAAGTCATTTCCACCTTCACCCTCAAACCCGAAACCATCTTTGATGAAGTCCGCGCCGGTGGACGCATTCCCCTATTAATTGGACGTACCCTCACCGACAAAACCCGCGAAGCATTGGGTTTAGAAGCCAGCAATATATTTATTCGTCCTCAACAACCCAACGATACAGGCAAAGGTTACACCCTCGCCCAGAAAATGGTCGGTAAAGCTTGCGGCTTACCGGGTGTTCGTCCAGGGACATCATGCGAACCTCTAATGACCACCGTTGGTTCTCAGGATACCACAGGCCCCATGACCCGCGACGAATTAAAAGAACTCGCCTGTCTCGGCTTTAGTGCAGACTTAGTAATGCAGAGTTTCTGTCACACTGCGGCTTATCCCAAACCAGTAGACATTAAAACTCACCAAGAATTACCAGATTTCTTTGCCCAACGCGCAGGTGTCGCCTTACGTCCCGGCGATGGTATCATTCACTCTTGGTTAAACCGGATGCTGTTACCCGACACCGTGGGAACAGGTGGCGACTCCCACACCCGCTTCCCCTTGGGTATATCCTTCCCAGCAGGTTCTGGGTTAGTAGCCTTTGCTGGTGCATTGGGTGTCATGCCCTTAGATATGCCAGAATCAGTATTAGTCCGCTTCAAAGGTGAATTGCAACCCGGTATCACTTTACGAGATATAGTGAATGCCATTCCCTACGTCGCCATTCAAAAAGGTTTGCTAACAGTAGAGAAGAAAAACAAGAAAAATATCTACTCAGGGCGAATTCTGGAATTGGAAGGTTTACCAGATTTGAAAGTAGAACAAGCCTTTGAACTCACCGACGCTTCCGCCGAACGTTCTTGTGCAGGTTGTACAATTAAGCTGAGTATTGAGACAGTTTCTGAATATCTGCGTTCCAATGTCACTCTGTTAAAGAACATGGTAGCTAGGGGTTACACAGATGCGCGTACCATTATGCGTCGTGTCGCCAAAATGGAAGAATGGTTAGCCAACCCCACCTTAATGGAAGCTGATGCAGATGCGGAGTATGCAGAAATCATTGAAATTGATTTAAACGAAATCACAGAACCAATTGTCGCTGCACCCAATGACCCCGATAACGTCAAATTATTATCAGAGGTTGCTAATGACCCAGTACAAGAAGTATTTGTAGGTTCTTGTATGACAAATATCGGTCATTATCGAGCCACTGGTAAAGTATTAGAAGGTGCTGGTGCAGTACAAGCCCGATTGTGGATTTGCCCGCCAACACGCATGGATGAATATCAATTAAAACAAGAAGGTGTATATAACATCTTTGAAGCTGCGAATGCGCGTACAGAAATGCCTGGATGTAGCTTATGTATGGGTAATCAGGCGCGAGTTGAAGATGGTACAACTGTGTTTTCCACCTCAACCCGTAACTTCAACAATCGCATGGGTAAAGATGCGCGAGTTTACCTTGGTTCAGCAGAATTAGCCGCCGTTTGTGCCTTGCTGGGACGCATTCCCACAGTGCAGGAATACTTAGATATTGTAGCAGAAAAGATTCATCCTTTTGCTGGCGATTTGTATCGGTATTTAAACTTTGATCAAATCACTGGTTTTGAGGATGAAGGTAGGGTAATTAGTCAGGAGGAACAGGCAGCTTTAGTATAATTTAGGAAATTAGGTGGGTCTGGATAGACTCACCTGAAATAAACTTAAATAGGTGAAAATATGTGCAGTACCAAATAGAATTTAAACCCAAATCAATTAAAGATTTACAGAAAATTCCTGTAAATGACAGAGAACGCATTATCAATAAAGTAGAAGCAATGCAAGATAATTTACAGGGAGACGTAAAGCGCTTAACAAATTTTACCCCCGAATATCGTTTAAGAGTAGGTGATTATCGAGTCTTGTTTGAATTAGCAGAACAGACTATCATTATATATAGGGTCAAGCACCGCAGTAAAGCTTATGAATAAAAGGAAGTAAAAAAATGATTGAATTACATCCTGAATTTTTAACAAAAAATGGTGAAAAACAATTTGCGATTTTACCTTATGAGGAGTTTTTGAAGATTCAAGAATTGTTGGAAGATTTGGAAGATTTACGAGACTTAAGAGATGCTAAGGAAGAAGAACAAGATAGTGTTACAGTAAGTTTAGCCGATGTAAAAAAGATGTTATTATTTTGATGGTTGTCAATTATTAATAGGTGAACAAAATCATGTTAAAAACTTTTAACGCTATTTTGAAAAACAATTCTATTCAATGGGTTGATGAAACTCCAGAAATAGAATTAGATAGTTCAATAAAGGTGCATATTACTTTATTAGAAGAAACAGCAACAGCTAAAATCAAATCTAATGGTCAAAAAATGGCAGAAGCGTTAAGGAAAATCTCAAAAAAGAATATTTTCGCCGAAATTGATCCGCAGAAATGGCAACAATAAATTCGTCAAGCTCGCGCTCTTCCAAATCGTGATTAAATAATGTTACTTGATAGCAATAAAGTTTAATCAATCCTAAAGTGTTATTTTGGGAATAGTGTCAGAGTTAAGAGTTGGTAGTACGATTCCTTGGTAAATTAGTATAATTATATTAACTAGCTTCAATAGCTACTTTGTCTATATTACTAGGGTAAACAATGCCAGCAAAGGATTTCTACCATGATGCAGTCAAAAATGCTTTAATTAAAGATGGTTGGACAATTACTTTTGATCCATATCCTATTAAATATGAAGAAGTTAAATTACTTGCGGATTTAGCTGGTGAAAAAACAATTTCTGCAACAAGAGAAGGACAAAAAATAGTTATTGAAATTAAAAGTTTTCTCAGTCGTTCTCCCATGCGGGAATTTGAAACAGCATTAGGACAATATCTAATTTATCAAACATTTCTTTCTCTGACTCATCCTGACTATAAAGTTTATTTAGCAATTGGTGAAAAGATTTATGAGAAGTTTTTTGAACAAATAGCAATTGAATTAATTCTGCAAAAATATCAAGTTTCACTGTTGGTTATTGATATTAACAAAGAGGAGATTATCAAATGGACAAGCTAAATCATTATCAAAATATAATCAAAAAAATCCTCACTGAATATGAAATAATTTCAGCACAAGTACCTGATCCTGATATAGATGAGTTGTTAATGTTTGATGATCAAAGAAGTCAATATCTTTGGTTTAATATTGGTTGGAAAAATAATAAACGAGTGAAGGCAATTTCTGTTTATGTTCGCATTAAAAATGAGAAGATTTACATCGAGGATGATTGGACTGAGGAAGGAATTGCAACTGAGTTATTAAGGGAAGGTGTACCAAAAGAGGATATTGTTTTAGCTTTTCATGATCCTGAAACTCGTAAGTTAACGGAGTTTGCTGTGGCTTAACTCAAATAAAAATTAGAATTAAACTGGAGGTAAAATAAAATGCTGAAACTACACCCAATAAAAGTTATTGATTTTGAACCCGTAATTGTTGCTAAAGATAAAAATGAACATCCTGTATTAATGATTGATCTTAGATTTTCTCCTCTTTATTCAGCAACAGATTTAAAACTTGAGAAAATGGAAGAATATCAAAATGTTCCTTTTTTGATGTTTGTTAACTCCCAAATCATTAAAATATTCAAAACAGCAGATTTTAAAGAAGTTGCTACTTTGCCAACTCAAGAAGTTTTATTATATTATAATCCCGAAATTGCTGATAAAATGCTATTTCAATCTTCTTTAATTACGTTAATTCAAGCTTGGTTGAGAGATTTAGCTTATCACTGGAAAAGTCAAGAACCTCCTTTTGTTAAGGAAATTAAAGAAATTGATTTATTTGATTATTTAATTGATGGAAGCACTCAACAATTAGAAGACTGATAAATATGATTGTTTATTTAGAAACTAATTCAATCATAGCAGTTGCTAAAGGTAGAAATAAAAGCCTCGAAGATTTATTGTATCATCCACCTAATCAAATTACTTTTGTTATTCCCAGTATTTGTTTGATGGAAGCTTTAGTAGCAATAGAAAGAGAAGAAAAACGGAGTCAGTTATTTTACCAAACTATTGAAATCGAAATTAATGAAGCTAAACGTAATATAGAATTAAATAATTCTCAATCTTTTGCGAACTATTTAGAACAATCTTTGATTGATTATGAACAAATATTGAGTAATTTTAGAAGACGGTTTTTTGATGTTCTTGAACAATTAAAAAAATATGGTCTATTGATTCATCCAAATATCGAAATGTTACAAACTACTTTAACCAATCCTTTTTTAAATAAGACAAAAGAAAGACGAGATGATTTTATTTTACAAGTTATTTTAGATGATGCTGAAAATAGACCTCAAATTTCTAAAGCTTTTTTTAGTGAAAATACCAAGGAGTTTGGGAAAGCTAATATTCAGCAAGTTTTAACTGATGTGGGAATTATGTATTTTAGTAAGGTTTCTAATTTGGAAGGATGGTTAAAGAAGTGATATTTATAAATTTCCTATTTATATAGGTGAATTACATGAATTTTTGTTATTTGAAGGAAAGACCTGAATAATTCACATATTAAAAACCACAATCTATAAAGTAAGAAAATATTCCAGTATAGATTTTTGTATAATATATGTCCATTTGTTTAGCTTTCTCTAGTCGTTTAGCTTTCTCTAGTCGTTTAGCTTCCTCTATTTGTTTAGATTTTTGAGAATTTCCATCAAACCATGATAACCATGATTTTTTAGAGGTTGATGTGACAGGAGGTAATTTTAGGGTAGGTGAGGTTACAGGAGGCAGTTTTATAGGTAAGCCTACTTCACCATATACAGGAAAAGATCCATTTACCCTGTTGTAATCAAAATAATCACAATTAACAATAGATTGATCATTCTGCCATTGACATTTACTTTGAGTTTGTCCTTGATTATCTTTATAATTTACATATCTACCCCAATTTACATCCTGGGCAAACCTAATATAATTTCTTCCACAAGCCTCCCAAATACGTCTTTGAATACTGACGGGGTGACAAAAACCTTGGAATTACATACGCAGCAAGGGTTTTGAAGGTTTGCGCCTTGAAAAAGTAAACATCATTTTCTGGCTTTATTGATTCTATTGTCAATAACTAAACCCCACAAGTCTAATTTTTATGTTGGAATAGGTTCCCCATTTGTTTTAATCTTTTCAAGGCTGACTCTTTCATAATCCTTATTCGATAAGGGTTTGAGCCTAAGTTGTCACCCCTTCAGCTTTGAATACTAAACCCAAAACGTTCTTGACTATATTCAAGCCAAAGTGTATTTATATTTTGTAAATCCTGAGCAGGAATCGTTCTTAAATCATCTGTTGTTAAATAACCTTCTTGTTGTTTATTAGCTAATTTCAAGAGAATTATTCTAGTTTCTAAATCTGCATCACGCCATTTTGCATTACCTTCTCTATTATACTTCCTACGTGTTTTATCAGCATAAATATCAGCAGCCGCAGATAAATGACCACTCAATTTACTATAATCAATACCAGTTTTTATTATTAGTGATGGCGTTAAATTTCCTATTTTTTGTGTTGGTTGTGTAGAATTAGTCCCAGGATTAGCTTGTCTTTGTGTAGAGACATTACCAGATTTTAACCCCAATAAAATAAACCATTCTCCTATTGATTGAGGACGATCTTCGGGTTTTAATTCCATTCCTTGTAGAATAGCTTGATTTAACCTATCACTAATTTGAGGATTAATTTCTTGAGGAGAAGCTAAAGCAGAAATAACTCTGACAGTTGCAGGAGTTGGGACTTCTCCTGTTACCATTTATCATTAAGAGTTTTAATTACTACCTGATTACCACTGGTATTATCTATGGCAAAATAAGTAATACCAAAACCACCTTGACCTAATACACCTTGAATTGTGTATTTACCATTATTTAGGGTTTTATTAGCATTCCAGACCATAACGTGAGCGTATGTATAGATGTTTTCCTCAGTATAACTAAAAAATAGTATTTTTTGATCACTTTGGTTTAGGACATTTTACTGTAACTTTTTGGGTATGAGTCGGGAGAGCGATCGCACCATCAAATACCAACTTAACCCCCTCACTCCTGCTGACAGATGTAGGTTTTTTACAATTAGGAGGAGTTAAACCAAAAAAAATCGTCAACAGGAGTATGAGGAAAAGAACTCCAGCGACGAAGACGAATAGGAAGATGGTTGAGTAAATCAGCAATCAGGATCAATAATCGCAACAGAAAACAAGATATCACCTGAAATAAACTTAAACTGATTTTTGTCAAATCAAGAAACTGAATTTTTAATTTGTGATCAAGCTGCGCTTAAAATTTGTTGAATTTACTCATGTCTAACTAATCATTTGCACGTTACTAAGGTGTTTGATTAAAGTATTTACACATATCAATCCATTTTTTACGTATATCTTCATGAGATTGACGGTCTGGATACCAACTAATAGTGGTACGGCGACAACCTTTACATTTTTCACCTTGGGAAACTTGTTGTTGTCTATTACAATGACCACAATAGAGAACTTCACTATCGTAGCTACCCATATTTGACTCCTTTCATAATATCTAGTAGTAGGGACAAATAATCTATTCATCCCTAAGCATTAAAAAACTATGATTTCTTGCCACCTTTAGCGGCTTGAGCCGCTGCTTGTGCGATCGCCGCTTGAGCAGCACGATTTGGTTCTTTAGAGCCTTTTTCTGCGTTACCTTGCTCTCTATTACCGTTTCCTTTTGAGTCCATGCTTTCAGACATTATTGTTGTCTCCTCTATCTACTGGTTAAATTTACGGTTTTTGGAGGTGATTTTTCGTCACTTTTTTAGGGTAACAATCCTCTTCATCAATCAGCCAGATCAGTTAAAGTAGATCAAAACTGATCCTTAAAGGATCTTGACAAATGAAATAATTAGATGCAGGGCTATTTCAGCCTAGATTTAAGCGACGAATTTAGGTATTTTCAGCCATCGTGAGATAGAATCCCTGAAGCCAAAAATAACGACATTCTCGTAAATACATGAAATGTCGGATTTTAGAATGAAATAGCCCTGTATTTAGATGTGTATCAGCAAAATGTCTTAAGTCACTGCTTGGAGATACTTGACAAATGAAAGATTTAAATACACTTCACTCAGCCGAGAAAAGCTAGATTAAGAATTATTACTTAATCTCAAATAAAGCTCTGCCCAAACGTTGTAAAACCACAAGCGATCGCGCCGCCACTAGAATTGGTTTATCATCGATATAACGTTTACCACGTTGGACAAAGCGGGGCTTAGTTGTGTCAATAATAGTCAACCACTCCCAATTCTGTAACCCTTTGGGAATAGCGAACTCCAACATTTCATGGTGAGCATTGAAGCACCACAAGAAGGAATCATCCATAATTCGTTCCCCCCGTGGCCCAGGAGTCGCTATTTCTTCGCCATTCATAAAGACACCAATAGCCTTCGTAAAACCTTCATTCCACTGTTCTTCTGTCATCTGCGTACCGTCGGGATTGAACCAACCAATATCATGTACCCCAGAACCGTGGATAGCTCTACCTTGGAACCACTTGCGTCTGCGGAAAACTGGATGCTTGCGGCGAAAATCAATCAGTTGACGGGTGAAATCTAATAGCGCTTCATTTTCTTCTGGTAAATCCCAGTCTAACCAAGCCACTTTATTATCTTGACAGTAGGCGTTATTGTTTCCCCCTTGACTCCGCCCCATTTCGTCACCCATCACCAACATCGGTACACCTTGGGAAAGCAGTAAAGTTGCCAAAAAATTTCGCCGTTGCTGTTTCCGTAACTTTAGGACTACCGGATCATTCGTTTCCCCTTCAACGCCACAGTTCCAAGAGCGATTATGATTTTCTCCATCCCGACTATCTTCCTCATTCGCCTCATTGTGCTTCTGGTTGTAACTGACTAAATCATTGAGAGTAAAACCATCATGGGCGGTAATGAAGTTAATACTAGCGCTGGGATTGCGTCCATTTAACTGATACAGGTCAGAACTACCCGTAAACCGATAGGCAAACTCTGCCAAACGACTATCTTCACCTCGCCAGAAGTCCCGCACAGTATCTCTATACCTACCATTCCATTCCGACCACAAAAGAGGAAATTCACCCACTTGATAGCCACCTTCACCCACATCCCAAGGTTCGGCAATTAATTTCACATCAGCTAAAACCGGGTCTTGGTGAATAATATCAAAGAAAGCCGCCAACCTGTCAACTGCGAACAGTTCCCGCGCCAGTGCAGAGGCTAAGTCAAACCGGAAACCATCAACGTGCATTTCTAGTACCCAGTAACGCAGACTATCCATAATCAGTTTCAGCACTTGGGGATGGCGCACATTCAAAGAATTACCGCAGCCGGTGAAGTCCATATAATAACGAGCGTTACCATCCACTAGGCGATAATAAGAGGTATTATCTATACCTCGCAGAGATAAAGTAGGCCCTAAATTATTACCTTCTCCAGTATGGTTGTACACCACATCTAAAATCACCTCCATTCCGGCTTTGTGTAGTGCCTTGACCATCTGCTTAAACTCTTTCACCTGCTCGCCATGACCAGAATTAGCACTATAACCGTGGTAGGGAGCTAGATAGCAGATAGAGTCATAACCCCAGTAATTTCTCAGTCCTGTATCGACTAAGTGTCGGGGATATGCCAGATAATGATGCACAGGCATCAATTCCACGGCTGTCACACCCAGAGACTGGAGATGAGAAATACTGGCAGGATGAGCTAATCCAGCATAGGTTCCTCGGAGTTTGGCAGGAATTGCTGGGTGCAGCTTGGTAAAGCCTTTGACGTGGGTTTCATAAATTACCGTTTCATGCCAAGGTATTTGCAGCAGTTCATCCCCTTCCCAATCAAAAGACTCATCCACCACCACAGCTTTAGGTACGAGGTGCGCGTCATCCAGTTCCGAAAATCCCAAATCCTCTTGAGGATCATCCCAGCGATAGCCAAACATTTCTTCCCCAAAACCAATTTCGCCGTCAAGTGCTTTGGCGTAGGGGTCTATCAACAGCTTATTGGGGTTAAATCGATGCCCTTCTTGGGGGTTAAAGGGTCCGTGTACCCTAAATCCGTATCGCTGACCAGGGACGATAGAGGGGACGTAACAATGCCAAGTAAAGTTACTAATTTCTGTGAGAGTTAGTCTAGTTTCTCTGTCTTGCTGGTCAAACAGGCACAATTCAACCCCTGTGGCGTTTTCGGAAAATAGAGCAAAGTTAGTGCCTTTACCATCCCAAGTTGCTCCTAAAGGATAGGGTTTACCAGGCCAGAGAGAGAGATACATATCGTCAAATTATCCTTATGGAATAAATACACCTATCTTCAGTATTAGAGTAAGTCTGCAACTATTGCAAATACACAAGAGGCTCAGACTACTTCTAATAGACATCTGGTAAAAATAAAATATGCGTTATCACAGAACCGTTGTAGAGATGTTTCATGGAACGTCTCTACATTCTTTGTCGGAGATGTCTAATAGCTATAACAACTGCCAAGGCGATTAATACGTTTTTGCTAGTTTCAAAACTTGAAGTAACAGGTTTATACGCTGCTCAACGCCTTGTTATAACTAATAACACTTAGAATTTTGCTATAGTACGTAAAAACTATTACACTGTTAATAAAGGTGTAAAATAAAAGCATCGAAAGATAGAATTTATCTGATTATGCTATGCAGAAGTTTACATCTGTAAAGAACAGAGATTTTATGCGGCAATTTGCCACATTTACCGCAATTATTGGCGCTTTTGTTGTCAATGTAGTATCAAACATTTTTCCGTTAAATGGATTAAGTATAGGAGAAATTTCTAATACTGTATTCTCTAACGTGTTGATTATCCCTGCTAACTATGCTTTTGCAATTTGGGGACTGATTTATCTGGGCTTGTTCGCATTGGCAATTTATCAATTTCTCCCGAAGCAAAGGCGTGATGGATATCTACGCAAAACTGGATATTTATTGGTCATTGCGTCTGTGGCTCAAGGTGTCTGGGTATATCTGTTTCTCTCTAGACTTTTTGCTTTGTCTGTGATAGCGATGGTGTTAATTTTGGCATCACTGATTGCTATTTATATGCGTTTAGACATTGGTCGCAAGGGTGTTTCTAAAATTAAGAAGTGGTGCGTTCATTTTCCCATCAGCATTTATCTGGGTTGGATTAGTGTGGCGACTGTTGTGAATGTCGCTTCTTGGTTGTATTTTGTGGAGTGGAATGGATGGGGCATTTCTGCTGAATTATGGACTGCTATGATGTTATTAGTAGCTTCTTTGATTGCCGCATTCATTGTGAATAAGCGTCGAGACTTTGCTTACACAGGAGTTACAGTTTGGGCATTGATAGCGATCGCAATCAAGCAATGGAATAACTCTTTACTCAGAAATTTAGCCTTAATTTTGGCAATTTCTCTGATTCTGATGATCACGATTAAAGGTCTACAGAATCAACGGAGAGTAATTCGTAATTCGTAATTCGTAATAGAAACTGGGTTTATGCTCATCAGCACTCAGCACTCTCCCTACTCAGCATTCGGTGTCCGGGCGGGTTTACTAAGGATTTTGACGAACCACCCATAGACTGACTGCTTGAACCCGCCCCTACTCACTCAGCACTTTCCTATTCAATCAGCGATTTTGTATGCGCTGTAAATCTGGCGTTTTGCAAAGCTTGAACTGTTCTACCAGAATACTGCACACAAAATTGCCAACCCAAGCGCACCAATTGGCGAGAATTTTCTGATTGTATAATTCCAATTACTGGCGTTCTTGCCTGTTCTTTATCCCCTGACTGTTCTTGTAAAATTGTCTTTAAATGATGTAGATGTTCAATGTCACCAGCTTCTTGAGGATTTAGTTCAACCATCACCATTTTGACTTCCTCTACTTTTTCTACATCTTCAACAATCAGTTGAGTTTGGTCATCTCGCCGATCTACTTTACCCCAGATAATTAACCTGACATCTACGATAAGTTGCTCACTGATGCGTTCATAGGTTTTAGGAAAAACAACTGCTTCTGATTGGGTTGTTAAATCTTCTATTTGCAAAATTGCCATTTGATCACCTTTTTTGGTCATCACTTTTTTGACATTATTCAGCATGATCACCGCACAAACTTTGGTATCTTCTTTTTGTTCATTAAGTTGTGAAAGGTTAATCGGACTCAGCACCGATGCTGCTTGTCTTAAAGCTTTTAGGGGATGATCTGACACATAAAAACCCAGCAATTCTTTTTCTTTGCGTAACTTCTCTTGTGGGGGAAAATCCTTCTCCACAGGGTCAGCTTTAGGAACGACTGCAAAAGCATTACTTCCTTTTTTAGGATTAGTATCAGTAACGCTACCACCTAGACCAGAAAAATCAAAGAGATTTCCCTGACCGCTAGCTCTATCTTTGTCGCGGGATTGCGCCCAATCATAAACTAGTAATAAATCATTAATTAACTGTTGACGGTTTGCTTCAATTTTGTCAAAGGCTCCACAGTGAATCAACGATTCTACCGTGCGGCGGTTAACAGCACGCAGATCGACGCGATCGCAAAAATCAGCCAGTGTTTGAAATTCGCCACCCTCATCTCTGGCTGACAAAATAGAGGCGATCGCATTCTGCCCCACGTTCCGCACTGCTGTAAACCCAAATAAAATCTTGTTGGCTGCTGGTGTAAAATCCAACCCAGAACGATTAATATCCGGCGGATCTATGGTAATCCCCATATTCACGCAGTTATTAATATATTTCTGCACTTTATCGGTATCGCCACTGTTCGCTGTCAACAGTGCCGCCATATACTCTAAGGGATAATTAGCTTTTAAATATGCGGTTTGATACGTGACATATCCGTAGGCAGTTGAATGGGATTTATTGAAACAATTGGAGGCGATCAAACCATGTTTAATTGTAAAATTATGGTAAAGTTCAACCCCAATATCATAGACATTTTCTCTGCCTACAAATTTACGACCAGTGATTTTGACCATTTTTATCAACCTCCAAAACAGAATTTATAAAAGGGACTGGGAAGAACCAGGGGGGCAGGGGGAGAAGAGGCAGGGGGCAGGGGGCAGGGTGCAGGGGAGAATAAACCTTAGCACTCAGCACTTTAAAAACGGATGCCTGTATTTCCCAAGGATTTGTGGCACTGTGATTGATGCTGAGGCGAATAGTGCTAATATAGTCAAAATATAAGATAAGTAGACAACGTAAAAAGTATTTCTGAGTTGAAATACTGTGTCATTTCGTAGTCTACCAACTAAATAAACACACAAAACCGGTTTGTTATAGTACGGCAGGACAGTCCGGATTTTAGGCTTGGGGAGAAAAGGCCTCTGCTTTGATACGTCATGTCAAAGCAAGCAGCTTCGTAGAACCAAGAATTTCCTGATTTATAATCAGGAGAGTGTCAAAATTGAATGTCTGGGTAAAGTTAACAGGATTAGATTAAGGAAACTCATGTCCCGATATAGAGGGCCACGCCTCAGAATTGTACGTCGCTTAGGCGAATTGCCAGGATTAAGTCGCAAAACTGCTAGACGAGCCTATCCACCAGGGCAACATGGTCAGAACCGCAAAAAACGTTCTGAGTATGCAGTCCGTCTAGAAGAAAAGCAAAAAATTCGGATGAACTACGGTTTGACCGAAAAGCAACTATTGCGTTATGTACGTAAAGCTAGACGCGTCACTGGTTCTACCGGACAAGTGCTGCTACAAATGCTAGAAATGCGCTTGGATAATACCGTTTTTCGCTTGGGTATGGCTCCCACGATTCCAGCTGCTCGTCAACTGGTAAATCACGGTCATGTAACAGTTAACGGTAAGCGAGTCGATATTGCTAGTTACCAGTGCCGTCCCGGTGAAGTAGTTGCAATCAGAGACCGCGAAGCTTCACGGAAGTTGGTAGAAGCCAATTTGCAATATCCCGGTTTAGCCAATCTCCCCAGTCATCTGGAATTTGATAAAGCTAAGTTAACTGGTAAAGTTAACAGCGTCATTGAACGAGAATGGGTGGCGTTACAAGTTAATGAACTGCTTGTTGTGGAATACTACTCACGTCAAGCTTAGTTATTATTTTTTGGTCATTGGAGTGCGGATTTAATAAAAGACATAACCTCACCCCAGCCCCTCTCCTTGGTAAGGAGAGGGGGGACTTGGATGAAAATGACTAACCACCGATTTGCGACATGGTACGGCTGTAAAGACCGGCAGTACCAGAGTCGCGCCCTTTAAAGTTAATTTCTGGTTTAATTTCTAATAGCTGTCTGACTTGTGCTTGTAGTTGGTCAGTGCTAGTACCAGTACGCAGGGCTGTTTTTAAATCAAGTTGTCCAGTTTCATTTAATAAACAGGGACGCAGCCAACCATCGGCAGAAAAGCGCATCCGGTTACAGCGATCGCAAAAACATTCTGACATCTGACTAATAAATCCCAGGGTTCCCTTCGCACCTGGAATTTGAAATACATCAGCAGGCCCAGCACCACAAACTTGGGATGTTGTCAAGCCCCAGCGATCGCGGATACGTTGGCGCAAGTCTTCTGAAGATACCCAACCGCGATCGCTAAATAAATCGCCATTACCAATGGGCATAAACTCAATAAATCTGACGTGCCATTGTTTATCAAGGGTTAACGCCGCTAAATCCAGAATTTCATGGTCATTGACACCAGGAATTACTACTACATTCAGCTTCAAAGGGTCAAATCCTACCCCATAAGCTGCTTGAATCCCTCGCCAAACTTGTTGCCAACGAGAACGACCATGATTGCCGATAATTTGGTCAAAGGTGTTAGAGTCCAGGGAATCCAGGCTAATATTTATTCGCCGGAGACCAGCATCATAGAGCTTTTGGGCTTGGGAGGCTAATAAAAACCCGTTGGTAGTCATAGAGAGGTCTTGGGTTTGGGGTAAAGAAGCGATCGCCTTAACCAAATCTGCTACACGGGGGCGCAGCAAAGGTTCCCCACCCGTCAATCGAAACCGGGTAAAACCCACAGGAATAAATACCTCTTGAATCAGCGTCAGCAATTCCTGATCAGTTAATAATTCTTGTTTGAGCAGATAATCTAGCTCTGCCCCCTCTGGCATACAGTACTGACAACGAAAATTGCAGCGATCGACAAGGCTAATTCGGAGATAGTCTACCTGGTTCATAGTTTGGTGTTTATTCTCTATCCTACAAAGTGCTGAGTGGGGAGTCAGTAGGGGCGGGTTCAAGCAATCAATTTGTGGTTCGTCAAAATCCTTAGTAAACCCGCCCGGAAAGCGTCAAGAGTAAGTTTATTCCCCCATGCCCCTGCTCCCTGCCCCCCTGCCTCTTCTCCCTGCCTCTTTACCTACGGTGTACACACAAGTGATCTGATCCCCCTAAATCCCCCTAAACCCCTTCGGGGATGCGCCTTCGGCGTAGAAAAAGGGGGACTTTGATTCTAGTTCCCCCCTTATCAAGGGGGGTTAGGGGGGATCGAAACGCTCTTAGGCAACTTGATAAGACTTGTGTGTACACGGTAGGCCTCTTTACTGACGATTAATATCTTGCAGATCAAGAGCATAATTTAGTCGCAGCACATTGACTCCCGGCTCACCAAAAATCAAGAGAAACCTGCCATCAGTGAATCTATTAATTAAAGGTAATATTTCATCTTCTCCGATACCACGGGTGCGAGCAACTCGTCCCAACTGCTGCCTTGCTGTTCTGACAGAAATATGTGGGTCTAAACCAGAACCAGAAGTATAAATTACATCAGCAAAAGGTTGAATATTCTCATCTCGAAATTGATTTGCCTTGGCGACAATTCGATCTAGCAGTACTGGATTGCTAGGAGCCAAATTACTCGCACCAGATATACCAGTGGGACTGGCCTGTTCTCCTTGGCTATATCTCACACTACTGGGACGACTTTGAAAATAACTATCAGATGTGAATGTCTGACCAATTAAAGCAGAACCAATTGTTTCGGCTTCTACATTCACCATCACACTGCCATTAGCTTGAAATGGAAACAAGGCTTGACCCATAATCAAGATTGCCAAAGGATAAATAATTGCCGTTACTAACCAAAGCACCAGAATCAAACGAAAAGCCTTGATAATTTCGCGAATAAAACTCATAAAAATTCCTATTGTTCTGAATGTATAGCAACCGTCAAGGTGGTGAGGACATTATTGATTGCTGAAAGCCTGGAAGTAGGGGCGGGTTTACAGATATGTTCAATTACCAATAATAATTTTAATAAACCCGCCTTTGTTTACTTTATTGAGATGCAAGCTAAAAGTTATTTTTAATTTCTAAACTAACCCTGTTGTCGCCAGGAGCATATCTATTAACTTAATAGCAATAAACGGTGCAATTACCCCACCTAAACCATAAATTAAGAGATGGCGTTGTAGCAGTTGATTAGCTGTCAGGTATTTTAACTCCACACCTTTCAAAGCCAAGGGAATGAAAGCGCAAATAATCAAAGCATTATAAATGAGTGTCGATAACACAGCAGTATTAGCACTCGACAAATTCATAATATTCAAACTTTGTAGATTAATGGTAGTAAAGATAAATGGGATAATTGCAAAGTATCTAGCAATATCATTAGTCAGGGAAAATATAGTCAAAACTCCACGAGTAATCCGTAACTGTTTACCAATACTGACAATATCAATTAGCTTTGTGGGATCAGAGTCCAAATCGATGATATTGGCGGCTTCTTTAGCAGTTTGAGTCCCTGTATTCATGACCACGCCAACATTGGCCTTTGCTAGTGCGGGAGCATCGTTAGTGCCGTCTCCTGTCATTGCTACTACTTTACCGGCTGCTTGTTCTCGGTGAATAACCCTGACTTTCTCCTCTGGTGTAGCTTCAGCAATAAAGTCATTAACTCCGGCTTCCTGGGCAATCACAGATGCTGTAATCAGGTTGTCGCCAGTCAGCATAATAGTATTGATCCCCATCCGGCGTAACTGCTCAAAACGTTCGCGGATGCCGGGTTTAATTATATCTTTGAGATAAATCACACCGTAAATTTCTTGATCTAGACAAACTGCTAGGGGTGTACCTCCTTGTCGGGAAATCCTTTCGTAGACAGTATTCAATTCAGGGGGTACTTGTCCATTGCGGAGACGGATAAATTCTCTAATTGCTCCTACTGCTCCCTTGCGGACTTCACGCCTCCCCGACAAGTTTGTGCCACTCATTCGGGTGTCTTCAGAAAATTCTACTCCTACGGCTTGGTTGGGATCGAAATCAAATTGTGCGCCATAGCTTTGTGCCAGTCGGATAATTGATTTTCCTTCAGGCGTATCATCCAAGATACTCGCTGCTAAAGCAATATGAGCCATTTCCTCTAATGAATGACCATTGATGGGAATTAACTCTTCTGCCAAGCGATTACCCAGAGTGATTGTGCCTGTTTTGTCGAGAATGAGGGTGTTAACGTCGCCACAGGTTTCTACGGCTCTTCCAGAGGTGGCAATGATGTTAAATTGGGCAACCCGATCCATGCCAGCAATCCCAATCGCACTTAATAATCCGCCGATGGTAGTGGGAATCAGCGCTACCAACAGGGCGATTAACATTGTGACGCTGACTGGACTCTCAACGTAGTAAGCAAATACTGGCAAGGTAGCCACAACCAACAGACAGATTAAACTTAAAACGGCGAGGAAGATTGTCAAGGTAATTTCATTCGGTGTTTTACTGCGTTGTTTTCCTGCTAATAAAGCAATCATCTGGTCAATAAACCCTTTATCCGGGTCAGATGTAATCCGCACAATTAATTCATCAGTGATCATCCGCGTACTACCGATCACCGAACCGGCAACGTCTGAGCCGGATTCTTTGAGGATTGGTACTGTTTCCCCAGTAATTGCTGATTCATCCACTGAGGCCACACCCATGATCACTTTGCCATCAGCAGGAATGATATCGCCTGCTACCAAATAAACAGTGTCACCTTCTCTGAGGCTAGTAGAAGGAACTTCAGAAATTGCGCCATCGGGGGCAAGTTTTTTAGCTATCGTCTTTGACTTCGTAGATTGCAAAGCATCGGCTTGGGCTTTACCTCGTCCTTCAGCTAAGGCTTCGGCAAAATTAGCCAGCCACACAGTAAGAAACAAGATTGCTGTTAATAAGCCATTAAAAAGTTGTGGGTTATTTTCTGGGGCTGTTGTCCCCAATAAGTTGGGATCAATGGTGAATCCCAAGGTGGTCAGTGTCCCCAACCAAACCAAAAACATGACAGGATTTTTAATTGCATGGCTGGGATTAAGCTTGATAAAAGCATCCCTGATGGCTAGGAGATAAAGTCTTTTGGTATTGATTTTGGTTTTTTTGAGGGCTTGGCGGCGATCGCCAGAACGAAAACGTGATGATTTAGAGGTAGGTGCAACGTTCATTTTAGATGCGGAATGGTGATTGGGGATTGGGCAATAGGGATTGGGCAATAGGGATTGAGAAATAGGGATTGGGAAATAGGGATTGAGAAGTTTCTTCCCCCTGCACCCTGCACCCTGCCCACCTGCCTCTTCTAACTACCGACAGCTAGTTTAAAACTTTCGGCGATGGGGCCTAAAGCTAAGACTGGAAAGAAAGCCAACATTCCCAAAATCACTACTAATCCAGCCGTAGCCGTGGTAAATAAGAGTGAATCTGTTTTGAGGGTACTAGTGGTTTCTGGTATCGTTGGTTTACGAGACATACCATCAGCTAATAGCAAAAGGGCAATCATCGGAATGTAGCGCCCGGTCAACATACTGAAACAGGTACTTAAATTCCACCATAGGCTGTCGTTCTTCAATCCTTGTAAACCGGAAGCATTATTTGCACCGGCTGAAGCATATTCATAAACTACTTGGGAAATGCCGTGAAATCCAGGGTTAGTAATTCCAGATAGAGAAAAAGGATAAGCCAATGTAATAGCGCTGGGAATTAAAACCACAATGGGATGAATCAGCAGCACCACACTAGCAAGGATGATTTCTGTCCGTTCAATTTTGCGCCCTAAAAATTCTGGGGTGCGTCCTACCAGTAATCCTGTTAAGAACACAGTCAAAATCAGGTAAATAAATAGGTAAGCTGTCCCTGTTCCCTGTCCTCCCCAAACCATGCGGAGGAATAAGTTGAATAAGCTGGAAAATAACCCTTGTGGCATTAAGGAATCATGCATCCCGTTGACTGCACCGCAAGCGGTGGCGGTAGTGATAACTGACCAGAGTGCTGTTTGTACCCAACCTAAGCGAATTTCTTTGCCCTCTAAATTTGGCAGTTCTAAGCCCAGTGTGCCATTCACTAGGGGATTACCTTGTTGTTCTCCGCCCACTGCTATTGAAATGAGAATTATAAACACCACAAATACCATCCAGAATACCAACCAAGCCTGTTTGATATTTTCAGCAAATATGCCGTATGTATAAATTAAGGATGCTGGAATGGCAATCATGGCGATGATTTCGATTAAATTAGTAGCCCCATTCGGATTTTCAAAGGGGTGGGCTGAGTTAACGCCAAAAAAACCACCACCGTTATCACCCAACATTTTAATCATCTCAAAGGACGCTACAGGCCCTCTGGCAATATATTGGGTTCTGCCCTCCAAGGTTTGCACAACTAGGGTTCCATCTAATGTTTGGGGTACACCGAAGAAAACTAAGGCGATCGCTCCAATCACTGAAATGGGTAGTAATATCCTCGTAATGGCACGAGTCAAATCCACGTAAAAGTTACCCATCTTTTTGCCTGTCAAACCCCGAATAAAGGCAATTCCTACCGCTAAACCTGTGGCGGCTGAGGTGAACATCAAAAAGCCTAAAGCTGCTACCTGGCTAAAATAGCTTAAAGTTGTTTCCCCAGTGTAATGTTGCTGCCCAGTATTAGTTACAAATGAAACAATTGTATGTAGTAAGATATCCCACTTCGGCGCATCAAGATTATTGGGATTCCAGGGTAATAATTGCTGCAAAAATATGAGTGCGTATACTAAAATCCCCATCACGAGGTTGCTGGACAATACTGCCTGAATATACTGCCAACCCGTCAGATCATCTTTACTCCGAACACCTGCTAAAACGAAGAAACTGCGCTCTATCGGGTTCATTAATGGATCAAGCAGTGTTTTTTCTCCCAAGAAAACACGCGCCATGTATTTTCCCAAAACTGGAACGATTGCTATAACAATACACAGCGTTAAGCCAATTTGCAAAAAACCTTGTCCCATCTATTTCGTACTCAATTCAAGTTTTATGATAGAAAGCTAATTATTTACATAATCCAATCAATTACTCTGCAATTAAATCACGAGCAGTGTAGTAATGTCTCTTATATCTAACCTCAATCGATTTAGTTTTTTCAGTTATTACTAGTTTTCAGATTTTTTTGCAAGTTTCAGTCAAAAATACTGAAATTTCACTCTTATATAACTTATTAATATAACTGCGTCATACAACAAATTACCGAAATTTGCTAATTTAAAATACATGGTTAACTAAGATACATTTATTACACAATACTTCTGTATTTGTATACATTTACACTAAATATTATCCATGTCCGTAAAATAAACTCGAAGTTAGCAAAAAATTATATTGCATATTTATTTCGAGATGCAAGCTCTTATCAAGAATATTTTCTGATTTCCTGCCTCTAAAATTTATCTATGGGGTGTTGAAAAGAGGCAGGGGTGCAGAGAGCAGGGGCAAGGATTCAGGATTTTCCTTGCCAAATTAGATATTTTCCGATAAAAATGTATCGGTAGGCCAAATATTAACTTATATGGATTAATTACTAAGGAAATATGAGGAAAATTAGCAATAAGAGATTGTCGATTATATAAAGTTTATTAAGGGGTGAACGGATATTAAATAAAAATGTCATGTAGTCCGGCTTCACTTGTAGGCTGAATTTTATGCCTAGGTAATTATCTCAAGGGCATACAGCTGACTTTAGTTTTTTACTCTTTTGAATAATAGGAGAGTTGCTATGTATCAACCATATTTATCTCCAGACGATTTGCCATCTAATAAAACAACGCTTCTGAGTGGGATTTGGCTAACCCAATTAGAAGAAGCCACCAAAAATAGCTTTTTCTTAGCCTGTAAGAGTACAGTCCGGATTTTGTTATCGAGTTGTCACTGGTATTTCAAAGTCAATAGCGGCATTCTGATTTTAATTTTGGTCTGTCATGATCTCAAAAGCTATCAACATCTAATGACGACTATTCCTTATTTAGCCAATAAGTTAAAACGATTTGCTAACCAAGCTAAAATTAGTGTCAGTTCTCCAGTTAATGAAGGTATACCCTGGATGGTTAATATCAATGAATTCTGGACTGGGGAAGATTGAATCTAGTATTTAAATTCAAACTGCTACCAGATATATGACTTGTGTAGCACTTGTGAATCATTGAACATCGACCTAAATTAAATATGCTTGTTATAGCGGTTATCAGTTAAGTGAGATACAAGAACCCCACCCCCAACCCCCTCCCCGCAAGCGAGGAGGGGGCTATGATGTACTTCATTGAAGTGGATACCGCTATATCAAACTTTTGTAGAGACGTTCTGTGGAACGTCTCTATATTCTGTGTTACATGATGTTTAATGGGTCTACATCTATCGTTAAACTCACAGACTTATCATCAGACTTATCACCATACTTATTACTAGAATTAGGACAAAGCGATCGCACATACTCCCAATCAGGTAAATTTGGTAAAGCATCGGGATCAAACTTGAGCATAATTTGCCAACGATAACGGTTAGCTACTCGCATAACACTAGCTGGGGCTGGACCGAGAATATCAAAGCCTTGGCTAGAACTTAAAGCTGTGGCGATAATTTGCGCTGTGTTCTGGACTTGAATCGGATCTAAACTACTCAAGCGCAATAAAATTAACCGTCCATAGGGGGGATAATTCAGCGCTTGGCGTTCTTCTAATTCTGTGTGGGAAAAAGACTGATAATCATGTTGTTTTACCGCCCCAATTACGGGATGTTCTGGGGTGTAAGTCTGCACAATTACTCGACCGGGATCATCGCCTCTACCAGCCCGACCGGCTACTTGAGTTAAGGTTTGAAAAGCTCTTTCACTGGCGCGATAATCTGATAAATGCAGTAAACCATCAGCAGAAACCACACCTACCAATGTCACCTGGGGTAAATCTAAACCTTTGGTAATCATTTGTGTCCCAATTAATAAATGAGCTTCACCGTTAGCAAATTGAGTCAATAGGTGACGGTGTGAGCCTTTGTTGCGAGTAGTATCGCTATCAAAACGAATATAACTCAACTGGGGAAACTGTTTTGCTAATTCTTGGGCGACACGCTGAGTCCCGCTACCAAAGAATTTCAGGTAAGGGGAACCACATTCAGGGCAGTGTTGGGGATGCGATCGCGTATAGTTACAATAATGACAGCGTAGTATTTGCGGCGCTCCTGCTTCTGTCTGGTGATAGGATAGCGACACATCACAATGGGGACATTCCATCACATAGCCACAGCTGCGACAAGAAACAAAAGTACTGTGTCCTCGGCGATGAATAAATAAAATTCCTTGTTGTTGCTTCTCTTCTAGTTGCTGTAAAGCTGTTTGTAGCGACCGACTAAATATAGAACGATTTCCCTGCTGTAACTCTAATCGCATATCGACTAATTCCACCGGTGGTAATGGGCGGGAGTTGATGCGTTCGGGGAGGGAAATGTAGTAGGTGGGGTGTGGGGTGTGGGGTGTGGGGTGTGGGGTGTTGGTGAGATTTACCCAACTTTCTAATGAAGGGGTGGCGGAACCGAGAATTAAAGGACAATTTTCTAATTCGGCGCGCCATTGGGCGACGGTGCGGGCGTGATAGGTGGGGATGGGGGAATCTTGTTTAAAACTGCTGTCGTGTTCTTCGTCTAAGATAATTAAACCTAAATTGGGTAAAGGGGCGAAAATGGCGCTCCGAGTCCCGATGACTATTTGGGGTTCCCCTGTAAGCATTTGTCGCCAAGTGTCGTAACGTTCGCCGTCGGAAAGGGCGCTGTGATAAACGCTGACTTTACCACCGAAACGAGCGCGGAAACGGTCTGTTAGCTGAGGCGTGAGTCCAATTTCGGGAACTAAAACTAGGGCGGATTTTCCTTGGTTGATTAGCGGGGCGATCGCTTGTAAATATACCTCTGTTTTGCCTGACCCTGTAATCCCATGCAACAAGACTTGAGCAAACCCATTGATGGCTTGTATGGTGGTTAAGGCATTTGCTTGATGAGGATTTAAAGTTTTGGGGACATCTGGGGCTAATGCTAGCCCCTGTTCTGTTCGCAGCACTTCTTTTTCATCGATGACAATGTAGCCCTTTTCTGCCATCGTCTTCAGGGTAGAGGAACTAGCATGACAAATTTGCAATAGTTCGGTTTGCCATAATTCTCCGCCACGTCGCCGCAATATTTCCAAAATTTCTCGTTGGCGTTTAGTTAAATCACCATCGATGGAACCAATCAAGGTAACGGCTTTTTGTCTCTTGGGTCGATTTAGTCGCGGTGGTTCTAAGTAACTTTCTACTAACCCAAATCGCAACAATTCCCGCACACCTCTATAGGCTGTTTTGACTTTTTGTTGCAGGTAGACGAAGCTGTAGTCTCCGGCTGGTTGAGATTGCAAAAGGTTTAAAACTTGCTGGGCTGCGGGACTAAGGAAAGTTAAAGATGAGGAGATTTGTCCTTTTATTTCTGCGTCTGAGAGCAAGCGGATACGACGTTGCGATCGCCCCAGTAACCCTGGTGGTAACGCCACCCGGATCACCTGAATTAAAGGCGTATAGTAATATGCAGCTACCCGATTTAATAGTTCCCAATAGGTACTGGGGAAGAAACCTTCGCTAACTATATCTTCTACTTCTTTGATTTTTTCTGGTGGTAGATCGGTATTTAGTTCTGTCAATAAACGAATGGCGATCGCTCCCACTTTTTGAGTACCAAATGGTACACTTAAAATATCACCAGGTTTGATTTTTAACTGAGTTGGCAATCGATAGGTAAATAATCCGGTAGTTCCTGGACAGTCTACCAGGACTTCAATCCATCGATTTACATTTTCCGCCTGGTAAGTTTCTCCTGGTTCAGCTACCACCAAATTAAGTAAATTTATGCCAGTTTTATACATGATTTTGCAATTTTATAGACAAATGTTTCTATTACTTTCGCTAAGTCCTTTAGAGTTCACCTAGCTTTACGAAAAGTTTTTATTTTTTGGAAGTAAAATGTGTTTGATAATACTTTTGTTTCCGAGAATACTTGATAAGTTTCCCTTTATGTAATTTACCAGACAATTTTGTCTTTACAATCCATGCCATAAATATTTAAAGTCCGCTATAAAGAATAAAATTCTCTTTTTTTGAGATTCCCGAATATAGTCTGACTAACTACTAAATAGGACATATCGTTTTTCAGCCCCTTGATAGATATTCAACCCTTTGTGTATATGAGATGCTTTTATACAAATAACTTATTTCCTGAAAAATAGACTACTCAATCCGTGTCCTTGAGAAAGCTGCATGAAATAAGCACCAAACCCAAAGCAAGACTGTGATTTTTGGCATAATTTCTCACCGATGAAGCTTAAAAACTGATGTAACTTATAAAAGATTTAAGCTGGGGGGTATTTACTAGAGTTTTTTATATTTGTTAAGGTGGATAAAGGTTGGGGGAATTTGACAGATTTGGGTATTAAGAAAAAAATAAGGAAAATCTCTGTTGGAACCTGAGAAGATAGCTTTTGGGTGCAAAAACCAGTATTTGTTAGAGGTTCTATCTAGCAGGAGCCAAGAAATGACAGCGAGGGGCTGATTTTCACTAATGAATAAGCAATTAGCAAGAAGATGTATTTTTCTGACAAAGGGGTGCATTTGTTTGTTAGGGAAAACTACCAAAGCTTCAAGCAAGCTGCTGTCACTAAATTATGTACCAAACAAAGCAACAATCCCTAAAGGAAACTATGAACATTGCTGAATTGGGAACAATGGAAATACTGGAGACTACTGTCGAACATGAAGATCCTTCACTCGAACTTCTAGAACCAGTGGTGGAGTCAGAACCCCCAATCATTGAAAATCTGGAATCAGACGAACGTGATGGGGATGACATGGCGGCGGCTCGGCCTTCAGGATACAATAAAACCGAGCATGATGATGCTGTAGGCGCGTTTTTTAAAGAAATGGCGCGTTATCCGTTGTTAAAACCCGACGAAGAGGTAGAGTTAGCACGGCGAGTCAGGTTTCTAGAGGAAGTTAGGGAAGTCCAAGCTGCTTTGGAATTAGAACTGGGACAGCCAGTCAGTAAGGTACAAGTAGCCGGACAGCTAGAAATGACTGAAAAGCAACTAGAAAGTCGCTTATATCAAGGTAGAGTGGCGAAACGCAAAATGATTCGCTCCAACCTGAGATTGGTGGTCTCCATCGCCAAGCGATACCTGAATCGGGGTGTACCGTTTCTGGATTTAATTCAGGAAGGCGCAATGGGCTTAAATCGCGCCACAGAAAAATTTGATCCCGATAAAGGCTATAAGTTTTCGACCTACGCCTACTGGTGGATTAGACAAGCAATTACGCGAGCGATCGCTAACGATGCGCGAACTATCCGTTTACCGATTCACATTGTTGAAAAACTTAACAAACTCAAAAAAGCCCAACGGGAACTCAAACAAAAACTCTGTCGCAATCCCAACGAAGCGGAAATGGCCGAAGCGTTGGAAATTAGCGTCCAACAATTGCGCCAATTACAACAGTTACGGCGACAAGCCCTTTCTCTAAATCACCGTGTAGGTAAAGAGGAAGACACAGAACTGATGGATTTGCTCGAAGATGAGGATAACTTATCTCCCGAAGCAAAAATGAATGAAAATATGATGCGTCAGGAAATTTGGGATGTCCTGGGTGATGTGCTGACTCCACGGGAAAAAGACGTGATTTCCTTGCGCTACGGTTTGACCACCAGCGAACCCTGTACCTTAGAAGAGGTGGGTAATATGTTCAATTTATCCCGTGAACGAGTCCGCCAAATTCAAAGCAAAGCGATGCGGAAACTACGTCGCCCTCATATCGCCAAGCGCTTAAAGGGTTGGTTAATTTAATTCGTAATGCGTAATTGTTTATGGTCAAGGTGGGTGACGCTACTTGTTTCTGGTGACGGTGGGTTACGCTACGCTAACCCACCCTACGGTTTTGGGTAATTTATCTGGTGTTCTCTAAGTCCTGAATTTTGTCTGTAGTTATTAATTATTAGTCACAAATTTGACAGCATTGACTATAAACTATGGACTATGGACTATGGATGATGGACTAATGATTTCTCGTAGCGATTTGATTTTGCGTTTAGCTGAACCAGATGATAGCAACGTACTGTTTGATTTAATTAAGGGGCTGGCTGAGTACGAAAAATTATCTCACGCCGTAACTGGGAATGCCTTGGATCTTAAGGAGCATTTATTTGGCTCTCCCAAGTATGTTGAGGCAATATTAGCAGAATATGCAGGGCAGGCGGTTGGTTTTGCCCTGTTTTTTTATAATTATTCTACTTTTCTAACTAAGCCAGGAATTTATTTAGAAGATTTGTTTGTCTTACCAGAATATCGCCGTCAAGGTATTGGTAAAGCTCTTTTGTCTAAATTAGCTCAAATAGCTGTAGAGCGCAACTGTGGACGCTTAGAGTGGAGTGTATTGCAGTGGAATGAATCAGCGCAGGCATTTTACCGCAGTATGGGTGCTGCTATTTTAGATGATTGGCGAATTTGTCGCGTCACACAAGAAGCAATGCAAGAGTTAGCAAATAAAGGTTGAATCGGTTAATTACAATATCTTTCATCAAAGTGAAGTTTGACAACTTGTCTTTTGACGCAGGCAATTCATTGAACTGACAATTATGAAAGGTATTGTACCTAATCAGCCGTTTTGCAGAGAGAACACGAAATGAAAAGAATTATTTCCTTGCTACTTTTAGGTATCACTATCTTCACTTTTGCCTTTAGTAGTCCAGCTTTGGCAGCCGATACAGTCAACGGAGCTAAAATATTTAGTGCTAATTGTGCTGCTTGTCATGCTGGTGGTAGAAATCTAGTTCAAGCTCAAAAAACTTTGAAAAAGGACGCTTTAGAAAAGTACGGTTTGTACTCGGAAGCAGCAATTATTAGTCAGGTGACAAATGGTAAAAATGCTATGCCTGCCTTTAAAGGTCGTTTAAAATCAGAACAAATTGAAGATGTTGCTGCTTACGTATTGGAGCAAGCTGATAAAGGTTGGTAGTTAGAGGTTGTTTGAAAAGTCCTTAGTGACGTAGCAAAAAGTTTTAGATCCCCCTAAATCCCCCTTCAAAAGGGGGACTTTAATTCCCATTCCCCCCTATGGTGTACACACAAGTCCAAAAACCTTTCATTTGGTAGGGTGCGTTATAGACTAAAGTTTTAACGCACCGAAATTTAGGATGGTGCGTTGCGCTACGGGACAACACACCCTACAAAAAGAGATTTGGGGTAATTCAATTATTTTTATGTAGACAGTAGCGCTAGCGGAGAGGGGAGAAATATCAATCTAATATCCGCGCTCTTAGGGAAATTATTCCCAGGCGATCGCTGATTTGAAAAAGGCATCTGAATACTTTGAAAACCAAGGGAACAGCATCGCCCGTGAAAAAACTTTAAATTTGCTCCATAAATTGGGGTAACAACTCCAATTTGTCAGCGAAATCACTTAATCTAAAACTATTAAATCTCTCCAGTGTTCCCAAAAATTTATTTCTCTGGAAATAAATAGATAACTACCAGCAAATTTAATGATAATACTCGTTATCATTGATATTAGTGAAAAGGAAAACGAGTAATCATCCCACACTATGTATCACTCATCGATAGACTCCTGCGAAGCAATTGTAACAGGCGAAGAACCTCCGCCGTTACCATTGTCAGAAGAAGTGAAAATCCAGGAGACTAAAGACATATTAAGTGATTGGCAACCAGCCGAGATAGCCACAGAAATTACCGAGCTTCCCTATGGTTGGCAAGCAGAAGCCTTTTATAAGCTACCAAGACATCAAGCGATCGCAGTTTACCAAACTCTGAGTACCAGTGTCCAAGAACACCTGAGAGAAGATTTCCAAAAAAAAGATGATTTAAATTTTACCAACGAATTATCAGCAGACGAGCGGATACAAATATTTGAGTTACTGTATAAACCCAACGCCGAACATGATGCACAGCCAGAGGAGAATCACTATTCTGATAATAGCCCTATAGCAATTGTGAAGCGACGGTTAGGTTGGCTATTTATTCTGCTGCTTGCTAGTACTGCAACCACAACTGTGATTAAAAGTCAAGAATATATTTTAGAACAAGTCGTGGTACTTGCTAGTTTTATCCCCCTGCTGATTGCTTACGGCGGAAACGTCAGTACCCAAACAGCCACAGTTGTAGTCCGGGCGTTGAACGTTCAGAATACTCAGTTAAAAACTCTGATTCTCCAAGTTCTTTACCGAGAGATGGCTTCTGGCGTTATTCTCGGAGCAATTTTGGGAATACTGGTGACAGGTGAAGCCATGCTGTTGCAAGACAATCAAATTATAGCGATGGTGATTGGGGTGAGCTTGTTTACCATTTCCGTCTTAGCTAGTTTCTGCGGTGCGATGCTGCCATTTTTCTTCCAAGTTCTCGGATTTGATCCGGCTTTAATGTCTGCTCCTTTAGGCGCTACCCTGGTAGATGTAGCCGGAATCCTGATTTATCTACAAATAGCCCGGTTGTTTTTACACATCTAAAGTCTCCGATTCAAAAAAGCTAACAAATGCTAACAAATGCCAGCTTTTTCTTCGGTGCCTCTTCCTGGAAGTGTTGGTACTGTCCAGTCCACAGGCTAACACGAAATACGGCTACTAAAAAGCCGGGGTCATGCCCCGGGCTTTTTAGGTCTGCGTCGTTTCGATTCAACAGCCGTCTGGCCCGCAGAAAGTGTGCGCGTACAGTACCTCCGCGTCACAGATATAAGCAATGCCCGCATAATCGTTGAAAAACTTCATTGCGATCTGATCCGCAATATTCTCGGCCATATCCCGATTTTCGGTGAGCACCTCAAACTTTATATTCGCCTGGGTATCGGAAACGTTGGGTTGTCCCGACGAGCGCACGTTGCGACTGCCTTTACCGCCAGTTTCCACCACCGTATAACCAGTCACTCCGGATTCATCGATGATATTCGCGACCTTTTTCAGCAGAATCTTTTCCGTGATGATGACGAGCTTTTTGGCTGACTTGGCCATGTTGGTTACCTCCTTACCTACGTACATTGATATTATATATTGAGTTGCTTGGTCTGCTGGGTCAAGGGAGCGCCGACAGACTGCAACTAGTCTGGGATTAGCTGCCGCCTATCGCCTGGGCAAGACCGAGGAAGAGCGGTATTGCCACGCCGATCGCAATGGGTGTACCGATGGCTGTGGATGCGCCGATGTAGGCGGAGGGATTGGCCGACGGAATCCCGGCTCTCAACGTGGGTGGCCCTGAGATGTCTGAACTGGAGGCGGCAATGACGGACAGAATCACGACACCGCCAAGGCTGAATCCTGTTGCGTAGTGGGCAATCATACCGAGACCGAAGGCAATGAACCCATGCAGCAACGGTGCTATCAGGCTATACACGACGTACCACTGGGCCACCTTACGCAGTTCGCCAATCCTTGACCAAGCCTCCATACCCATGACCAGCATCAAGATCGAAAGCAGTCCACGGAAGGCTGGGTCGTAGAAGCTTTTATAGACACTTTCCGGCTGAGTGAACATTCCAAGAGCAAGGCCGAGCAACATTGCCGATAGGGCAGGTCCCCGGAGGCTTTCCTCCACGATCGGCCATATCTTGACCCGATCATCCGGAGACTGCTGCTTGCTGAGATACTCTTGCCGGGTGCTGGGATAATCTTGCTGATCGGGATAATCCCCTGCTGTAACGGGCTGCTTGCCTAGATACTCCTGCTTGCTGACATACTCGTCTGCTTCACTACGCTTTTTCTGTTTGTTGAGATAAATGTTGGCTATCACAATCGCAGTTACGAGTGCTGGGATATCCATGAAGGGATAGAGTGCGCCCGCCCATGGATCGTAATAAATGCTTTGTTCGTCCAGTACCGTCAGGGCGGCGGCCATAGTAGAGCCACTCACAGCACCAAACAACCCCCCGGTCGCAATCGCATCCACGGTTTTGACCTTCGGCAGCTTGGCTAATGTATAGCGCGCGATGAATACAATGATAATCCCTACTAATACAGAAAACAGTACGGGTAACACCATCTCCGTCAGGTTGGAATTGCGGATCGCAATACCACCAGTCAGACCGATTTTGGTGAGCAGCATGAAGACGATGATCTTAGAAATCGACTCTGGAATTACCAGTTCGCTACCAAGGGCGGCAATTATCATACCACCAATCAGAAAGCTGAGTGTTGGGGACTGCAACTGCTTAACGAAGTCAATGAAAAAATTGGACAAAAAATCCACGAATACCTCCTTCCGGCTCCTCTAAACGAAGAGCGATTATTGTGATAAGTGAGCTTTAAAAAGTAAGGATGAAGCGCTTCATCCCTACAGCACAGGTGTTACGCGAATACCCGCCGACAGGTTGTTCAGAGGTGGTCACTCTCTGAACTGGGCTAGAAGGTGTCGCTTTCCCGAAGTAATTCCTAAACCAAGACCTATTAAGAACAAAATTTCTATGTGCTTAAGTCTATCCTTAAATCTGCACAAATTTGCGATCGCTCTACATGGATCTACTAAGTAATTTCCAATTCAAATCATAAGTTTTCCTTTTACTTTCAGAAAACCCGCATATCTCTGGTTAATGTAAATTGCGATCGCAGAATTTTCTCTATAAGTTTTTTTTATTAAGAAGGGTTTTCTATGACTGCACTTCGCAAATTGCGTTGGATAGCGCTGCCAATCGCAGTCGGCTTGGGAGTCATTAATTTGTCTCCAGAGCCAGCTGCTGTGTCCGATGCCTCTATAAAGACCTTTGCTGCTGGTGCGCTATAGTTCAGTCTGCTCTGATCCCGTTGGCTTCTGCATCCCGCACAACACTGCATCTTGGCGAACCCGCTTTCCCAAAGGATAAGTGTTTTTTATAAAATGCTTCCGCTAATCTGAGTCAATCTTTCTCAACAGAGCGTAGTGGATTCGCCGATCTTTGGCATAATCTTAAAAGATGTGGTTCAAGGCAAAACCATATTGTAATGACATCTGAGAGATCCCAGAGAGCTAGAGCGGTTGCCAGAAACGGGTTTGTTCTACACCATCGTCAGTTCGTTTCGCCAGCGTTTGTCGTCGCTAACCGGACAAACGCACGGGCAAAAATACCCGCTATGGGATGGAGGATACCGCTTTGAGCGCGTTTAGCGTGTTCTTCACCCGAACCCCGTCCTTATCTGGCTTATCAACGCATGGTGGCGGGCAGTAAGGGGAAGAGTACAGTAATTTATTCTTTGTCAATTGATAATTTAATTGTTTAACTATTTTCTCTCTCATTGTTTGAGTGCGTGTGAGAATTTGTCAATCTGTTTTTGGTTTTTAGTTCTTGATAATGGAACCGCGAACTCTTTTTCATGATTTTACCCCCTCTTTTTCCTTAACCGAACAGTATTAGGTTGGGGGTGAGGTTCTATATTTTAGTAATTTTAGGAAGATTACCCTCAGTTTTGAGTTGAAGTATCGCTTTTTGGTAAGCGGTATTTTTTTATGCCCCATTAATTTTTCTATCAGGTAATAATTGAAGCAGAGCAAATTTTTAATATGATTAATTTTCCCTTAACAAAAAGTTACACCTATGTCAGAATTATGGACTAATTTATTTACAGCAGGGCAATTTATCCCCCACGGACACTGCTATTTATGGAAACCAGATTTAGTCTGGTTACACTTAATATCTGATTTGGTAACAGGACTAGCCTATTACTCCATTCCAGCGACACTGTTTTACTTTGTTCGCAAACGGCAAGATTTACCCTTTAATTGGATGTTTCTGCTGTTTATTGGATTTATCTTAGCTTGCGGCACAACTCACTTCATGGCAGTTTGGACACTTTGGTATCCCACTTATTGGCTGTCGGGGCTAATCAAAGCAGTAACGGCAATTGTATCTTTAGTTACAGCATTAGAGCTTATACCCTTAGTTCCCCTAGCTCTTGCACTTCCAAGTCCGGCTCAACTAGAACAAGCCAACCAAGAACTGCAAACACAAATAGTTGAACGATTACAGGTAGAGGCAGAATTGAGAAAACACCAAAATCATTTAGAGGATTTGGTCGCTATTCGTACCAATGAGATTACTCAGTCCAACGAGCAATTGCAGCTAGAAATTTCTGAACGCCAGCGCATTCTATCAGTTCTCGAACAAAGTGAAGAGCGCTACCGTTATTTGGCTGAGTCCATTCCCCAACTTGTATGGACATCTGATGCCGATGGTAATACTGACTATTTTAACAGCAATTGGTGTAAATACACGGGACTGAACATGGAGCAGTCTATGGGTTTTGGTTGGTTGACAGCGTTGCATCCTGACGATGTAGAAAGAGTAGGTCAAGTATGGTTAAATGCCGTATCTAGTGGGACTTTATATGAAACCGAATACCGCTTCCAACGAGCTGATGATGGTTGCTATCGCTGGCACTTAGGGCGAGGCTTACCACTCAAAGATGAGCAAGGTCGTGTAGTTAAGTGGTTTGGTACTTGTACGGATATCCACGAACAAAAGCAAATACTAGAAGAACGGGCGCACCTGCTGGAATTAGAACAAACGGCCAGAGAAAAAGCCGAAACAGCTAATCGAATTAAAGATGAATTTCTGGCGGTACTTTCCCATGAGTTACGCACCCCACTAAATGCCATTCTGGGCTGGTCTAAGTTATTGCAAACCCGGAGTTTTGATCAAGCCAAAAGATTAGAAGCACTAGCGACAATCGAGCGCAATGCTAAATTACAGGTGCAACTAATTGAGGATTTGTTGGATACTTCCCGCATTTTACAGGGCAAATTGACGCTGCAAATTATGAATATCAATTTGGCATCTACAATATTATCTGCATTAGATACCATGCGGTTAGCATTAGAAACCAAATCGATTCAGGTGACTACAATTTTTGAACCGAATGTGGGCATGATTCTGGGTGATTCTACTCGCTTGCAGCAAGTGGTCTGGAATCTTCTTTCTAATGCGATTAAATTTACACCCAATCAGGGCAAAATAGCAGTGGAACTCAGGCAGGCGGATGGTTATGCTCAAGTTATAGTCAGTGATACGGGTAAGGGAATTAATTCGGAGTTTCTGCCCTATGCTTTTGATTATTTCCAACAAGCAGATAGCAGTTCTGTGCGGAAATTTGGCGGATTAGGACTAGGATTAGCCATTGTGCGTAATATTGTGGAGATGCATGGCGGTATGGTCAAAGCAGAAAGTCTTGGTGAAGGAGAAGGGGCAACTTTTACCATCAGTTTACCGATTTGTCCAGATGACAGCCCCAGTGTCCTAAATTCTGCTCATCTCCCCACAGATTTAGCAGCTAACTCTTTACCTCTAGCGGGGATAAAAGTTTTAATTGTTGAGGATGATGCTGATTCGCGAGAATTTGTGCTTTTTGTATTAGAACAAGAAGGGGCTGAGGTGATGGGAGTATCTTCGGCTTTTGCAGCTTTGGAAGTCTTAACACAGCTAAAGCCCGATATTTTAGTCAGCGATATTAGTATGCCTGATATGGATGGCTATATGCTCTTACGTGAAGTCAGAACTTTGACCCCAGAAGCAGGTGGAAAAATTCCGGCGATCGCCTTAACAGCCTATGCTAGAGATGAGGATCAGCAACAAGCACTACAAGCCGGATATCAAATGCACTTATCTAAGCCTCTGAACATAGAAAAATTAGTTGCAGCCATTGTGAAACTTGTGGCTGGAGAGTTTAGGTAGTCGCCAAGTATGAGAGCGATCGCTTGCAGAAAATGCTGGTATTTGTTAAAAGTTTTGAACCGGTTCTCCAAATAATTCTACTAATAATTCTCTTGTGTCTTCCAGAGAGTCTAATACTCGATAAGCCCAACGTCTAATTTCCATAGATGGTGCTTCGATATCGGGAACCATAATGGGACACATCCCCGCCTGAAAAGCTGCTTCTATACCCACAAATGAGTCTTCAAAAACCACACACTGCACAGGCTCAATATTCATCCGGCGGCTGACTTCCAGAAAAATATCTGGTGCAGGTTTGCCCTCAGCTACATCTTCACTCGTCACAATTGTGGTGAAATATTGAATAATTCCAGCGTTTGTTAAACGTCGGATAGCTCTAATTCGAGCCGTCCCGGTGGCTAATGCAATCTTCACACCCAGGTGATTTAATCTAGAAAGCAAATCTAAAACCCCTGGTTTCATGGGTAGACCTTCTTGCAATTCTCTCTCATCACCAATTTCAATGCGTTGGACTGTCACAGACTCAAATGGCAAACTGTCCCCGTAAATTTTTTTGAGTAATTTTTCCCGCCATGTCAAGTCTCGCCCAACAAACTCCATATATAAATCGTCGTTCATTATATAGCCATGATCTTTGAGAGCCTGCTTCCAAGCCCATCGAGCAATACTCTCCGTATCAAAAAGCAGACCATCCATATCAAAAATTACGGCTCGGTAACTTGATAACACATTCAATTCCTTGATCTTTGTCAACATTTAACTATTTAACTATGTTTCTAACGAGAATAGACCGGGTTTCTGCTTAAGCTAGAAATAAAAATCAAAAAATAATCGCAAATGGCTGTACATTAACAATTTTCTTCATACACGTGCTATTTAGTTGAAAAAAAGGCTTTTTTAGTCTCGGATCTCAATTTTTGCCTGACTATTGCTGATCATAGCTCATTTCCTGTATAAACTAATACGTTTCAATTCAGAATGCAGATGAGGTTTCTATCTTGATTTTAGGTTTTGTTATTATTAAGAGAATTTCGCCCTAATCGCCTGTTTTACAACCATTACCACAAACGATTACAATTGGTATGGGCTGTACTGGTTATAATAACCAAATATGGGTTATTATGTATTTTCAGCCTTGATGATGAGGTAAATATAACAGTGAACATTAAACAACAGGATATACCTATAGACAAAATTATATTAGATGATAACTTACAAATTCTGCATAATTTGCCCGATGATTGTGTCGATTTGATTGTATCTTCACCACCCTATAATCCAATACAGTTCAGTTAAGCCTAAAAGTCTACGACTACGTAGGTTGGGTTGAGGAACGAAACCCAACGCTTGCATGACTTTGTTGGGTTTCACTTCGTTCTACCCAACCTACAATTTTCTTAACTGAACCGTATTGCCCTATAATCTGGGTAAAGAATACGAATCTAAGCAAGCTCTTGATATTTATTTACAAGAACAAACAGCCGTCTTACGAGAATGTAGCCGCATTCTCAAGAATTCCGGTTCGCTATTTTGGCAAGTTGGAGCTTTTGTTGATAAAGGGATGCTTATTCCTCTAGATATTCGGTTTTTTCCAATACTTGAATCTTGTGGATTAATTCCTCGTAATCGAATTATCTGGGCTAGACAGCATGGATTACACGCTAAAAAAAAGTTTTCGTGTAGACATGAAACTATTCTCTGGTTTACTAAATCTGATAGTTATAAATTGAATTTAAATGATATTCGAGTTCCACAAAAATATCAAAATAAAAAGCATTTTCGGGGTAATCGTAAAGGAGAACTTTCATGTAATCCAGATGGTAAAAACCCTGGTGATATTTGGATGTTCCGTAATGTCAAGCATAATCATGAGGAACAGACAATACACCCTTGCCAGTTTCCAGAAGATTTAGTAGCTAGAATCATCTTAAGTAGGTAGGCACAAATAAACCTAACTATGTAACAAAATGTAAAAACCTCAAAACCCTTGCGTTCGCGGAGCGTGACCGCTTCGGTCTTATGCTTCACTCCGCTACGCTCCGTTCGCAATGACATACCTTGAAATTTTTCCGCCTACCTACTTAGCTACAACTGAAAAAAATGATATTGTGTTAGATCCTTATATGGGTACTGGTACTGTAGCAGTTGTAGCTAGAGATTACGAGCGCCATTTTATAGGAACAGAAATTGAAGCGAAATATCATCAAGTTGCCCTACGTCGTCTAAGTGGCGAACCTGATGAACATGGATATTTTCCCAATTTGAAAACATTGCGTGATTACGTTGAAAAAACTGGTCAATCTATCGATAAATTTAAATTTGATTTGCAAATAGGGAATAAAGCTTCAGAACGCAGCAAAGCCAAAATTTATTCAGAAGACTATCACCTGCAAGAAATGGAAGAGAGACTACTTTATGAAGAAGCTACTTTTAGTGCTAGTTTGCGAGGGGAAGAAATTCCTGTAGATCCCAAATTAAATGGGAATGGAAAGAAGACATCCCTGCCCAATAAAATAGCCAAACCAATAGAACGAGTTGAACAAATTGAATTGAGTTTATGGAGTTAATAAAATTATTATTAATAATTGTATCTGCTGCATTAAAGTCAATATATTGAATAATTATAATTAATTCTCCTTTTGGGTTTTCAGCAATTCCTGAATAAAAGCGAGTGCATCTATTTCCAGAACTTGAACAAGTTCCAAAAATTCAATTAAGTCAAGACGACGCTCCCCACGTTCATATTTTGATACGTAAGATTGGGGACGCTTTAACTTGGCTGATAACTCTGCTTGAGTGAAATTTGCTGCTTTGCGAACTTCAATTAGCATCTGGCGAAACCGATAATATTCCTCGCTATAAACGGATTTAGGCACTTGTTCCGGCCTGTAATTGGCGTTAGTCTGTTTCATCTTAAAACCTAATATAGGATAAACCCAAAATAGGTTTTCATGATGTACAGTAACGCACTCACAAATTGGCAACATTAACTTAACCACTCTTTAAACTTGCCCATGTATAATGCCAGATGCCTGTAATTCTCAGGGGCATTATGGCGAAAACTCAACGGCTAACGTTTATAATTTTCTTGTTTCTATGCCTTACCCTGGTAAGCGTGCGTTCTTATGGGCAAACAACTATGATATCAGCACCGCATCTGCTGACCGACCCATTTTTGCAACTACCCACTACCAACTCAGTGCAAGTAGTTTGGTTTACAGAGTTTTCTGGTAAAAAACACGTAGTGAGCTACGGGGAAAATCTGGATAAATCAAGCTTGGCTATCACTACGAAACTCAGCCGCACAAGAGAAGACCAACAATCAAAAGTAGCAAATATAACTATAAATCAGCCTGTTCAACGTGACATTTGGCGACACGAAGCCGAGGTAACTGGGTTAACTGCTGGTGTGCGTGTTCCCTATCGTGTCATGAGTGTGCGCGAAGATGGCGCAAGTGTCAGCAGTGATGTTTTTACCCTCGCACCGACTCCAGAACCAGGACAAGCACTGAAGATTTTATTGACTTCAGACCATCAGCTAAAACCGATGACAGCAGCAAATCTGCAAAAGGTTGTGGAAACAGTGGGACAAGTTGATGGGGTGTGGTTCGCTGGGGATTTAATTAATGTGAGCGATCGCGCCTCAGAATGGTTTGATGATAGTCGGGGTGGTGCATTATTTCCCGCTTTACAAGGTCGGGCTAATTATGAAATGGCACACAATGGCGTTAAAACTACCTATACAGGGGGTGAAATCATTCAACACGCTCCTATGTTTACAGCTATTGGTAATCATGAAGTTATGGGACGGTTGGAAAGAACAGACAGTTTAAATAATGAATTTAATGATCCTATTCCCCGTGACGTTGCTCAAAAATTATATAGTGGTCAATCTTTAATAGATAATTCCTTTAATACTTATACTTATGAAGAGATTTTCAGCCTACCCCAAAGTAAAGCAGGGGGTAAAAGGTATTATGCAGTTAGTTTTGGTGATGTGCGTTTGGTAGTACTTTACATCACTAATACGTGGCGGACTCCCAACTTAAATACAGCATATAAAGGTAGATATAAAGAAGCACCACAGGATTTAGAACATCCAGAAAATTGGGGTTATGGACAGTTAATTTTTGAACCAATTGCTAAAGGGAGTCAGCAATATAATTGGTTAGAAGCAGAACTAAAAAGTGCAGAATTTCAACAAGCCAAATACAAAGTTGTGATGTTCCATCATCCACCTCATACTCTGGGTGATAACATTGTCCCAGCTTATACTAATCCAGTGCAGATAATTGAACGTGAGCAAAACGGTAAAATCAGCGCAGTTCGTTACGAATACCCCAAAGATGCAGATTATATCAACCGTGATGTTGTCCCTTTATTAGAAGCGGCTGAGGTGCAATTCGTATTATATGGACATTCCCATTTATGGAACCGCTTTGTTAGTCCTAGTGGAATGCACTTTCTCGAAACATCAAATGTCGGTAACTCTTATGGTGCAGCTTGGGGGAACAAAAAACGAGAAATACCAAATGGATATAAAGAAGATTATGTTGCATTGGGAGATCCTTACGGATTGGAACCAGTAACCCCAACAATTGCACCATTGTTAGGCGAAAATAGTCAACCTATTCCCTACATAGCTAGTAACGAAATCACTGTTTTTAGTATATTTGACACAGGCAAAGGAATAGTAAGCAGTTATTATTTTGATACCAGTCAACCCGATTCAGACGTAGTAAAATTTGATGAATTTAAATTGAAATAATTCAGCGTACACCGAATGTCTTTCCTTCTTCCTTCTTTCTTCTCCCAAGGGGAGACGCTACGCGAACGTGTACTTTGCGTACTTTGCGGTATGCGCTTCGCGCACGCTACGCGAACGTTCCTCATATCCCACATTCCGCAGAACCAAACTAAATTTCTAGTCCTCACAAAAAAATATAGCAACCACAGCAGGTTATGATACGCTATCTGCCAGAGAACAGAAGAGGGTACTAAAAATGACTAAGCTGCGGGTGGGACTGCTGTTTGGAGGTCGCTCCGGGGAACATGAAGTTTCAATTAGTTCAGCAAGAGCGATCGCTAAAGCCTTAAGTGCAGAACAAAACGCTAATAAGTACGAAATATTGCCTTTTTACATCCAGAAAGATGGATGCTGGTTAGCCGGAGAAATACCTCAAAAAGTTCTAGACGCTGGTATTCCCCACATAGAAGACAAAAACCTAAGTTCGTGGCGATTACCCGATCAAGTCACAGAAGTAGATGTGTGGTTTCCCATTCTGCATGGCCCCAACGGTGAAGACGGTACGATTCAGGGGTTACTCACATTGATGCAAATCCCCTTTGTCGGTTCTGGGGTTTTAGGTTCAGCTTTGGGTATGGATAAGATTGCCATGAAAATGGCCTTTGAGCAAGCCGGATTACCCCAGGTAAAATACAAAGCTTTAACCAGAGCGCAAGTGTGGTCGAATCCTTGTATATTTCCCAAACTCTGCGATGAAATTGAAACAGCTTTAGACTATCCCTGTTTTGTCAAACCTGCTAACTTAGGTTCATCAGTGGGAATTGCTAAAGTGCGATCGCGTCAAGAGTTGGAAGCGGCCTTAGATAATGCTGCTACTTACGACAGACGGATTATAGTCGAAGCAGGCGTAGTTGCTAGAGAAGTAGAATGTGCCGTATTAGGTAATGATCAAACTAAAGCCTCTATCGTTGGAGAGATTACTTTCAATAGTGACTTCTATGATTATGAAACTAAATATACCGCAGGTCAAGCAGATTTACTGATTCCCGCCCCCATTCCAGATGCAGTCAGCCGCCAAATCCAAGATATGGCATTACAAGCCTTTGCGGCCGTTGACGCTGCGGGGTTAGCAAGAGTAGATTTCTTCTTCGTAGAAACTACCGGGGAAATCTTAATTAACGAAATCAACACCTTCCCAGGCTTTACTGCTACCAGTATGTATCCCCAACTCTGGGATTATAGTGGCATACCCTTTCCCGAATTAGTAGATCGGTTAATTCAATTAGCGCTAGAAAGGTATTCTGGCAAAGAATCGCAGTCATAACCAAATTAATAATTTACTAAAACCGCTAAATTAGTCAAAAATTTGGGATTTGGTAGCATATATTTCCAAAAAAAAGCTACTAAATTCCCAAATTAAGCTACGGATACCTGATGGCTGACTCCTCCAGTACAATCATTGGCTAGAGGGGATCAATCTGAAAGTCATCATGGAACATACTCACAGCTTACAAGATGAGCCAAACCCAGTCAGAAGGCAGACCAAGAGTCAATCGGGATTAATCGGTAGCTCCAAAATTTTTATCTATCTGCTGATCAGTCATCCAGGCTTACTGTTAACTGGGTTGTTAACAATGCTGATTGGAACTGCTGCCTTAGCTTTGTATAGCTTGGGTTACGCTGGTAATGCAGATCATGTAGAAATAGTAGAAGAAATTCCGGCTGTAGTGGCCAAGCCAATGGTAACATCCTCTGAGCATAGCAATCCTACACCTTTATGGTTGGTAGCTGCGATCGCTCTCAGTTGTGCTAGTGGTTGCTTCATGATTGTCCGGTTAGTCAACGGTCCGAAGAAGAGTCCACAAGTGCGTAAACCCATCAAACGCGATGGTAGTTCTCGCGCCTCAAGACCCTTAAAACCAAGCCATAATCCAGAATGGGAACCCAAGACTGTAAAGAATGCCCCAGTGTTTGTACCACTGCGACCGCTGAAGCCGATGCTGCCAATGCGAGCTAAATCAAAGTCCCTAGTCACCGTTCTACCATCCGAACATCGGCATCCACTAGATAAAAGGAAAGAAACTTTGGCAGACTTGATGGATATTCGTAAACAAGCTTCTTTGTCTACAATTTTACAGAAATATTAATCTTCTTTTCCTACAAAAACCTGTAAACTCTTGATTTCACAGGTTTTTTCAGGTAAATAAACCACCTGGTAGGGGCGCAAGGCCTTGCGCCCTCGATGACAGATGTGGTTCAAAGACATGAAAACTGATTTAAGTACAAAGGGTACGCCTCACCGTACCCTTTCTGCTTGCTCCAGAAATTTAAAAATTACAATCAAAAAGTAATATACGAACAATTTAGAAAAATCTAAAAACCTGCCAAAATGGCAACAATAGTGAGATTAACTGAGTTAAATTGTAGAAGACAAAAAACAAAAAAGGTTTTATTAATCGAGATAATCAAAAAGTAATTAACCTAGATAACTGATAACTACTTTAATAATTAGACTTGGTATTTGTCGCACCAGGAATATTAAATGTGTATGGGCATTGTCATTGATATACACATTAGCCCCCTAAATAAAGGGCAGCGCCTGTACATATTCCTGAACACTACAGTGACAAATACCAGAGTGAGAGATTAGAGGCGCTTGGTATGCCTCCTCTCACTTTTTTTTTTATAAAAAATTAGTTTCTTGCAAAAAATCAAGAATAGCTGCATTTACGACATGAGACGAACCAGCAGAGGCATCATGATAGCAGTTATCTAAAATTTTTAACTGGGATAAGGGAATGCGTTGATGTAATTTTTCCCCATGACTGGCAGGAAACCAACTATCTTGATCTCCCCACATAATGAGTGTGGGACACTTAATATTACCCAGATTATTTTGAATTTTACTGAGCATATTAGGTTTATTGGCTTGCCAATTCTCTATTTCCTGCGCTGCTAGTTGTAACTCCTCAGCCACTTTCACAATAGTTCCAGGAAGCTCAATAAATGGATAAGTTATCCAATACACATCTTCAGTTGTCAAAATTGATGGATCGAACAGCACCTTACGCCTTTCTATAGCCATAACTTCTCTGACTAGAGGTGCAAATAGATATGCTAAACGCCAAGAATCAATGGCTTGTAAGATTTCTAGTGGCGTTTTGGCAAGTATCGACATTGCCCAATGTGGTAAATTTTCTGTAAAAACAGGTACATTTATCACTATTAAACGGGCGATTAGTTGGGGATTGTGTTGAGCTAGGGCTAAAGCTACTAACCCCCCTAAAGATTCGGCGGCAATGATCGCAGGTTGATCACATAACACCTGAAGAATGCGTTCTAACTCAATCAGTTGATGCCCATTTTTTTCTCGACGCAACCCAGGTTTTTCCGAAAAACCGTAGCCTTTAGCATCAAAACAAATCACCCGAAAATATTTAGATAATGGAGCGATGCTGTGTCGCCAATTATAGCTCCAACTACCCATTCCATGTAAGAAAACTAAGGGTTTACCTGTACCTACTTCCCCATAAGCAATTTGTACAGGATATCCATCTGTATCACTAATGATTAGACTTTGCCTTCCTTGGGGAAACGTAGCCTGCCACCAATCTTCCATTCCTTTATCAAAAATTTGTTTAAAGCATTCTAATTATTATCATGGGAATGCTATTAAGACAATGGCAAAATAAATTAATGGTTTAAAGTTTCCTGCTTTGAGGTAACTGCAAATGTGCTTCTAATAGTTTGATATTATACTCATTAGCTGTCCAAGCAAAATCAAATAAATCTCCCATTACTGGTACAATTCCGACTAAACCATCAATAGCAATATTCCAAAACATTCTGCCTAAAGTAGCTTTAGGTACACCCATTCGTGCAGCTTCTAAGATGATGTAGCTAGAAAGCACAAATCCCACAAAGTCCCCAGCACCAAACACTAAACCCACAATGGGATCTATGCCAATGTGAATTGGCGTTCCGGGAATAGTCACCACTTGATCGAGGATACGACTCAGCCTACGTAGGCGTTTCAATGTGACTGCTTGAGCTTCAGAATCAATATAATACTCCCGTCCATAAGAATCAGGCATGAAGGCGATCGCTTATTTGAGGTTAGATGAAATACTTGAATACTGTAGTTATTTTTTTATTCCTTGTCCATTAAGTTTTTAGCTGATTTTAGGTGTATTTGTTCACCGACAGTCACATTTAATTGGTCGCCGATCAGCATCACCGCCGCACTCATCCACAGCCACAGCATTAAAACTATCACTGCACCCACAGCACCATAAACTTTGTTATAGTTGCCAAAATTGGCTACATAAGTCCGAAATAAGGCTGACAGAATTGCCCAAAAAACGGCTGCTGACATAGCACCCGGCATTATTGGTGTCCCTGATTTCCAGACGCTTGGACCATAGCGATAGATAAGGCTAAAGGCAGTGGCAATAATCCCCAATGCCAAAGGCCAGCGTAACAGTTGCCAAATATGCAGCAAAAACGTTAAATAACTACTTTCATTTACCGCCATTCCTAATAGTAGGTCGCTGATAAATACGAGGAAAGAAGCCAAGATAAATAGTAAAATAGTACCGCTTGTTAATCCTAGGGAGACAAGTTTGGCTTTCCAAAAAGGACGTTTGTTCTCGGAGGGAACTTGATGAATTTGATCGAAGGCAGCCATTGCAGTACTGATCGCCCCTGAAGCAGTCCAAATGGCGATCGCAAAGCTGGCAGAAAACAAACCACCATTTCTAGAGTTAGTAATTTCTCTACTGGCAAAATCACGGACTAAGACTAACACTTCTTCAGGTGCGACTTGACTGAATTGATCTGCCAGCTGTTTAAAGGTATTTTGGAAGGATTCTTCAAATAAGCCGATAGCTGTCAGCAATGCGAGAATCGCCGGAAACAACGATAACATAGCATTGAAGGCAATTTCCGAGCCAAGTCCTAAAAGTCGCCTTTCGGTTGTCCTGGCAAAAGTGTTTTTCAGGGTGCGCCCATTGACATGGCGAAAGAAACTGAAAAAACGAGTCTTTGGCATAACTAATCTTCTCTCTGTCTCCAATTAGCGCGATTCGGGCATAGTTGCCACCGGCGGGTTTCTCCGTGATTTTACCGTAAGTTGGAGTATTGCGCTACGTTGAGACTCAGTTCCTGTTTTCCACTCGATGCGATTAGCGCTACTAATTTGCCACTGTGATTCCAGATATTCGATAATTGCTTGCGATCGCGCCAAGACAACTTCTGATAACTCGTCTTCTTCCTGATTGACAATTATTTCCAGATTTAAACTAGGCTGTTGCTGTAAAATTTGCCCAACCCGGTCTAATAATTGAGTATTTTCTGGCGTAATTTCTGATTGCTCATTCTCAAAGGATATAGCTCCTTGATTGCTGGCTATTCTTTGCATACTCACTACAGCAGACTCATAATTTAGCCGATTTCTGACGCTATCGGCCACTAGAGTTTGAGCATCTCCATCAATATCGCGTTCACTCAGATATACTACTCGGATGCTTAAAGGTGTAACTGGACTAGTAACTAACTCGTAATTAACCATTTCAGCTGGCGGGGGAAGTCTCAAATCACGCAAAGCAGATTGAACTTCTTGCACAAAAGTTAATTGTAATTGAGCGATGGTTAAAACTGGTTCGGGAGGTTGTTCCTTCGGTACTGGGCGTAAAAGTTCGTTGGAAGCAGTGGGAATTTCCACCAACTTTAGGGCTAATAATTCTGGAGGTTTACCCAAACGGGCGGCTAACTGTTGAATATAAATATCCTGTTCATCAGATGAATATTGCTGACTCGTAAACACCTGAAGTTGAATTGTCAGCTTCTCATTTTGTTCTGATGTCGAGATATTACTAATGAAAGAACGTGCTTCACCATCAGGAAAGGTTGCAAAGTTTTTCTGCCAGACATCCGTTGCCAAACTCCGGTTACGATTATCCTGTTGCTGGAGAGCAATTTCTCTTCCAAGTTGACTGAGGGAGCGATTGAGTGGAAAGATAATGGCGATAATAGTAATAAAAATTAATAATAATCTCCCTGGAAGCGAGCCAATTTTCCGCAATTTACTATATGCGGGTAGTTTCTCCAATAAACCTTGAACCCAGACACTTTCAGGATGTGTGTGCCGCCATTCCCTAACTCTTTCTCTGACGAGATGATTATCAATATGCAGTCCCAGAAATACCAGCATGGCGGTAAAGGTAATCGCGACCAAGTTGGTGAAAAAAAGTAAGCCGCCACCACTAGCTACCTGTATTCCCTGAGCGCTATTGAGGCTGATAGCGACCCCGATACCATATCCTACAACGCATAATGGCGGCATTAAAGCCACTGCGATCGCCACACCAGGAATGGAAGTAGCCACGCCTTTGGGTTCTTTACAAATTGCCACAGACCCCACAGCACCAGAAAATAGGGCGATGACTAAATCTAGAATATTAGGTCGAGTCCTGGCTAAAATTTCACTGGTAATTTCCTTAAATGGCAGTAATGACACCAGTAATACAGCAAAGGAAATAGCCACCAAACAACTCAATAACAAATTCAGCAGTGAGCGCATCGCTAAAATTACATCACCCGCAGCTAGTGCGAGTCCATTGGCTAAAATCCCCCCCATTAAGGGAGAAATCAGCATCGCGCCAATAATGACGGCTGGACTATTTAGCACTAGTCCCAGGGTCGCAATACCAGCCGAGAACAGAACTTGAATCCAATAACTCACATCGTCCAGGCTGAGTGAATTGCATATTTCCAGGTACACTTGCTCTTTACGAGCTTGACTCACTCCCAAGTTGTTGGCAAACCAGTCTCTAAACATATCAAAGTCCTAATTGTGCTAATTTGATGGTTGGTTTCTGTACTGTTGAAAAATAATCATCTCATTACCAACAACTGGGTTACGTGCTATCAGCTTGTCTTGGGAGTCGAGAATTTCTAAATGAGTAAAATCAAGTTCTTGAGCGCGTTGTAATATTTCCGCCGCTAGTTGCTTTTGTTCAGTTTCTGGGAGAGTGTACCAATCGTCATTAATTTTGACAATCAAATTACTGGTACGGAAGTTAGCTTGTATTGACTGTATCAGACCAGAGGCAAAGCGATCGCTTATTTCAGCCACTTGATTTTCAATAGCTGCGATCAAAGATTCTTCTGGTGTTAATTTGACGATAGGCGTTGGTTCCGGTACAGGTTCTGGCGTTGGTTCCGGGATAGGTTCCGGCGTTGTTTCCGGGATAGGTTCCGGCGTTGCTTCTGGTGCTGTTAACTCTGGTGGAATAGTTATTGTCGGTGTAGGTGCTGGAACTTCCTCAATTGGCACTTCTTCAACTTGCGGAACTGTAGCTACTTCAGTCGGCTTCTTCGTAAAAACAGTTGCAGTTGACCAAACTACCGCCACAGTAACTACCGCTAAAATTCCCGTCAACACTGTATCTGACAAATTGTTAGACACATTTGATGGTATAAACAAACGAACTTGTCTTAAAAATCGATTCCATTGTGTTTCCAGAAGTTGCCAAAAACTGGGTGTTTCTTCAGCACCTGGTGGGGGTAAAGTTTCCAGTTTGACTACCGCCGTTTCTAAAATTCCCATCGTCCCCCTGAGAATTTGGATGATTTTAACCTTCCAAATGGGTAGTTGAGGCGAAGAATCAGGTTGTGAATTTTGATTGTCTTGTGACATGGAACTTTTCCCAAAAGCAGCGACTCAAAGACAAATAACTGGCATTATTAATGCTGCGGCCTGTTTGCCTTAATGTATCACCAAAAAAGTGCTGCTAAACTGACTAAATATTGAGTTTGGTAAGTTTATGAACCTGAAACGCCGTCAATTCTTATTTTTAGGCAGTCTTGGCACTATGGGAACAGGACTTGTAGGCTGGAAGTTAGCTCGTCAAAATAGCCAAATTGCTAATATTGCCGATTCAGCAGTTATAGCTGCTACCCCACCCAAAAAAAAGTTACTATTGCGTTTTAGTTCGGTTGCAGACACAGGAACTGGTGCTAGAGGTCAATATGCCGTAGCTGGGGCGATGAATTATTATCACCAGCAAAAGCCTTATGATTTAGTGGTTTTAGCGGGAGACAACATTTACAACAATGGCGAAATTGAAAAAATCGGTGCAGTTTTTGAGCGTCCCTACAAAGAATTATTGACCCAGGGCGTAAAATTTCATGCTTGTTTAGGTAATCACGATATTCGCACCGAGAACGGTGATCCACAAATTAAATATCCCGGCTTTAATATGAAAGGGCGTTATTACACGTTTCGCCGTGACGCTGTGCAGTTTTTTGCTTTAGATACTAACGGTAATGCTGATTGGGAAAAACAAGTAGTTTGGTTAGAGCAAGAATTAAGCCTTAGTGATGCACCTTGGAAAGTGGTATTTGGGCATAATCCCTTTTATTCATCAGGTCATTACGGAGTTAATCAAACACTGATTAAACGTTTCACTCCTTTATTTAAAAAGTACAATGTGCAACTTTACATCAATGGTCACGACCACCATTATGAACGAACTCATGCTATTGATGGCACAACTTATTTAACTACTGGGAGTGGTGCAGGTGTTCGTGCTGTAGGTCGTTCTAAGTGGACACAACGTTCTGCTGACAGGTTAGCTTTTGCGGCCTATGACGTGTATCCAGATAGAATTGAAGTGAGTGCTATGGGTACTGATAAACGGGTTTTTGATTATGGTGTAATTGGCATCCTCCCCACCCTATAGCTACGGTGTACACGTACACACAAATGACAGACTAATAGAGACTTCCCAGAAATAAAATCCCCAATTTGTAGGGTGGGTTAGGACGATTGTCCATAACCCACCATTATCGCTGGCGTGGCGTAGCCATACCCGCCCCGACTGGAGTTGTGTTCTCGCATAGCACACACACACAACGCCACTACGAGACTACGAGTTGCAAACCAATGTCAGTAATATTTTTCTTTAATCAAGTTTTTTAACTTTTTCACAGATAAAAAGACAACAAACAACAAAGAATATATACTGAGTTACAATGCGGCAAAAATATTTCCTAACTTTAGGTCAAAAGCGGGGCAAAATATGGTCTACGAAAGAGTGCAAAAAAATAGTTCCTCGTGGAATCCCGCAGTTCCAACAGAGTCCCCAGAGAATCAATTCAAACCACGCTCTTTTGTAGTCCCACCACAGAAAAATCAAAATTCATCCCCACCATCAGAAATACAAGCCCCTCACACAGCATCGAGTGTCTTCAGTACCAGTAATGTCAACATCCAGACTCAGACAACACCAGAAGGGCAAAAGTTTGAGTTGGAATCACCTGAAACAGAGAACAAATTAAAAAAAGATGCAATAAAACTCCAAGGACAGGGAGAATCAGGAGAATCAGGTAATAATGACTCTGATTTATCAGCAAACGGGGGAACTATCCAAAGGCTGGCTTCAAAATTTAGCACAGAACAGCAAGAGGGTAACAAAGAAGAAACAACCCTCCAAACCAAACTCACTATAGGCGCACCAGGGGATAAATACGAGCAAGAAGCAGACTCAATGGCAGAACAGGTGATGTCAATGGATGCACCAACTGCTACTAATTCCCCAACAATTCAGTCTGATTCGGAAGCACCATTCGATTCAATTCAGCAACAACCTTTAGTCCAAAGCATCCACCCACTGATTCAGCGTCAGGTAGAGTTAAATGTTTCCAGACAACCCATAATGTCCATCAGCCCACTGATTCAGCGTCAAATAGAGTCCAATAGAAATAGCACTCAGACCAGGCCAATAATATATACTAACCCATTTATTCAGCGCTTTATACACAGGGCTGGAGGCAATATTCCCAGTCAAGAAAATCCCAGTTTAGAGAGCCGTTTAGCAAGTCAAAAAGGCTCTGGAAGTCCCTTAGATGAGCAGACACGCTCCTTTATGGAACCTCGTTTTGGCAATGATTTTAGCTCTGTACGTGTGCATACAGATAGTTCTTCTGTGCAGATGAATCAGGAATTGGGGGCGCAGGCGTTTACTCATGGTTCAGATGTTTACTTTGGGGCAGGAAAATATAATCCGGGAGTAGATGACGGTAAGCGGTTATTGGCTCATGAACTGACTCATGTAGTGCAGCAAACAGGGGCTGTTCAGCCTAAATCAAATCCTCACCAAGCATTCAAGCAAAATAAGATCCAGACAAAAGCCCTTTTTACCTCATCTCCTGAAGCGCAATCAGTTATCCAGTCCAAAAAACAAGGTTCTCAGGAATCAACAAAGCAAAATCGTCAAGAACCAATTAAGGAAGAGCAACAACATCTGCAAGAATCAGTACCAGTAGCTGATGTTGAACCAGAGAAAGAGCAACCAGCTAAGAATCAGGATAGAGCCAAAGAACCAGCTACAGAAAAATCTAGTGACGGTGCGGCAGTTGCACCCCAAGTAAAGATTCAGGGTGAAGCTGATAGCAACAGTACGGCAATTGCACCCCCAGTAGAGATTCAGGGTGAAGCTGATAGTACCAAAGCCCCAGCTACAGGAAAAACTAGCAGTAGTGCTGCGAAAACCACAGGTGGAACAAAAGCTGCTGCTTCCCCTCAAAAAGATCCAGAATTTCAAGCAGTAGTCAATAATGCCAAGGGAGTCACAGCAGAAAACAAAAAACATGAACCAGCTCAGGTAGAAGCTCAAGAAGCCCAAGATGCAGCTCAACCACCCAGTAATGAAGTAGAGAGCAAAGCCCAAGACCAGCAAGTTCAGGAGATGGACCAGCAGCCGCCTGGAGAATTCAACGCCGCAGCCTTCAAGCAAAAAGTGATGGATAAGGTCAATGCGGTTGCACCAAACACCTTAGAAGAGGCTGATAAATTTAAGGATAGTAATCTGCTGAACTCTGTAGGGGGAGACTTATCGAGCCAAGCGCAAGAAGCAACAGCGCAAGCCACTGGCCCTGTGACTGAGAAAACCCAGGCAGCACCTGACAGCAGTGGTATTGAACCCAAAGCAGTAAAACCACTAGAAAATCCAGAAGTGGGACCTCAACCCCCCGATATTGGTGCTGCTAAAGCCACACCTAAACCCAAGCCAGAAGCTGAGGTATCTGCACCACTGACAGCAGAGAGCCAAAAACTCGACCAGCAAATGGCTGAGGCTGAGGTGACTGAAGAACAACTGGCAAATTCCAATGAACCCCAGTTTATCAATGCTGTCGGTGCAAAGAAATCAGCTCAAACCAAAGTTGTGGAAGCGCCCCAAGCCTATCGTCAACAGGAACAAGCGACTTTAAACCAAGCACAAACTGAAGCACAGACCACCAGTCAAACTCAATTAGAGGGAATGCATGGTCAACGGGAACAGCTATTAGCTCAAGTCAGTGGTCATCAAGATGAAACCAAGACCAAGGATGAGCAAGCACGGGCTAAAATAGCTACCGATATTGATGGCATTTATCAGCAAACTAAGTCCGATGTTGAAGGTGTTCTCAATGGTTTAGACACAGAGGTAACAAACAGATTTAAGACAGGTGCGGATACGGCGAAGAAAAAATTTGAAGAGTATGTTGCTCCTCAGATGTCCGAGTACAAAAAACGGTATGAAGGGTTTTGGGGTGCTGGACGTTGGGTAAAAGATGAACTGCTAGGAGTGCCATCGGAAGTTACGGCTTTCTTTACACAAGGAAGGGAATTATATTTAGCAGAAATAGACCAAAGCCTGACTGATATTTCTCAATATGTTGTCGAACAACTGACCACAGCGAAAGAAAAAATTCATGCAGGCAGACAGAAAATTCAAGATTATGTCAACGCTCTGCCAGAAGCACTTCAGCAGGTAGGTGTAGAAGCGGCGCAAAATATTCAAAGTGATTTTGATCAATTAGAGCAGAGTGTTCAAGATAAAGAAACTGAATTAGTTGACCAGCTAACTCAACAATATAGTGAAAATCTCCAGGAACTTGATAGCCAAATTCAGGAGATGAAGGCATCAAATCAGCCTTGGTTTGCTCAAGCTTTTGATGCTATGGCGGGAGCTATTGAGAGTATTAATAAACTCAAAGATATGCTGCTGGGGGTGTTGGCTAAAGCCGCTAGTGCTGTCGGCTCAATTATTAAAGATCCCATTGGCTTTTTAGGCAACCTGGTGACTGGGTTGAGACAAGGTTTTGAAAACTTTGCGGGCAAAATTGAGACACATCTGCAAACTGGTTTAGTTGGTTGGTTGACTGGAGCCTGTGGTGCTATGGGTATCCAATTACCAGAAGATATTTTCAGCTTACCAGGAATTTTTAGTTTAGTGACTCAGATGTTGGGACTGAGTTGGAACTACATTCGCACGAAAGGGGTGAAGCTGTTCGGTGAGCCTGTGATGGCTGGGATGGAAAAAGGTTCAGAAATCTTACCCATGTTGATGAGTGGCGATTTTATGGGGATGTGGGAACACGTGAAGGCAGATTTCACTGACCTGAAAGAGACGGTAATCGCACAGATTAAGGACATGGTAATTACTCAGGTAATTACTGCTGGGGTGAAATGGATTATTGGGTTGTTAAATCCCGCTTCGGCGTTTGTGAAGGCGGCGATGGCGATTTACGACATTGTGATGTTTTTCATCAATAGTGGTAGCCAAATTATGGATTTGGTGAATTCTATTATAGATGCTGTGGGCGCGATCGCTTCTGGTGCTGTGAGTGGTGCGGCTAAGTTGGTGGAAAATGCTTTAGCGAAGTCTTTACCTGTGGTGATTAGTTTCTTGGCTTCGTTGCTGGGTGTGGGGAATTTGGCGAAGAAGGTTCAGGCTATTGTTGAGAAGATTCGCCAGAGGATTGATCAGGCGATCGACAAGTTGCTGCTGAAGGCGAAGAACTTATTTAAGGGGAAAGGTAAGAAGGGTAAAGACGATAAGGATATCAAAGAAGGCAAAATTGATGTACCCAAATCGCTTGCAGCTTCCAAGATGGGACATATCGAGCAACCACCACAAAACTTGATTCAAGAAGCCGCAAAGACTTCATCTGGCACAGTTATCTATCAGGCAAGTGTGAAAGATCCTAAGCAAGCAACAAAAAAGCTTCTAAAAGAACATCCAGACGCTAAGTTAAATGATAAAACTGATGTGCTTACACTTCCTCCGCTTCAAAGCGCTACATTCAATGGAGCAAACTCACTCAAAACGTTAGGCAACCTGGTAGCTAAACAAACGGGGTTAACCCAGATCATCTTCAATAAGAGCCAGACAGGATGGAGTTTAAATGGAAAACTTAACCCTACTATTGCCGGTCTGGTAACATATGCAGGTGCGCCTCCATCTCTAGATCCGCTAATTCAGGAGATAAAGGGTCATGAGATGACTATCAATCCTTCAAAGGAATTCTTCAAGTCAATTTGTACGGAAGCAGCAAAACGGCACGGAGCCAGCGTTGACTTCAAAGAAAAACGGGATACGTCAGTGAAGCCACATCGACCTTACACGGAAGTTACTTTTAGTCAGGGAACTCCTTCAGGCGCTACAGAGACTTTTGTCAGCGAGATTGTCTCTGTTTCAGATAACACCTGTCCTGCTTGCGATGCTGATTCAGGGATTACACGACCGCACAATGTCATTCCTGCTTCAATGTGGAAGAAAGTCATCCATACTGCCCTCACAAACTTTAATGTGTCTATTAGTCTTGGAGATCCATATATCGGTAAGATATCAGCTGCTGGAACGAGTACTAAGGGACCTGCTGTTACGGAAGACAAACAATGTCGTAAGTGTGAAGACAATCAAGATAAACATCCTGGACCTTATTCTCTTCTCCAGCGACGTGCAGGGCAGTTAGCAGGCTTTGCTGGAACTGTTTCTCACCCTAACGCCCCAGGCAAGAGTAGTGGTGATCTCTTTACTGGGTCGCAATTTAAGAACACTACTCAAGCGCAGTTGGAGCAGTTCACTAAAGATAAAATTGACCAAGTAGTTGAACAAATTCAAAAAATCCTGAGTACAGTTCCGGCAAACCATACTCTATATGCAAACATAACCAGTGATCCGACTACACAAGCTGCTTTTCTTCAAAAGATTCGCACTGACGCACTGGCCGCAGCACAGGCCTCTCCAGCAGCATATCCACCTTAAAGGAAGTAGACATGATAGCAACTGATGCAGATTGGAAGGAAGTCCGGCAACAGCTACTCAATGAATGGGGTGGTTTGATCCATACTGTTTATGACACTGCACAACTTCAGCATATCCACACTCAAATACCGTCATCTTGGTTGCGAGTAGTTGACACACCATGTACTACTCTTATCAATGAGATATGGAGTGAAGCAAAGAGTGTGTTGCCACGGTTTATGGAATATCTTAATCAGTCAACTTGGGCTATAGCTATAGCTGACGGTTTGCTCGGTCCCACTCTGATCTACTACATTAAGGATTGGGAAGAGACTCAGATTGGCCAGTATGAACCTGGATTTATGCTGGCTGGTTTGCCAACACCTGTTGAGCGTATCCGCGCCTTTGAGCAGTCTATGGGAAGGATACCAGCCAGTCTACAAAAATTGTGGCAGGTGCATGGATTCGTGTTGATCAAGAGTGGGGCTATTCTCTCATCACTTGATCATTCGTTAGAAGAGTTCTGTGGCTCACCTACCGTTTTGGGTTTGAGAAAAGCTCCTTCTGATCCCCAAGAACAATATGAGTGTCTAGCGATCGCTGATGTACGAAGTGAACTACCCGTTTGTCTAACCAGAACGCCAGGTTTTTCCGTCTGGGAAGACTTTATTGTTCTTGCAGATCGAGATGGGGAAGAAGTTGCCCCCGCAGTACGCACTAGAATTGATGACTTACTGACTGACTGGACTTTCAGCGAGTGGACACCATGACTAAGGTTATTAATTGCCTAAATGCCACCGGATATTCTGCTGATACGGATTACCCATCAATTTAAAAAAAATTGATAATCCGAAAATGGAAAAGTTTCTTCTACAAATTAAGTGATAATTAACCAAGAATATTACAAATTAGCTGGTGGATATTATAAACACTATACTATTAAAAATAATTTTCTATGGAAGTTCAAACTAAAAATCATCAATTGAATAGCGAATTAATTCTATATGATTCCTCATGCTCTTCCCTAACGGTTCACACAATTACCCTATCCCTAACCAAACAAGATGACAACATAATTGAATGTCATCTCACCTTCTGCATAACCTGTGAACTCTACCAACGCATCGAAACAGAAGCCTTATTCAACCTCAAACCCGAACTAAGCACACCTCTGAGCAACGGCGATTTCCAACCCTCACCCGATATCCAAATTGAAGCCATTCTCAAACCCGATTTACTCCCTCTCTTACTAGAAAATGCCACTAACGCTGATGAAGCAGCAGCCTATATTTTAGAACTCAGCCAACAACAGCCAGGATTAACATCTGAAACAGAGAAAAATAACAAACTATTTAAAAATCCCAAATCTCCATACTCCCTACTATATACAGAAAGTTGGTTAGCTTTATCAGTCAAACAGCAGCAGGAATCAGGTGAAACAGGCTATCGTACATTTTGGTCTTATGTTAGTCCCCAAACCCTTACAGGAGAAGCAGCTTCTAGTGAACAAATATCTGAGAGTATCACCAACTTCTTCCAAGATTTAGTCAGTGATAGTCTTAACATTACTGCTAAAGAATTCGCTAATGAAACTATCGGGGCAATATCTAACTTCTTCCAAGAATTAACCCAAGATACCCCAGAAGATAACACTTCAACACAACCAATTTTTCAAGCAATAATTAACTTCCTCACCCAAGACGATTGGCCTTTCACCAAAATTCAAGGAAAACTAGCCTTGCGTCTGGGGTTTCAGGGAAAAAATGGTAAATGGAACTGCTACGCCGAAGCTAGAGAAGAAGAGGAACAATTCGTTTTTTATTCAATTTGCCCCCAAAATGCTTCCGAATCTCAGCACATGGCTATAGCTGAGTTCATTACTAGAGCTAATTTTGGTATAGTTATTGGCAACTTTGAGATGGACTTTAATGATGGCGAAATTCGCTACAAAACCAGTATTGATGTAGAAGGTGACAGAGTGAGTTTTGCGCTCATCAAACAGTTGGTTTACGCCAACATAGCCACAATGGATGAATATCTCCCGGATATAATGTCTGTGATTTCTGGAGATGTATCGACGGAAAAAGCAATTAACCAAATTGAACTGACTCCAGATATTCCCCCAGATTCAGAGGAACAAGAACAGTTGTTATCTGTTGTACCTGCTGAAAATCAGCAAAACTTAGCAGTTAATCCATCTCCACAAGCAGAAATACAGCAAGAACCGGAAAAACAACCTCATATACTAGCAAAATTAACACCAGATGAAATTGGTCAATTACATCAAGCATTGCAGATGCTGGAACCATATCAGCGTAAACAAACCCAAGAAATTATCGAGAAAGTCAAGAGATTAATTATTACGAGATTGGGTAATTTAGGAACAGAAGTATTTGATGAAGCATTCAGTTTCTTTACAAAAGTTAAATTCCCAGGAATAATTCTGAAATTAATTCAACGTTATGCAAAAATGGCGGGACGGACAAGATTATTTATACAGCAATTAAAAGATAGAGCTAAACAATCTGGAGAACCATTTGATAATTCTGAGATTAACCTAGCTATAGAAGATTTAGAAAAACTATTTGCAAAGATTGACAAACGCCTGGAAGAGTTACCAACAGATAAGTTGCTAGGTGACAAAGAACTAATATATTTACTTGAGATTGAACAATTTAACGAGCAGTTAGCCTTTTTTGAAAGATTGATTAAAAATCTCTCTGAAAATCCAGATCCAGGGTTGGCTTCTACTCCATAAATATTTTCCACTAGACTAACTTTAAATTTAATAGATGTAGCAGAGGTCAAAAACCCGACCAGCAAATGGCTGAGGGGAACATCCGAAAGATGCACCTTTAAATTCGGTTGATATCTAATGATTTTGAACCTTTGGTGATTGTCTATAAATTTTTCCATTACGGACTTGCACTACTGGATGATTGCACCGACGTACCAATTGTTCATCATGAGTAGTTACAATTACTGTTGCTCCAAAGTTATTTAACTTTTGTAAAATCTGCATTACTTGCCAAGAATTGTCAGAATCAAGATTACCTGTTGGCTCATCAGCTAAAAGTAACGGAGGTGTACCAACGATCGCACGCGCAATACTTACCCGTTGTTGTTCTCCTCCAGAAAGTTGATCGGGAAAACAGTCAGCTTTACTCAGTAAACCTACTAACTTCAAAGTTGGTGCTAACCGTCGATGAATTTCCTTACGAGTATATCCTTGAGCTTGCAACACAAAGGTAATATTTTCTGCCACTGTGCGCTGAGGAATCAATTTATAGTCTTGAAATACAATCCCAATGCGTCGCCGTAATCCTGACAAGCGATCGCCTCGTAAACTCTTGATATTATAGCCATTAACAATTACATCACCCTGAGTGGATAACTCTTGACCATACAAGAGTTTTAACAGGGTGGATTTACCCGAACCACTTGGCCCTGTAATAAACAAAAAATCTTGCTGTTTCACCTCCAGATTCACATCCAATAAGGCGTGACAGCCATTGGCGTAGGTTTTGGTCACAGACTGCAACTGTACCATTACCGCCGTATTACTAGTATGCTGTTGACTCTTTTTATCTGCCGTTTTGTCTGATTTATCAGTATTTTTTGTGGTTGTTAATACTGGCATTACTCAAGTTTCCTCACATCCTCAACCAAATCGCCGGAAATTTGTGATTTGAAATTAACCTTAACACCAGGATTCCCACTTAGAAGCCAGGAATCTCAAATAGAAAGTCCAAAAATAAAAATTTGTTAAAGCACCGAATATTTAACTAAGTAATTACACTCTGTTCTTGTACAGACGCGATTTATCGCGTCTCAGCCCTCAGCCCTATATTGCACCCCTTGCAGTCAAACGATAAATAAAAGCTTTCACAGCAAATTGCGGTAAAGCCAACATCCGCCGCCAACGCCAGGGTTCTTGATATAGCCGATACAGCCATTCCAAGTTGTTATTTCCTAACCAAGCCGGAGCGCGAGTTTTGACCCCTGACCAAATATCGAAACTACCACCAACACCAATCCAAATTGCTTCGGGGCATAAATGACGGTTTTGGGCAATCCATAACTCTTGACGTGGTACTCCCAAACCCACAAAAATGACTTGTGGCTGCAATTGGGTGAGTGTTTGTTTTAACTGCTCTTCTTCTTCTGGGGTATGGTAGCCAGAATGAGTACCTACTAAATTCAAGGTAGGAGTTTGCTGATGCCAAAATTCTGCTGCTTTTACAACTACTTCAGGTGTTCCACCGTAGAAAAAAATTTTGGCCTCTGATTTTTGTTGTCCCAGTTCCTGCAACAGGGTTTCTGCTAGCTCAATCCCAGGACAACGCTGTACTTCTTGCCAAAACAGCCATCGCAAATACAGAACTACTCCCGCACCATCTGGAATTACTAGCTCGGCATTTTGAATAATTTGAGCCAGAGTTTGATTCTGTTCTGCCTGCATTGTCATTTCTGCATTCAGCGTAACTACATGAGTACCCCTGCTGTGTTGCAGGCATTCCAGCAACCAGCCAGGATAATTACTCATCACATGAACTGGTATTCCCAGTACCGAAAACACTTGAGGCGATTTAAACATAGCCCAATCTTGAACTAGACTCATACCAAATTCTCCCGACCGTAAGTTTATCAAATTTTTTCAGAGACCGTGCGTCGAAAATTTAGCAATAAATAATTTATCTCATTAGGCAGCTAAAACTAGAATAATTACTGACTCAATAATTTAATAGGCTACATTAAAATTTGCAAAATTTGGTAATTGCAACAGTATGTAACAAAACGGCTTTATATTACTTAAGTAGCTCTTAATCCGCGATTTTACGGTTATCTATGGCAAACCAAACCAAAAACATTGGTTTTAGCTCAATTTAACTCATCTTGCGAGTTCACACACCTGCCACAATAGAAAGTAAGAAGAAACTAATTGAGGTTAAGTGCTGTCCAAATATCTTGAAACTGCATCTATATGGGATTTTTGAGCAAGTATTTTCTCTAAATCACATTAGTGGGCTTCCAGAGCGAAGAGATTCGTGGACTCCATTCTAAAGTTAAAGTAATGTAACGTGTGGAATTTGACTATGAATACAATTCGGATTGCTCTGATTGAAGATCATGACCTCACTCGTGTAGGGATTCGGACAGCTTTACTACAAAGGAAAGAAATTGAAATTGTCGGAGAAGCTACTAATGCGGCAGAAGGGCTAAAAATGTTAAAAAAGGTACGACCAGATATTGCCATTGTCGATATTGGTTTACCAGACAAGGATGGTATTGAACTGACAAGGGAATTAAAAGCCTTCACTAATGGAGACGATTCAGCAACCAAAGTGCTGATTTTAACGCTCCAGGATAACAAGGAAGCTGTGCTGGCAGCTTTTGCAGCTGGGGCTGACTCGTACTGTATGAAGGATATCAAGTTTGATAATTTACTCGAAGCCGTGAGAGTCACTTACGATGGCAATGCGTGGATTGATCCAGCGATCGCGCGAATTGTGTTACAACAAGCACAGGAGAGTCCCTCCTGGCGACAAACCGTTGCCACCGATCATCAAAATATTTCCCTAAACTCAGAATCTGAGGAGAAGGAAAATATTGACGCTTATACCCTTACAGAAAGGGAGTTAGAAGTGTTACAGTTGATCGTCGAAGGTTGTAGCAATGCACTCATTGCCGAACGACTTTATATTACCGTTGGCACAGTGAAAACACACGTCAGAAATATTCTGAATAAGCTATGTGCTGATGACCGCACTCAAGCGGCAGTACGCGCCTTGCGTTCTGGATTGGTGGGATAAAGTTAAATGTGAGTGTAAATATCATCAAGTCAACTCCACTAAAGTTGAAAACTGTGAGTAAATTCATCAGTTCAAAGTGGGTAACTTCTCTTTAAAGATTACTTTTAATCTTTAGGTAACAGGTGGGATAAAAATTGCCAAATCTCGCCATTTTAGTATCCCAAAATTTCCAGTCAAATATGACTCTAACAGACATAGCAAAATTAAAGCTCATGGTCGTAGACGATGAGCCGGATAACTTAGACTTACTCTATCGTACTTTTAGGCGAAATTTTCAAGTATACAAAGCTCATGATGCCCTGAGTGCGCTCCAAATTCTGGACAAAGAAGGCGAGATGGCCGTGATTATTTCGGATCAAAGAATGCCGGAAATGAACGGTACTGAGTTTCTTAGTCTCACAGTCCCCCGCTTTCCCGATACCATTCGGATTTTACTGACTGGTTTTACTGATGTTGAGGATTTGGTAGCTGCAATTAACTCCGGTCAAGTATTCAAGTACATCACCAAACCCTGGAGTCCTGATCAACTTAAAGCATTAGTTGAGCAAGCCACTGATATATATTGCCTAGTCAAGAGGCGTACCCGCGAATTAAGTCGCGCTTTGCGTCGAGAATCTTTATTCAATGCGGTGACAACGGCAATTCGGGAATCCCTGGATTATGACAGTATGCTGCAAAGAATTGTCACTACCATTGGACAGACATTTGCAACTACTTGTTGTTTGCTTAGACCAGTGGAAAGAGACCGCTTGACAGAAGACGAATTTTGCTACGTGGATTCTAAGTCTAGTTTAGCTAATTGTGCTTATGACCCCAGTATATTAATTGAAAAAGTTCTGCAAACTCACCATTATCAACTGACTCAAGAGACTTATGATGGCCAGCACTGTCAGCAGATGGTTGTACCCCTGGCTTATCAGCAGCATTTGCTAGCAATTCTTGCTATCTACCAGTGGGGAGACGAGCAACTTTGGCAAGAGGAAGAAATCGACTTGATGGTATGTGTAGCTGAACAAGCAGCTTTAGCTCTCTCCCAGGCAAAACTCTACCAGCGCCTCCAGGAAAAGCAAGCACAACTCAAAACGGAATTGGAAGTTGCTCGCCAAATTCAAAACAATCTGCTACGCCAAACGTTACCTGATATCCCAGGTGGGAAGGTGCAAGCCTGTTGTTACCCGGCGCATGAAGTGGGAGGCGATTTTTTTGAGGTCTTTGTTCATCCCAAGGGCGATTTATGGTTAGCTGTAGGTGATGTTTCCGGTAAGGGTGTTCCAGCTGCTTTATTCATGGCTAGTGCAATTTCGGTATTACGCCGGGAATTAGCTCAAGAAACACCAGCCGAACCCAATGTAGTATTACATAACCTCAACAATGCTCTTTGTGATGACTTGATTAGCAACAATTGCTTTATTACCCTGATCTTAGCTCGTTACACTCCTACCACTAAAGAATTAGTTTATGCTAATGCCGGTCACATCTATCCCCTGCTTTGGTCACATCAAACTACTGTAGGTATTAACCCTAATTATCTCAAAGTACGTAGCATTCCTTTGGGTATCTTGCCTCAATGGCAGGCAGAGTCGGGTCGCTTAGTTCTTGCTTCTGGAGATTCTTTATTATTAGCTAGTGATGGCATTACCGAAGCGATGGTATCAAATCAATTATTAAATTACGAAAATATAGAGGATAACGGACAGCTAATTAGGCGTTCTATGCTCAATCAAGAAGGGCTTTGGCAAATCTTACAAAGAGAACCCCAACCGTTATCTCTGGAGAATTTACTCGCTCGAATTCAGGCAGATAATCACGTTCAAGAAGATGATCAAACTATACTTTCTCTGGAGGTTTTTTAGGTAATGAAAAGTGAGCTTCATGTACCAAGTGATCTGAATTATTTAAATATTGTTGAAAGCTGGTTACTAGGATGCTTAAAAATCCATCTCAAAGAATCAGTTGATTGGTCAAGGCAATCAAGTCGTTTGCGCCTAGCTTTGGTGGAAGCATATTCAAATGTAGTCCGTCATGCCCACAAAGAACAGCCTAGTTTACCGATTCTGCTGCGCTTGGAACTGAAAAACCGAGATATTGCGATAGAAATTTGGGACTATGGCGAAGGCTTTGATATGTCTACTTACTTTCCGCCTAATCCTACAGATAAACAAGAAGGCGGTTATGGATGGCTGATTATGAATCGTCTGATGGATAATGTTGAATATCAGTTGCAAGTTGATGGGGCTAATTGCCTGAAGTTAGAAGCTACTCTACCAGAATTAACTAGTTAACAATTGTGACAATTTGGGCAGTTTAATTTGGAGATGACGATCCTTTTTCATTGAGGCAACCTACCTCACCGAGCTAAGAAACGACTTTCAGGCAGCTTGTTTTTTCTGTATTTATCATTACAGGGTTCATTTTTTTATTTATTAAATTCAGATAAATTGACAAACTGCTGAAAATTCCTCTGTATGAGGTTATTAAACCTCGCCTATTAAATCCAGCTACTGAGGCGGAACTAAAAGTGAATTTATTAATATATGTTAAGTTAGATAATAATTTTTGCTAATTTAAGTTGATTTATGACTGGTAATTATTAAATACTGGATACAGTAGCAAGCTTAACTGCCAATTTTATATCTACACAAACAGCTAATGGCAATAGCTCTACAAATCCAGTATTAGCCAAGGGTGTAAATAATTACACGAAAATCAACCAAAGTTGTTATGACGAAATCTATGGAAGCTTTATTTTGTTTGTCGCCACGCTATCGCCTGGATGACGAATCACCTTGGCTACAGGGTATCGATCCCAGTCGTCATTACTGGATTACAGTCAATGGAGACAAAAATTTTACAATAGCTATACCTGGATTAGTAGTTTCTTCAATGAGTGAATTGCAGCAAGCTATCCGCCAATTTCGCTCTTTGCAGCCTGGAGAACAAATGACTGTGAACAGAATTGCCAGTGATTGCACAATTCACTGTGTCAGTCCTAACTGTTATGCTGTGGAAGAAGAAATTAATCATGCTCCGGTTTGGCATCTGTTTGACCAAGAAACCTTAGATAGCTTATTAATGACTGCACACCCAGAATGGCAATGTTCGCCCTCAGATATTGATTTAGGTCGGAAATTGTTAATGCGCTCTTTGCTACAAGCATCCGTTACCAAAAAATAACTCAATTCAAAATGGAGGCTAATCTGGTTGGCGCAGAGCAAGTAACTCTTGGGGAGAACCTAATAGTTTGATTTTGGTGCTGATAATTTGCCGTTGTTGGTTGAGGATAAAAAACCAAGTGACATTAACACCACACCAGGAAGTTTGCGCTTTACCTGTTACCTGAAATTGGGTTTGGTCATTTTCACAAGTTTCGACAATTCCTTGACGGGGACAAGCTTGAATATTGTCAGCTTCTTGTTCTAAATATAGAGCGATCGCCTCTCGTCCCACAATACCAGATTCAAAAGGCGGATACATCACGCCATGATCAGCAAATAGTGCCGCAGTTGCTGTATATTCTCCGGCGTTGAGAGTCTCAAAGTAAAGCTGGATAATGGGTTCGGCGATTCCGTCTATCTGGAATTTTTCAGTGTTGATAGGGGCGACATTTCTCTGCGTTGCCTGCATAGATTCAGCAGTTGTCATATATTTATCTTCATTACGCTAGCTGAAGTTAATTAAAAGATAAAAATAGAATAAAAAAAAGATACTCTAGAAATAGATTGCCGAAAGTGCGAATATTTCCCCGTCTCTTTGTCTGTTTGCACTCAGCACTCATTACTCCTGTACGGGCGGGTTTACTAAGGATTTCGACGAACCACAGACTGATTGCTTAAACCCGCCCCTACCCACTCAGCACTCATTACTCAAAAAAAGGATCAACACTCATATCAGCTACTGCTTTGCGAAGCACAGAGATTTGCTGACATACTCCTAATTATTATATGTATGTATATTCGCAAATGTTGAACACTGGTTTTCAAAGGATAATGTATAAATAAGTTGCCTATGATTGGGGCTAAATTCACATCAGAAAAATGGAACAGCATTCTGTGACTAGCAGCAGTGTAGTTAAAGAAAAAGCCAGAGAGTTGGGTTTCCACAAAGTTGGGATTACGGCTGTAGATGGGGTAGATAATACAGACGCGCAGAGGTTACAAGCATGGATAAGTTTGGGTTATCACGCTGATATGGAGTGGATGAATAGTCCCAAGCGTCAAGATATAAGCTTAATTATGCCAGAGGCGCGATCGCTTATATCTGTCGCCCTCAATTACTACACCCCAGATCAACGTCCTGAAGGCGAAGAATATGCCAAAATCTCTCGCTATGGCTGGGGTAGGGACTATCATAAGGTCATGCATAAAAAGCTCAAGGCGCTGATGTTCTGGCTAGAATCATTGGGGGCTGGTATTGAAGCGAGATATTATGCAGACACTGGCCCGGTACAAGATAAAGTGTGGGCGCAACGAGCCGGGATTGGTTGGATTGCCAAAAATGGTAATGTGATTACTAGAGAATATGGTTCTTGGGTATTCTTAGGAGAGATCATCACTAATCTGGAATTAGAGAGCGATCGCCCACATACAGAACACTGTGGTAGCTGCACTCGTTGTCTAGACGCTTGTCCCACAGGCGCAATTACCCAACCGTTTGTAGTCGATGCTAATCGCTGCATCGCCTATCATACCATCGAAAATCGGTCGGAAACATTACCAGAGACAATAGCACCTAATTTACAAGGTTGGGTTGCTGGTTGCGACATTTGCCAAGATGTGTGTCCGTGGAATCAGCGTTTTTCCCAGACAACCGATGTAACAGACTTTCAACCGTATCCTGCTAATATTGCACCTCAGCTGATAGAATTAGCCAACATCTCAACCGAGGAGTGGGATAAACGATTTCCCGCATCAGCCTTGCGGCGGATTAAGCCAGAAATGTTCAGACGAAACGCCCGTGCTAATCTTGACGCATCCAAACTTAAAGAATGACCCAGAAAGTAATTATTTTTGATTTTGACGGCACAATAGCGGATACAGTAGATGCTCTTGTGACTATTGCCAATCGTTTAGCTGTAGAGTTTGGTTATATCCAAATTACTCCAGAAGAACTGGCTCGGTTAAGAACCTTTAGCTCTAGAGAAATTATTAAATACTCAGGAATCTCTTTATTTAAAATTCCGTTTTTACTTAAAAAAGTTAAAGGAGAATTAAAACAAAAAATTCAAGAATTAAGACCGATACCAGGTATTCACGCCGCTTTAATAGAATTGCAAGAAGAAGGTTATCGATTAGGAATTATCACGTCTAATTCTCAAGAAAATGTGACGGCTTTTCTAAAAAATAACGAATTAGCATATTTATTCGACTTTATTTATTCAGGAGTCACAATTTTTGGTAAAACCACCATAATTAATAACGTTTTAAGACAAAAACAACTCAAAACTCAAGCCGTCATTTATGTCGGTGATGAAACTAGAGATATAGAAGCTTCCAGAAAAGCTAATATTAAAGTGATTGCAGTCGCTTGGGGTTTCAATTCTCCAGAAGCTTTAGCTCAACAAAATCCCGATTTTTTGATTAACCATCCTAGCCAACTATTAGAAGTGATCAAAAAGTGTTGAGAGGTTATTTGTCAATTGCCAAAATGACTGAATAACCACTCTCTAAACCTCTCCCTCATAGAGAGAGGCTTTGAAAATCCCATATTCAATACTGGTAAAAGTTGGCAAAATTTATAGGACTTACGCGTTGACAATAAGTACCAAATATGTACAAAACTAAAACGTACATATTTCGTAGGGGTTTAGCACTGCTCATTGGTGTCAACTTAACGTAAAACCCTTAATAAATAAAGAGGAGGACAAG